>CAXTRQ010000250.1:0-7784 GCA_964246705.1 uncultured Pyrinomonadaceae bacterium
AGCATGGTTGCTGCCTGCGGCAGCAACTGTCAACCGAAGTCGTGGGTTTCATATGGAAGTATTACGTTGCCCTTGGGTTAGCAGCCATGGCTGCCCTAGTTCTGCTGCTCAAGGTTATTCTTTAATCTTTATCTGATACCCGGAGAAGACCGCGCGATTGGGCTGGATTCGCCCCACTCAAAACGTTTTAAGTCACGCGCTCAGTCGAGACGTCCCTGCTGAGTGAGTAGTTGAGCGGCAGGCTCGATCACCTTGCTGCTTGTCACCTCATCTGCTTGAAGACGATGAGGCCACAACGTAGCCGCGACGTGTTCGCACGTTCAGCCCGATGCGCCGTGCGATGACCTCAATTTGGCGGTATTCCCCCGCCGTCGCCGAAGCGAGCGGGCGTCTCGGCCTGTACGTGACGACATACTGTGAACCTATCGCGCGGGCGACATCTTCGCATCGTGTCAACATTTCCTCTGCGGTCTGCGCCACCAACATGGTTCCCGCCGTCTCCATTGCAAGCGAGGTCAGCCACTGCTCACCATCTCGCATCGCCTTCTCGTACTCATCTCTCTGACGCCGCATCTCGAAGTCAAGATCAATGGTCACAGATAGTTGTATTGGCGGCCATTTAGACTTAGCTAACGGGTCCATAACCTCTGCAACAATGTCCATCACCGTCCTTCGCTTCGGCCCCCCTGTGACTTGCACGAGCGGAGCAATCTTCTTAATCGCTCGCCTTCCCATTTGAGAGTAGCTGATGACATGCACGGTGACGTTCGCCGCGAGCAACCTCCCGACTGCTTCCCTCAACTCATCCGCGCCCGTGGCTGAGTCCTCCACTCCATCCGTGATGAGCACGAGATGGCGATTACCGGCAGGCGCTTCTCGATACTGAGCCGCTGCTGCCTGCAATGCCTCCGCCAAGTGCGCTCCCCTCAGCGACGAGAGTTTTGTTTGAAGCGCCTTGATGGTTGATTCTCTATCGGTCGTCCAGTTCTGTATCGCTTCGACCCGCCCACCGTATTGCAGCACGGCGTAGCGACCATCGGGGTTGAGACGAGAGACGAGGCGGACGGCCAACTCTTTGGAGGTATTGGTCTTCATCGCAGGGTTCAATTCACCGGAGGTATTTATCAAGAGCAGCACACTGGCCGGCGCGTAACGGGCGCTTGTGATTTCCTGCGGCACGCCGTCTTCAAGTACCAGAAGTTCATCTTTTTCGAGTGTCGGATCAAAGTGTCCTTTGTTATTAGTGACGAAGACCGGAATGCGCACCTCCTCCGTCAAGACCTTGATCGGCTCCTGCTGCTCGCCGCCTGAAGCTGTTGACTGTGCGGAAGGAGCAGGCGTAGGGGTCTTCTGCGCCAGACCAGAGAGAGTCGCTGCGAAGATAAAGACTAAGGCGACGGAATTAAAATGAATTACACGCATCGCGATGATTCATGCCTCATGTTAGGTGTCTAACCCTTGAATTAACCCGCCCCGCGCGAGCGGCCTTCAACATTGTGGAGCAATCGACCATAAAAGAGTAGCTATCGCGGGGCCGGATTGAGTGAGTTGCTATGCCGATCACGCTGCGGTTCGATCAGAGTTCGCAGAATTATAGATACGTGCCGGATGTTTATAGCGTAGGGTATGGATCCGTAGCCACTCGAAACGTTTTAAGTTACAGGTTGTCAAGATAGTGCTTACGATGAGGTGAAGTATCCGGAGGGGCTGCGCAAGAAAGGCTCATCCTTACTTAACTATGCGGCGCAGAATCCGGCTTGAAGGTGAAGTTCTGCTTGACAGAGAACGCCTCAGATGGGTTGTTAGATTGCGCGCTCCCGCTGGATGCTTCGACCTTCCCATCAACTCAAGGATGTTCCCCGCCAAGCAATTGGCCGATCATGATGCGGTGTCCCTCAGGAGTTCTCACCCCGAACTCCCGCATCCCCCACGGCTTGTCCGAGAGCGGCGACATTATCTCGACTCCTTTCGCTTTCAACTCATCATAATAGCGGTCGACATCATCAACGCGCAGATAGCCAAAATAACTGTGATCTCCCAACTCGCTGGCCGGTATGGCATCCCAGCACTCGCCCAGCATAATCATGCAGTTGTCTTTCTTCACGAAGACCCAACCGGGTGGCTCTACCGTTACTTGGAAACCGAGATTGTCAACGAAAAAGCTGGCTGATTTCTTGATGTCGTGGACGGCTAATACGTAGTGGTTCTGAAGAATTTGTGGCATGTCTGCGCCTCCGTTTCTGTCATCCTAATAATAGTTATCCATACAAGGCTCACCGTATATGGAGCAGCCTAACGCTGGGGATAACCGGCGCGCACGAACCATTGAAGATAAGAAACTCGCTGATTGCGCGTCCGGTTCATCCCCAGCGTTAGATACTGTCTTGACTGTCAAGCAGTGTTTGCCATCTCCGGGTTAAATGGTCTTCCGCTTTTGAGCACGCCGTAAGCGATGTGCACGAGCTTGCGCATCGCTGCTCCAATGATCTCCATCGGACACTTCCCGCGACCTCTCATCCTCACGCCTAGTGCTCTAATCTGCGGGTTGTGTTTGATTGCGACAATAGCCGGAAAGTAGAGCGCCTTGCGCAGACGTGGAGCGCCCGTCTTCGAGAGCCGGGCTTTGCGTTTGACCGAACTACCAGACTCATGAAGACGCGGTGCCAGCCCAGCGAAGGCCGCCAGTCGCCGTGCACTCTCATAGAGCTTCACATCCAGTATCTCGCTGAGCAGCTTGGCTGCCGTGGTGTCGCCGATGCCGGGGATGCTCAAGAGCAGATCACGTTGCTCTTGCAGTCTGGGATGGTTGCCGATATGGGTGCGGATCAACTTCTCAGTTCTGGCAACCTCTGCGTCGAGGAAAGCGAGGTGCCCGACCAGAGATTCTGTGACCGCTTCCGCGCCGGTGGACGCTTCTCGACGATTCGCTTCCATCTGCCGCATCTCCAGCAGGGAGTCCAGACGGCGGACAAGGGCTTGCAACTCCCGTATTTCTGTGGGTAATGGTTGCCATTGGGGAGGGCGACGCTCCGCGCAGAACCGAGCGATGAGGGTCGCATCAGCTTTGTCGGTTTTGGTGCGCGAGAGATGGTTCTGGCCGTAAGCCTTAATGGCTGCCGGGTTGACGATGCTCACGAGATGACCGGCCTCGTGGAGGTAGGCGGCGAGTGCGTCGCCATACGTGCCGGTCGCCTCCATGCAGGCATGCACGCGCTCGACCTTCTGCTTTGAGAGCCAAGCCGAGAGTTCAGAGAAGCCGGTGGGTGAGTTGGAGAAGACTTTGTGGCGGAACTTGCCGCCATCAGGCGAGAGGCAGAGGTCGAACTTCAGTTTAGAGATGTCAATGCCAAGGACTGGAAGTGTCATCGAAGCGGCTCCTTAAGAGATGTATCCTTGCGGCTGGCCGACCTTGTGATGCAAGCTCTTCTCGCGGTGGAGAGGCTTCAGATACCCTTCGGCCTGTGTGACACAAGAAGGGCATCGGGAGCTAATCTAACGCACAGGCTCTTTGTGGCCTCAGGCGCTTAAGAACTTCACCGATGCCTTGGTGCTCAAGCGTCCCTGAGCACGCGGTTGAGAACAAAGATGTGCATCAACCGATCTTTAGTCAACATACAAGGCGCGATGTTCGACTTCAGCGATTCTTCCGTTGGTCAAGTGCTGCCCGCCGTCGCGCAATCAAGAATGCTCCCACGATACCGACGGCTGCTCCAAAGCCGCTTGTCGTCCATCTCTGTGAGAGACCGAACAGCTTGTTCATTAAGCCGAGCAGCACACCCATGACGACCGCAACAATGACCATGATCGCGATAATCGCACCCCACCCAAGCACCTTCGCATTATTTTCACTCATCTGCATCTCTCTATCGGAAGTAAGCGCCTCATCCGCCCGCCCACAACTGCGAGCAGCATCCGACCCTGCGGATGACATCAACGCTGATTCGGGTCGGGCGCAGGCCGTCGTTATGCCGCGACCTCCACGTCGATTCTTGGGGTCTCCTACACTTGCGATCAGTCTTCAGCTCACCGCTTTCTTCACAAGCGCGACGATTCTTGCCTCTTCGGCGACAGTCAACTCCTTCAGCGCGTAGGCGACCGGCCACAGAGCGCCTTCGTCGAGGTTCGCCGCGTCGCTGAAGCCCAACGACGCGTACCTTGTTTTGAACTTCTGCGCGCTTTGGAAGAAGCAGACGACCTTGCCGTCCCTGGCATATGCGGGCATCCCATACCAAGTCTTCGGCGAGAGTGCTGGCGCGCTGGCTTTGATGATCTCATGCAGCCGCTTGGCCACGGCGCGATCCGGTTCCGGCATGGCGGCGATCGCTGCGAGCACGTCATTTTCCCCATCCGCTTTGTCCTTGTTCGCGCGCGCTTGCGCCTTCATCTCTTGGGCGCGAGCCTTCATCGCGGCTCGTTCCTCGTCCGTGAATCCCTTGGACTTCTTGTTGATCGCGGTGGTGCTCTTGGCGGACTCTTGCGTTTCCTTCTTAGGGTTCATAGAAACCTCCTTAGATGTCACTCATAGCGACATAACGCCGGAGTTGACCGGGCGCGGCGAACAACATTGGCGGAAGGATACAAGTCTCCCTCGCCGCGCTCCGGTTCAACGACTGGTTAGGCGGCGACCTGCTGTAGCATCTACCTATTCCCAGTCCTTCTTGAGCAGCAATTCTTCAATCCTGTAGGCATGAAACATCTCGTGCGTCAGCAGATGCCGGAACATGATCCATACCGAATAATGACTGAATGCTTCATGCTCTGCCGTTCGCTGCCAGTCCTCCACCGATAGTTCCTTTAGCCTCTTGACCAGACTGGCTCGCTCTCTCACATACTGGTCGAGTGCTTCGTCTAAATCAACGCTCAGGAGCGCTCCCGATTCCACCTCTGGAGAATTAAGTATGGACCTTATAAAAGGCGCGGGAGCAGATAACATCAAGTCGAGGCGTGCGAGGAATGGCCCATCACTGGTGGAGAGATGACAAGCGTGTTCATGAGCGGACCATTTCGTCGGGCTGGGCCGACGCTTCAGGTACTGGGGCGGCACCTCACGAATAAGGGGAATGATAATGCCGGGGGCATTTTCTAAGACGGCTATTAAGGTTGTTGTATCGCTCATCAACTTCTCCTACGTTGATCTAAGCTTGTCAGCAGCCTAACGCTTGAATTAACCGGGCGGGAATCAACTGCATCGTGCGACAAGTTCTCGATAAGAGACAAGCTGATTCCGCTCCGGTTGAATGAGTTGTTGGGCTGCGCCGCACCTACGCATTTAGGTCGGTAATCGCCGGCATATCAATTTCTTTGACGCATGATACTTTAGATAGCTCCATTAGACATTTCACTATCAATATTAAGTCTCGGACGGGGATGCGAGTGCCCGCATATGCTTCAATCGCTCTCTCAACACCATCCTCGTAGTCTATTTCGGCAGCAACCTCGCCGGGATTAATACAGGTCACGGTAATGCTGTATTTCCGCAGATGCTCACGTAAAGCATGCCCCAAACCACGCAGACCGAACTTAGACGCAACATACGTAACCTCTTGCGTGCCGCTATTCTCGAGGCCGGAAGTTGAGCCGATTAAGATAATCTTGGCGTTATCTGATTGCTTCAAATTTGTCAGCAATTTCTGAATACAGATGATGGCTGAGGTCAGATTTACGGCAATAATGTCCTCTGATTCTTCAATGCTGACTTCTTCAAAACTATAGTCGCTCGTGAAAGCCTGTTGCTCCCATATCCCGGCGTTATAGATCAAGACATCCAGCCTTTGCTCCGAGAGTGCTTCGGATATTGTCCGGCTTGCGTCTTTTGGGGAAGAAAGATCGGCTTTAATCCAGACTCTTTCTACACCATCATTTCTGTCCAGTTTTTCAGGCTGACTACGCGACACCAGCCAAACGGTATCACTGCGAGTTGGTAAGCCCGAACTGAAGGCCGCTCCTAAGCCTCTACTTGCTCCAAAGATAAGAATGTTCGTCATTCACCAACCTTTATTCGCAAATCTCAGTCGTAGTAAATAGCAGCCCAACGCTCGGCATCACCCGCCCGCCGACCCCACAGAGGTACATGAAAGCCGTCGTGTCGCGGGTCGGGTGCATGCTGTTGTTATGCCTCGCCCCGGCGTAAATCAAGCCGCATGATCGCTATTTCCTCGCCGTAATAATTCATGCGCTCGACCATCTCCCATCCGAGCTTCAAATAATAATCCTCCGCCTTACGGATACCTATGAATAACTGCTCGATCCCTAATCCTCCGGCTTCGCCCACGGCGGCCTCGATAAGCTGTTTCCCGATGCCATGACGCATCATATCCTCGCAGACATAAAGGCCACCCAGCCAAGGAGCCAAATGCTTATGAGTGCTGATGGATTCTTCGAGCAAGGAGATTGTGGCTAGAGGTCGATCTCCTTCAAACGCGACTAAGGCCAAAGGGACGCGGCTCTTATTAAGGCGCTGATAAAATGTGCAGGCGACATCCTTCCACGTCTTGTCACCGTAGTAATCTCGCCACTCCTGAAAGAACCACTGCGATAAGGAGAGGATAAAAGCCGGATGCTCCGCGAGGTATTCAATGTTCATTCTTCTATGATTCGCCTCAAGGCTAGAGGCATAACGCCGGGGATAACCGGCGAGCATAGACGATTGAGGATGAAAGCCGCACTGTTGCGAGTCCGGTTCATCCCCTTGTTAGACCGGTGTGGCTGGGATACGTTCAGCCCCGGTATGTGTTCCTGTGACTAAGCTGACATATTCGTCCATTACGGCGCTGTTTCTCGAAGCGTCCCATCCACGCCGACGCTTACGAGGCGCAGTCTTAATATCAGCCACGACGAGGTCCGGGCCAAGTTGCCGTGCTGACTGAAGTACCATGCCGTCGGGCGAGACGATCCCGGATGCTCCGTAAGATACCAGACTCTCAGTGCGACCTGCGACATCGGCACGGATCACCCAAACGCTGTTCTCAACTGCCCGTGCGATGTCACAGTTCCTTGCCTCGGCGACCAACTCCGGCCCCGCTTTCGTCGAAGGGAGACCAGTGTTCGTGGGCACAAATAGAGCCGCCGCTCCTTGAGAGGACATTATTCTGGCTGGCTCGTAATAGTTAGAGTCGTTGCAGATAATGATGCCGAAGGTTAGGCCGCCGACCGTGAAGACCGGCAGCTTGTCTCCAGCATCGTAGACTGATTTGTTGATCGCCGGGTACAACTTACGATAGATGCCGACGACCGATCCTCGTTGAAAGACTACCGCAGAATTGTAGAATCGGCCATCTTGGTCAATCTCTGTGAACCCCAGAATGGTCGCGACCCTGTCACTCGCAAGGGGTGCTAGCAGCGCCTGTAGCTGACCAGCCTCAACGTCAATCGCGATGTCGGTGGGCTGGCTCGCGTAGTCAGCCAAGCCTCCAAGGACGCCCTCCGGGCAGCACAAAATCTCCACGCCCTCCGGCTCACATCGGTTGACCTGTTCGCGAATCAGGCCAATGACCTCCATCAAGCTAGTGGCACGCAGCGGAGTTTGGTAAGCAGCAACCTTCATTAGCAGTAGCCTCTTCAGACAAGGTTATGAATACGGTCTAACGCAAAGTAGGCGTACTATTAGCCGCCTTCTATGACGCCCATTCGGGCGTCTATATCTCCTGAGCCTTAAATTCTCCAATCTCTTCTACAATGTTACAGAATGAAGCCATCAATATGCTCGCGGATGGCATGTCCTTTAACGCGCGACTTGAGGCTCACAGAGAGAGAGAGTTCGTAAGCTTTGAGACGGCAATTTATTC
>CAXTRQ010000251.1:0-7728 GCA_964246705.1 uncultured Pyrinomonadaceae bacterium
CATCACGACGATGCCGCCGACGACGAGCGAGATGGCAGCCACGCCGATCGTGACAATGTAAATGTTCGAGGTCGCCGCGCCGTAGAGGTTGATGAAAACGTCCTGCGTCTCAAGCGCGAAGCCGTCATCTTCATCCACGAAAGTCTTGCCGCGACGGTTGCGCATAATTGTACGCACCATATCCTGTGCCGCCAACATCTGCCTGTCTTCGGGAACTTGTACGAAGACGACCAGCGAATCGTGCGCGCCGTAAGCCTTGCGATAAGTCGGATAGGGAATGAGAACGAAGTTGTCGCGCGTAAAGCCGAAGATTTTGCCCAGACGTTCGGCGACGCCGATAATCGTGTAGGTGCGCCCGTCAACGCGCAACTCTCTGCCCGTCGCTTCTTCCGGTGGTGCGCCGCCAAACAAATTGTCGAGAATGTCTGCGCCGACGACACACACATCCGCGCCCGCCGCGTGCTCGCTCTCCGCCCATTGCCGTCCGGCGACAACATTGATGTCTTCGATGGCGAACATCGAAAGCGACAGCCCGCGCACACGCACACTTTCGGACTTCTGGTCGCCGCGCTTCACAATGGAGACGGTGTTGGCCGAAATTCCGTTGCGCCAGCAGACCGTGCAGAAACGGAGCACGGCGTCCGCGTCCTCCTCCGTCACGTCCTTGCGTTTATTGAAGCGGATGAAGTCCTCGCGCGAGGTGATGATCTGCGGGCGTTTCGAGACGGTGAAGACGGTCGAGCCTTGCGAGGAGAAGGTCGAAGCGACGGTTTGATCCAAACCCTTGATAATCGTCACGACGGCAATCACCGCCGCGACCCCGACGACGATGCCGACGAGCGTCAACGCCGTCCGCAGCACATTGGCGCGCAGCGACGCGACGGCGATGCGAAACGATTCCCAGAGCGGCGATAAGCGCATAGCGTGAAGGCAGAAGTAAAAAGTTAAAAGGCAAAAGTAGAAAGGCGAAGCGCGGCTGCCTTAACTTTTGCCTTTTAACTTTTTACTTCTGCCTTACTTGATTCGCTCGTCTTTATCAATAATGCCGTCACGGATGGAGATGACGCGGTGTGCGCGCTCGGCGATGTCGTGCTCGTGCGTGACGACAATGATGGTGTTGCCTTCGGCGTGCAGACGCTCGAAGAGGTTCATGATTTCGTGGCTCGTCTTTGAATCGAGCGCCCCGGTCGGCTCGTCCGCCAGCAGCAGCGAGGGATGGTTGACGAGCGCGCGCGCGATTGCGACGCGTTGGCGCTGCCCGCCGGAAAGCTCGTTCGGCCTGTGCATCATGCGGTCGCTAAGTTCGACGGAGTTGAGCGAACGTTTCGCCATCTCGTGCCGCTCGGTCGAGCCGATACCGGCGTAGATGAGCGGCAGTTCGACGTTATGCAGTGCCGTAGCGCGCGCCAGCAAGTTGAAGGTCTGGAAGACGAAGCCGATCTCTTTGTTACGAATGCGCGCCAGTTCGTCGTCGTCCATGTCGGAGACGAGTTTGCCGTTAATCCAGTAGCGTCCCTGCGAGGGCGTGTCGAGACAGCCGATGAGGTTCATCAGCGTGGACTTGCCCGAACCGGAAGGGCCGATGATGGCGACATACTCCCCGCGCTGCACGTCGAAGGAGACGCCGCGCAGCGCGTGGAGCAGTTCTTCACCCATCTGGTAACTTTTCCAGATGTCGCGCATCGAGATCAGCGCGGCGGGCACGGCGTCATGCGCGAGCAGGTCGCCGCGTTCGAGCGCGGCGGGTTCGACGGTCGTGGTGGCGGTCAACGTCGCGTCGCTCATTATTTACCTTCTCCTGCTTTTCCGTCAGCCGCACCTGATTTCTTATCCTGTTTCTTGACGACCGTGCCATCTTTCAAGGTACGCAGGACGCGGCTTGGCCCTGTGATGACCTGTGCGTTCTCCGGCAGTCCGCCGACAATCTCGATGTCCGACTCGCCCGTAATGCCTGTCTCGACGGCGATGAACTTCGCCTTGTTGCCTTCGAGAATATAGACGCCTTTGACCGGCTTCGGTTTCTCTCCGGCTGGCGTCGGCGCTGCCGGTGCGGAACCGGCGGGGGGCGTCGGCGTCGGCGTCGGCGATTGCTCGACGATGGCTTGCAGCGGCACAGCGACGACGTTCTGCTTGACCTTCGTCGTGATGACGGCCGTCGCAGTCATGCCGGGCTTCAACCCGCTGCGAATTTCGTCGGGCATGTTGACGAGTTCAATGACAACCCTGAACTCTTTCGCTTCTTGCACGTTGACGCGAGTGCCGATGCCGCCCGTCGTGTCGGACTTGCCCTGCGCGAGCGGCGTCTTCTGTTTCACCGTGCCGTCAATCTCTTTTTCGCCGAGCGCATCAACTTTGACCTTGACGGGCTGGCCGACTTCTACATCTTTGATTTCCGTCTCGTCAACGTTGACCTCGACGTTGATAGTCGTCATGTCGGCGATGGTCATCAGCGGAGTGGTTTGAAAGTTGGCGAGCGCGAACTGGCCTTTGCGCGCAGGGATGTCTGCGACGACGCCACTGATGGGAGAAAGCTGCGTGGCTTTGGAACGCTGGCTCGATTCGCCGCGCAGCACAGCCGCCGCCTGCGTGGCGCGCGCCTCGCTCGTCTGGACGCTCTGGCGTGCGCGCTGCACCCCAATCTGCGCGTCCTTGACGGAGACGCGCTGCTGATTGACTCGCGCCTTCGCCTCTTCGATAGCAATCTCCTGCTGTTTGAGTTGCGCCTGCGCCTGCCGCAGAGCGACTTGAGCCTGTGCATAGCGGTCGCGCGCCACGTCGTAATCAGAACGCGAGGCGACGCCGTTTTCGACTAGCTCGGTGAAACGCTTGAGTTCGCGTTGCGCCGTGGCGACGTTGACCTGCTCGCGGTCAACGTTGGTCTGCGCGGTGACGACCTGCTGGCGCGCCTGTGCCAACGCGGATTCCGAGACCAAAAGGCTCTGCTGCGCCTGCGAGACGTTGTTCTCTGCCGCAAGCACGCCTGAACGAGCGTTCTGCACATCGCTGATTGATGCCTGTACCCCGGCGGCCTGCGCCTCTTGATTCGATTGAAGCTGCGTCGGGTCAAGGCGGACGAGCGGCTGCCCCTTCGTTACCAGATCGCCCGGATTAACGTAGATGTCTTCAATGCGCCCGCCGACCTCGCTCGTCAGATTGATAAACTGGATGGGTCGCACCTCGCCCGAAGCCGTGACCGTGGATTTCAGTTCGGGGCGCGCTTCAATTTTCACGACTTGAACTTCGGGCTGATCCGTCCCGCGCGCGAAGATGCTAACGACGACGATGATGCCGAGCACGGCGACGGCGGCAACGATAATAATGATTTTTCTTTTTCGGCTCACAGCCATAGGGGTTCAACTTCCTTCTTTAATCTTTAGGGGTCAAATGAACTGCCGGGTCTAACAAGTTTGGAGCATCGCACAATACGGCGCTTTTGGAGTTCGGATTTCTCGGAAACCGCAAGCGAACCGCGCGTCGGTAAAGCTTTTACGTTCAAAAGCTGCCGACGGTTTCAAAAACAGTCGGGAGTGAGGTGTGACAAGTGACGAGCACTTTTCTTTTGCCCTGTTGGATGCTCAAAGGGCACGTTTTTACTGCTCAAATTTTGAGTTTCTTCTTGCACGTGACGCGGCACTGGCCACTTTCTCACTTCGCCAAAGGTGGTTGGCGCGCGTTTCGGTTTCGCGCTACAATGGCAGCTTGCCGGTTGCGCCCGAAGGTGGACGGGGCACGCCGGAATTTCCGAGTCTCCGGGTGGTTTCTCCCGCACGGTGCGCAACACTGAAAACGAAGGATGTGGCAATGATCACCTGCGAAAGGTGTAACACGGAGAACCTTGACGGGTCGCAGTATTGCGACGAGTGCGGAGCCATCCTCAGTAACGCTCTCCAACGCGCCCGCAAGCCTAACACCGAACCGACCGAAGGTAACGCGCCGCCGCTCGGCAGCCCCGCCATCTCCGCTCCCGGAGCCGGCGCAGTGCCAGAGCCGTCCGGCATCGTGGCTGATACGCGCAATGCCCCCGCCGAATCAGGTCTCGCCGCGCGCTCGAATGGCGTCGAGGCGATTAACACGTCGGTTAAGCATAAAAGCACATCCGCTTTTGCCGTCAGCCATGATAGCTCCGATGTGGCTCCGGGGGAGAGGCGCGCGCGCAGTAGCAGCGGTAGCACTAGCGCAGGCGAAGGCGGAGGCGTCAAAAGCGGCAAAAGTAGTAGTGGCCGTCGCCAGTTTGAAAGCTCCAACTCGGTCAACACGGGCGTTGTCCCGCACGCGAAACTCGTCATTCATCGTGGGCGTTCGGTCGGCAAAGAGTTTCCCTTGAACGACGACGAGGCGCATATCGGGCGTTGGGATGCAGACGGCGGTATCTTTCCGGACGTTGATTTGGATTCAGACGACCCGGAGGCCAAAGTCTCACGGCGTCATGCGCGTATCACGCGGCGCAGCGGCCAGTATTTCATCGAAGATTTAGGCTCCACCAACGGCACTTTCATCAATCGCGGAAGACGGCTGCTGCCGGGCGACCGCCAGCCCCTGCGTGATGGTGATGAAGTCATCGTCGGCAAAACGTTTCTGCGCTTTCAAGTAATCAAGTAACAAGTTCTATGGAATGGAAGCGTTCGACTGAAGTTTCCAGAGCGCGCACTGCTTTGAACTCCACACGCGACGCTTCTAGGTGAGTAGTCAGAGAAATGTCGTCCTGTCCACAATGCGGCGCAGGGGTTGCGCCTGAAGATCGTTTTTGCGGCAACTGCGGAGTTGTGCTGCACCCTGCTGCGCTGAGCGCGGCGGCGGGCGGCGAGGGTGCGTCTGTGGCAAGCGACGAAAACGCTGCGGAAGATTTCGCCTCCGGCGCAACTCCGGCACGCCACTCCGCGCCCGCCGCAGCCGAACAGAGCACGGGTGAAATGTCAGGCGAGGCCATTGCGACGAAAGAGCCGGACGCTTCGTCTTCAGACAACCAAGACCTCAAACCCAGCCTCAATCTCAACCCCAGCGACTCACTCCAACCGACCATCATCGGCTCCAGCGATGTCCTCTTTCAACATGACGCCCCGGTCGACTCGGCGACGCTGATAAGCCCTCCGCTCAATGCGACGGCTTCAGATGCAGTAGGCAAAGACGCAGCGCGCGGAGACGAACAACTCGCCGCATCGTCGTCGCCGCCTGAACAGGCCGACGCTCGCGCGGATAAAGTGCATCAAGGCACTACGCCGCGTCCCGGCCATTCCGGTTCGACCGGGGGCCTGCGTCCTTCGTCGAAGCAGTTGGAGGCGGGCGTCGTACTCATCGGGCGCTACGAGATTGTGCGGCGCATCGGCGGCGGCGGCATGGGCGCGGTCTATTACGCGAAGGATCGAAACCTCGGCGACCAGCCGCGCGCCGTCAAAGAGATGGTGCAGTCGAACCTCGACGAGTCGCAGCACGAGAAGGCCATCGGCGATTTCAAACGCGAGTCAATGCTCCTCGCCTCGCTCGAACATCCTTCGATTCCGACCATCTACGATTATTTCTATGACGAGGGAGCCGCGCGCTTCTATCTCGTGATGAAATACATCTCAGGCGGCGACTTTCTCGCGCGCCTGCGCAACGCCGCCGGTGGCCGCATAGACGAGCAGACCGTCACCGACTGGGCGGTGCAGGTGGCCGATGTGCTCGATTACCTGCACAATCGTCGCCCGCCGATTATCTACCGCGACTTGAAGCCCGCGAACCTGATGATTGACGGAAACTCCGGTCGCGTGATGTTGATTGATTTCGGGATTGCGCGCTGGGTCAACAAGGAAGAGAAGGGCGTGACGGCGGTCGGGACGATGGGCTACGCGCCGCCGGAGCTTTTCAGCGGCAAGGTCGAGCCGCGCTCAGACCTCTACAGTCTCGGCGCGACGATGTTTCATCTCTTGACCGGCTCAGACCCGCAGGACAACCCGCTGCTGATTTTCGATTTTACGAAGAACCTGCGTCCCAGACAGATTCACCCCGCGCTCTCGAACGAGATGGAGCGCATCCTGATGCGCTCGGTCGAATACAAACCGGAGGCGCGCTTTCGCTCGGCGGCGGAGATGCGCGACGCCCTCTCTCAGCATCTCGAACGCCTGCGTGCGGGCAATGTCAATTACGGCGCAGTGCCTTTTACAGCCGAGCGCGAAGCGGGACAGACGACCGCCGTCGAAATGGTCTACTGCGGCTTCTGCGGCGGAAAGATTGCCGCCGACGATGTCTTCTGCGCACACTGCGGAGCGCGGCAACCGCTGGCGGGCGCAGCCGCCGCCGTGCGCGCTGCCCGCGCGACCGCCCAACTCGTCGTGATGGGAACAACCGAGCTTGACCGCACGTTTCAACTACAAAAGGAGAGCAACCTGATCGGGCGTAGCGACCCGCATTCAAACATCTTTCCTGAAGTTGATCTTTCAAAGTTTGACCGCGAGACGAAAATCTCGCGCCGACACGCACGCATCTTCCGCCACGGCGACACCTTTCTCGTCGAAGACCTCGGCTCCGTTAACGGCACGGTCGTCAACGATTCCATCCGGCTCGGCCCGCGCCAGCCGCGCACGCTGGAGAACGGCGACAAACTGCGTCTCGGCGAAACCACGCTCCACTTTTTGATTGGATGATGGGGGCAGTTTTCAGTTTTTAGTTTTCAGCCGGACGGCATCGCAGTTTTTAATGTCGCTCGACTGAAAACTAAAAACTGAAAACTGATTGCTGGAAACTGAAAACTAAAAACTGAAAATTGTTTAATGACTGTACGAGCAGAACAAGCGGCTCTTTCGACGGGAGGGAGCATGGAAGCGCGGCTCGCAAGTGCGAGAGTTTTACCGTCGCGTCTGGAAAAATTGCGCGCGCCCTTCTCGCTGCGTTGCGGCGCGCTGCTGGTTGACTACACGATTCTGGTCGCCATCCTCGCTTTCTCGACGCTGCTGGCGCGCATGCTCGGCGGCGACACGCGCTGGAGCGGCACAACCGTCCTGACCCTCGGCTACATCAGCACGATAGCGGTCTGCGTTCTGAACTTCGTCGTGCTCGCAAGCTGGACGGGACGCACTCTCGGCAAGTGGGTGACAAATCTACGCATCGTCAGGCGCGACGGCATGCCTCTGAGTTTTGCACGCGCGTGCCTCCGCCATCTGGTCGGATACCCTCTGACGCTGGCGACGCTCGGCCTCGGTTTCCTCCTCGCTGCTTTCAATCGTGAAGGGCGCGCGCTGCATGACCTGATCGCCGGGACGGTGGTCGTGCGCGCACGCGGTAGCAGCATGCCGCCGGATATGCGCTGAAGAGTTTTCCGAGTTGAAAAGAGTATTGAATTAGCATGACCAAGCCCTGTCCAAGTTGCGGAGCGGCGACCATCCCCGATGCTCGTTTCTGTCGTCGTTGCGGCACGCTGCTGCGAGCCGTGGCGCAGGACAACGGCTCGGAGCAGATTTCTCCGCAAGCCGCGACCGTGCCGCTCACGGACGAAGGACGCACGACCGACGGGCTGGCGGCAGACGACCCGCGTCGCCCCGTCGCCGACACGACGCGCGTCAACCAGTTGGAGTTGGAAGCAATTCTGCGTAGCGCGCACAGAGACACAGAAACCGGCGCGCAAGCGACCCTCTCGCATGTCGCCCAACACACGATTGTTGACGAATCAGCGCCGCCTCCGCACGACACCGCCGAAATATAACAGGTATCACGGACACCGGTATTCTACACGACGAAGGTCGGCGCGACGCGCAC
>CAXTRQ010000252.1:0-3830 GCA_964246705.1 uncultured Pyrinomonadaceae bacterium
CTCCGCTCCGGCGAGATCGCCAACCTCGAACGCACAAAGCCTGCGCTCCTGCGCGCGGTGACGACACTGCCCACGCGCGATTTCGGCATCGCTTCGATGCGCGCACGCGCTGCGACGAACGACATCGCGCGCCGCGTCGTGACGACCGATCCCGTGCGCGGTCGCCTGCCGATTACGCCTGCCGACACAGGCCGCATCACATCCGGGGCGAGAACTGGACGCGCTGGCGGCGGCGAGAATCGTGAGACGGGCGCGGCGGGGCGTGCAGGCGCGACGGGCGCGCGCGAAGGCTTGCGTATCGTGCGGCCTGCGCCCATCACGCCCCCGCGTTCCTTGCCTGACCGCGCGACGGGCGCGGCGACTCGCACGCCGGGCGTTGCGCTCGATTCGGAATTGCGACGCGCCCGCGTCTTCAACAATCGTGACCCGCGCTTTCCTTCTCCGACCACGGAGGGAAATAGCGAACGCGCAACTGAGCGCAACACGGGGGCGGTCGCGCGTCCCGCACGTCCCGAAAGGCGTCTGCCGGTCGAGCGCACAGGCGGCAGCGACGGCGAAGGCATCGTAGCACCCTCGACGCGTTCAAACAGGCCGACGAATCCCGGTGGGACAGAAGACGAGCGCCGCGCTTCTCCCGATTCGATAACGCGACCTGAGCGGCGCGAGCGTCAACCTATCGAGCGTGTGAGGCCGCCGGAGCGCGATGATAGCGACCGCCCCGTCGAGCGCACACGCACCGTCCGTCCTTATGAAGAGCGTCCGGCTGCGCCGCGTGTCAACGAGCGGCCTGATGCGCCCGCGCCTCGTCAAGAGCCGGAATATCGTTCGCAGCCTTCGCCGCGCCGCGAGATACCGCCCGCCGAACGACAGGAACGCGTTGCGCCGCCAAGACAGGAACAGCCCAGACAGGAGCCACCGCCCGCGCGGCGTGAAGAACCTGCGCCGCCGAAACAAGAACGGGTTGCGCCTTCGGCTCCCGCGCGTTCCGAGCCACGCGGCGAGCGTCCCCCCGCGTCTCGCTCGAAGCCGGACGAACCGCGCCGGTGAGATCGCACAGAGCGTCGAGAACGCGAACGGGGCTTGCGTTCTCAGACCGACAGGAGCGAGACGGTGGGCGTTCACGTCCACTGCAAATGCCGCCTGCCCTCTCGCTTCTGTCGCATAACAAGCAGGCCGTCGGTTGAAAGGACTTCCACATGGCAACCTTCGCACGTCTCAGGATTTTTATCTTTCTCATCGCCGCGCTAGGTCTCGCCTCTTCCCCTCTGTCGCATATCAGCCTCGCGCAGATTAACGCCGCACAAGTTTACAGACCTGATATGCGGCGTGCCGCCACAAGCCGCCAACGCTCCAAAGTTCTCCCGCAACGTAGCGGCGCATATCTGCCGCAGACCGGCAACCACGCGGACACGCTCCGCGCAGGCGCGCAAACAACTCATGACAGGGCGACAACACCACGCCGGACTCCTCCTGCGCATCCGTCCGCTGTTCTCCGCGCGGGGGTTAAGCCTGAGACGGCGACAGCGTCCGCCGCGCTTGCGCGTGTGCGTACCGGCACGCCGCTCAGCCGTGTGCTTCACACTTCGCAACTGAGCCTGACAAACAGCTCCGGCACAAACGAACAGTTCGCAGACCAGACGGGCGACCTCGTTGCCGACGAGCGCACAACGTTCGACGCACAGGGCGGCTCGTTCGATGTGGCGGTCGGGCGCTCCGGCTCTCGCTACGAGGTTTTCTCTTCCATTGATACGAAAGGCACGACGACGACAAGCGATGACATTCCCATCGGCGTGCTTGTCATCGGGCAGGATGCGAACGGCGATTACGTGCGCGATCCCGGTACGCCTTCAACCTTCGACCTACACAGGGACTTCGACTTGCCCTCCGCCGTCGCGGTCGTCTCCGGCATTTCGAGCAGCGGACGCGAGTTCGTCATCGTCTCATCGAGCGGCTTTTTCGATTCTGTTGCTCCCGATAATCCTGATAACGAGCCTTCGCCGGGCGTTATCCTGCTCGTGCGCGATTCCTCGAACGGCGGCTTTGACAACTCGCGCTCGCGTGCACTCGTGCACGTCGGCGACAATCAAATCTTCAACGCCAACGCGCTGACGCTGCTTCCGAATAACGATTTACTGATTGCCGATTTTCAATCGAACGAGATACGCGTCGTCCGCGATACGGACGGCGACCGCATTCCCGACACGCTCGCCGCCACTCCTTACTATAGTTTTCAGTTCTCCGATGATGCGCCGCTCGACATCAGCGCCAACGCGCGCGGCGTCCTCTTCTCGCACTCGTTCGGCAGAGAGACCGTGCTGCTCGCCATCTACGACACAGACGGCGACGGCTTTGCCGATGTGGACGAAGTTGCCGCCGAAGGTCTCTCGATTGACAACAACTTGATTCTTCACGGGCTGACCACTGGGCGCGACGGCACGGTTTACGTTATCGAAGACGCGTTGGGCGAGCAGGACAAGCCCGCCGACGGAGGCAACGGCGGCATCCCGCGCATTGATGCTTTCCCAGACCCCGCGCTCAACGGCATCCTGCGCGATGGCGCGGTCTTTGCCGAAGCCGACGACGAAGCGACGCAAGCTCTGACGGGTCTTTCATTCGGCGTCGAGACAGTTCTCGCGCCCGTCGGTCGCCTGACGATGACTAATAGCGCGAGCCTGCGCGGCGCGGCGACCAGCGACGGGCTGGCGACAATTCTCGGCGCAGGGCTAACGCGCGGCGCGAGCGGTTCGACTGAAGCTGAAGCGACGACGCGCGGACTGCGCGTCGAGATTGAAGGGCGGAGAGTGCGTGTGCTCTCTTTCAGTGATTCGCAGATTCACATTTATATTCCGAAGGAAGTGGGAACAGGAACCGGCTCAATCGTGGTGAGCGTCAACGGCAACATCATCGCCGCCGACGATGCACAAATTACGAACGCCAATCCCGGCCTCTTCACCGTCCAGCAGAACGGCGCGGGCGAGGCTATCGCGTTCCTCGTCTCCGGCAATCGCTACACGACCGCACCGTTCCCCGCCAAGTTCGGCGGACAATCGTCAACCGTCGCGCTCTTCGGAACGGGCTGGCGCAACTCTCTACCGCTCACCGTCACCCTCGGCGGGCGACCGGCGACGATTCAATACGCGGGCGCGTCCGGCGGCTTTCCCGGCTTCGACCAAATCAACGTCGCCATCCCCGACGGAACGCCCAACGGCGCAGCCACCGTTGTCGTCACTGCCGCCGACAAAACTACCAGCCGCAACGACGTGACGCTCACTGTTCAGTGAAAACTTAAATTCTTCTTAGCGAGTTTATGCTGTGCCCTTCGCCGTCTCTCCGACGATGAAATCAACTACGTCTTTGAGACTCTGCCCGCGCGCGAAAGCCTCACGCTGTCGCGCCGCGCCCGTTCCCCTGTCCATCGTCTCATGCACGAGGCTCGAAATCTCTTCCCACTCACGATGCGCCTCAAGCGACGGGCGCAGGTAATCGAGCAGATTTTCGACCATCTCGCGCGCGGGCAAGGCGCGCGTCGAAACCGTATCAATCAACTCCGCATCAAGCCCGTGGCGCGCGGCTCTCCACTTCGCCGCGCGTAAAAGCTCCGGGCGCACGTAGAGCGTCTCGACGCCGCGTTCGGCCTCTTCATAACAAGCTCTAGCGAGCGCGCGTGCGAGTCCCGCAACCATCACCGCTTCGTTGACCGTCAGACATACGTCCGTCACGCGAAACTCAAGCGTCTCGAAGCGCGCCGACGGGCGCACGTCCCAATAAATCTTCGTCGCGTCCGAGACGCTACCCGTCGCTACTAAATCTTCAACGAGATGATCATACTC
>CAXTRQ010000252.1:3840-7689 GCA_964246705.1 uncultured Pyrinomonadaceae bacterium
TTTTCGAAGCGTCCGAGATGCTCCCGGTCCTCACCAGTGATTCCGCCAGACGATCGTACTCGGCACGCGAAGCGAAGACCTGCGGCGTGCCCGCCATCGGCCAGCGCCGCCAGATTTCCGTGCGGAAGCTGGTGTAGCCCGTATCCACGCCGAGCCAGAAAGGCGAGTTGGCCGCCAGCGCCAGCATCACCGCCAGCCACGGGCGCGTGCGGTTCATCACCTCAATCGCCGCCTCTCGATTCTTGATGCCGATGTGGACGTGACAGCCGAAGATGAGTTGTTCGCTCGCCAGTTGTTTGTAATCTTTAGCGATGCCGCGATAACGCTCCTTCGGTGTCAGCTTTTGATCTTCCCAGTGCGAGAAGGGATGCGTGCCCGCCGCAGCGATGCGGCTGCCTTCACGCTCAGCGGCGGCGATGACTTCGCGGCGCAGGCGCACAAGCTCGGCGCGCACGTCCGCGATGTCGCGGCAGATGGGCGTGCCAATCTCGATCTGCGAGAGATAAAGTTCCGGCTGAACTTCATCGCCGACCGCCGCCTGCGCTTTTGTCAGGATGCGTTGCGCGCGCGAACGAAGCTCGCGCGTGTCCGGATGAACAATCTGGTACTCTTCCTCAACCCCGATGGTGAACTCTTCCCTGTGTATTGACATGCTGAAATTGCTTCCCTCTCTGTTCTTAAAGTTAGACGGCGAACCGCTCGTCTTCTACATTCACACCGTAGCGCCCGACGCGTCTCAGATTTTTCTGTACTTTGTTTTCAGTTCACAGCATACACTGCCCGCGCCCGTCGGCGTAGCTGTGGATGGCGTGCACGCGTGTCGTGTGCGGGACGAGTTGCCAACTTCTGACGCAATCTGTTAAATCAAAAGAAGCTCCACGAACAATATTCAGAAGGGGAGCCGACCCGGACGGCGCAACTCATGACCAAGACACGTTTGAGCGACATCAATTCTTTCGCTTCGGATGCGAAAGATTTAAATGCGATTATTGAAACTCCGAAGGGCAGCCGCAATAAATTCAACTACGACGAAGAACTTGAGTTGTTCAAGCTCGGAGGAGTGCTTCCGGTGGGAGCGGTCTTTCCCTTTGACTTCGGTTTTATTCCCTCGACTCTGGGCGGCGACGGCGATCCGCTCGACGTGCTTTTGTTGATGGACGAACCGGCCTTCCCCGGCTGTCTCGTCGAAGCGCGCCTGCTCGGCGTCATCGAAGCCGAGCAGACCGAAGAAGACGGAGAGACGACGCGCAACGACCGTCTCATCGCCGTCGCCTCCAACTCTCGCACACACAAACACGTCCGCTCGCTCGACGCTCTACACGCGAGCATGCTGGAAGAGATCGAACACTTTTTCGTTTCCTACAACACCATCAAAGGCAAAGAGTTCAAACCGCTCGGACATTTTGGCCCCACCCGCGCGCATAAACTCATCACAGAAGGCATCGAACTCTATCGCCAACAACATCGCCGCCGCACCACGCCGAAACGCACCAAGAAGCGGCGCGCTCAAAGATGAAGGCCAAAAATTCTTCAAAAGCAGTTTGGGAATAATCTGCTTTTAACGTGAAAGAGCGCGCGAGGTGTCAGCCACAATTTTGCCTGCTTGGGAAAACAAACTTATTATCTCTACCGTCGGCGAATTTGCCGGACGCTCTACCATGAGAATGAAAGGACAACTTCACACATGACATGGATTCGCACAGTTGCATTAGCGGAGGCCGACGAAAAGTTAAAGCATGCGGTTGAGGCGCAGCGCGCGTTGTATCCGCCGGAATACCGCGTGCCTGTCCATCCGACCGGCGACGGGAGTTCCGACATCGTCGCCTCGCACAGTCTGATTCCTGACGCGCTCTATCACGCGTTCGCCACCTTCGGCGTCCTGATGTCGCCGGAACTGCCGCTCACGCGCGAGCAGCACGAGATGATTACGACAGTCGTCTCGGTCACGAACCGCTGCCATTATTGAATCGAATCGCACGCAGAGTTTCTGCGTCGTGTGACTCTGGATGACGCAATGGTGCGGGCGCTTTCTGAAGACTACCGGAGCGCGCCGATTTCCGAACAGAACCGCGCCATGCTCGACTACGTAGTGCTCTTGACGAAGGATGCA
Organism: uncultured Pyrinomonadaceae bacterium; assembly: GCA_964246705.1. GTDB lineage: Bacteria > Acidobacteriota > Blastocatellia > Pyrinomonadales > Pyrinomonadaceae > DASZCR01. Next base: position 5,951 of record CAXTRQ010000252.1, read on the forward strand.
ACGCGCATCTCGCCTCTCGACCACGAGCGATTGCGCGCCGCAGGTTTTGACGATAGAGCCATCCTGCAAATCACGCTCATCGCCTCGTGGTTCAATTATATCAACCGCGTCGCCGATGCTCTGGGCGTCGGCAGAGGCGTTGAAAACGGCGAACCTTAATTTCTGCATCATGCGTCAAGCGGTGTGCAATGCTGGTTGAATGCGATGAGCTGAAAAGCTGGAGTTCGCGTATTGGTCAGAACTGGTGAGGAACTCTAAAAGTTGAACATGCGGACAACGAAATTTTCACGAACGCTCAAAACCGGAATGGCTGCGGCAATCTTCACGCTGTCTTCAATCTCCGCGTCCGCTCAGAATCCGCAGCCCGTCCAAACTCCCGAAGCACACTATCGCGTCTATGACGGCACGGGGAAACAGGCGGGTCTCAGAGAGATCATCGAAGCCGCGAACCGCGCGGATGTCGTCTTCGTCGGAGAGATGCACAACGACCCGCTCGCGCACATGCTGGAAGCAGAGCTTTTGCGCGACGCTTTTCAGCATCTTGAGGAAACCGGCAAACCTTCCCGGCGGAAGGTCGCGCTCTCGCTTGAGATGTTCGAGCGCGACGTGCAGATCGTCCTCGACGAGTATCTCGCGGGGTTGATTACCGAAAAGCATTTCCTCTCCGGCAGTCGCCCTTGGAACAACTATGAGACGGACTATCGCCCGCTCGTCGAGTTTGCGCGCGAGCATCAATTAGCCACGATTGCCGCCAACGCTCCCGCTAGATATGTGACACGCGTCTCACGCTCGGGCGTGGAATCGCTGACGGCTCTTTCGCCGACGGCGAGAACATGGCTCCCGCCGCTGCCCTTCGCGCCTGCTTCGCCCAACTACGCCGACAAGTTCATGCAGTTCATGACCGGCGAAACGACGCGCCCTCAACAAACTCCCAACCCGCACGATCTCAAAGGCGCGCCGCCGACCTCAAACACGTCTCCGCCACCCCCTGCCGACGCACACGGAGTGCAGACGGCGCACGCGACGAGCCATCTGCTCGACGCGCAGAATTTACGCGATGCCACGATGGCCTACGCCATCGCGGAGCATTTGAAACATCAATCAGGCGCGCTCATTCTGCACGTCAACGGCAGGTTCCACAGCGAAGAACGGCTCGGCGTGCCCGAACATTTGCTGCGCCTGCGTCCCAAGACGCGCCTTGTCGTCGTGACGATTGTTTCCGGGCAGAGTTTTCCAGATTTCGATAGCTCGACGATGGCACGGCTCGGCGATTTCGTGATCGTCACAGACCCGGGATTTCCGCGTTCTTTTTAATCAAAATTTGCGCCCCGGCTTTTTGCAAAAACCATCCATCCCTTGCATTTATCGCGCCTTTCGTGCATTATCATGACCGATATTCCTTCTCTCGCGCATCAACGGTGATGCGCCCCGCGCCCATGGAAAAGCGGCGGCGTCAAGCGATAGTTCGAGAGCAGGTGAGAGACCAATTTGCAGAAGCTGCTCTTTTCATCGAGAGCCAACCGAACTAACGACTTCGCGGCCACCGTTTGATCGAAGACCTGTTTTCGAGCTTCTCTTCACGCTCCCTTTGCGGAGAGGAACGTCAGTCCATGAGCATAAAACTTTATGTCGGCAATCTTTCGTTTAAAACTACGAACGAAGATTTGCAGCAACTATTCTCGCAAGCCGGGACGGTCGAATCGGCTTCGGTCATCGAAGACCGCGAGACGGGTCGCTCG
>CAXTRQ010000253.1:0-7636 GCA_964246705.1 uncultured Pyrinomonadaceae bacterium
GCATTATGCGGCTCCCAACCCGAACATTGATTTCGCGAGCAGCCCTTTCTACGTCAACAGCGAGCTTAAGGAATGGAAAGCGGAGAATGGGCCGCGCCGTGCCGGTGTCAGTTCTTTCGGTATCGGCGGGACTAATGCCCACGTTGTTTTAGAAGAGGCTCCTACGTCCGCCCGGCGCGCGGCTGGGTCGAGGCGTTGGCAGATGCTCCTGCTGTCGGCTAAAACGTCCACGGCGCTCGAAGCCGCGTCGGCGAATCTGGTCACCCATCTGGAACAGCACGCCTCGCTTAATCTCGCCGACGCGGCATACACGCTTCAGGCCGGACGCCGCGCCTTCAAGCATCGGCGTTTCGTCGTCTGCCAAAACGTGGACGAGGCCGCCGGGTCTCTCAGGGATGGCGACACGCGGCACGTCTTCACCGCACCGAAGGAGGTCTCAGAGCGTCGCATCGCCATGATGTTCTCGGGACAGGGAACACAATACGCGAATATGGCGCGGGGCTTGTACCACGACGAGCCGACGTTTCACGCAGAACTGGATCGCTGCGCGCAGTTGCTCAAACCAACGCTCGGCTGCGACCTGCGCGAACTGCTGTTCCCGCGTGAGGGACAGGAGGCCGAAGCCGATGAGCGGCTCAGCCGGACTGCGATAACGCAGCCCGCCGTTTTCACCGTCGAGTATGCGCTGGCGCGTCTGTGGATGGAGTGGAGCGGGACGCCGCAGGCCATGATCGGTCATAGCATTGGCGAGTACGTTGCGGCATGTCTGGCGGGCGTCTTCAGTCTGGAGACCGCGCTCGGGCTGGTCGCCACACGCGGGCGACTGATGGAGAGCTTACCCCCCGGCGCGATGCTTGCCCTTCCTCTCACAGAGCAGGAGTTGAGGCCGCTGCTGGGCACGCATCTATCAATCGCGGCAATCAACGGCGAATCTCTATGCGTGGTCTCGGGACCTGAGCAGGCGCTGGAAGAGTTGGCGCACAAACTCGCCGGGGACGGCATCGAGGGGCGTCGCCTGCGTACCTCACACGCTTTCCACTCCGCCATGATGGCTCCCATCCTCGGAGAATTTACGAAGCAGGTCGGGCGCGCGAAACTTTCTCCGCCCTCGCTCCCCTACGTGTCGAACGTCACAGGCGACTGGATCAAAGCAGAAGAGGCGACTAGCCCGGCCTATTGGGCGCGTCACCTGCGGGAAACCGTGCGTTTCTCAGACGGCATGAGCCGCATCCTGAAAGACCCGCGCCTCGTCTTACTGGAGGTCGGGCCGGGACAGACCCTCTGCAATCTCGTCAAGCAGCACCCCGCGACGACGAGCGAGCATGTCGTTCTGTCTTCGCTGCCTCACGCGCGTGAGAAAGTCACAGACGCGGAGATTTTATTGACCACGCTCGGGCGCGCTTGGCTGGCCGGCGTCAAACCCTCTTGGGAAGCCTTCTACAAGCACGAGCGGCGGGGCCGCATCCCGCTCCCGACTTACCCGTTTGAGCGGCAGCGATACAGGGTCGCTGATTCTCCGGCGAGAAAGCGCGAGAAGAGTGAGCGCACGACAACAGGGGGGACGATGCGTGCTCCTACGGCGCACGAATCCCGGGCGGCTTTGGTCGAAGCGGCGTCCACGCCTGCCTTGCCGCATCCTTCCGACGCCGCAGCCCTCGCCAGCAACTCCCCTGCGTACTCGGGGCGAGCGGATGCCGCACAGTGCCTTGAGGCAGGCAACGGCCACGCCGTCGCCGCCCTTCACGCGCAAGGTCATTCGAGGGGTGCGGCATTCCTCGACGCCTCCGCTGGAATGGAAGCGCTCGACCATTTGATGCAACAGCAAATCCAAATCCTCTCGCAGCAATTGACGCTGCTTCGGAACGCTCACCGTGAATCCGCCGAAAACGCGACAGACGGCTCCGCGACGGCACGCATCACGGGCGGGGCGACGCGAGTAGAAGCGGCGAGAGGGGCATCCGTGAGAGATGAGAATTTCGCGCAGAGCAGTGAGCAACCGCTTCCCGCCGCCAGTCCTCATACATGCGACGGAGACACCGATGTGGCGTGTGCAGGGAAGACGGCGGCGGAGGCGGACGACGACACGCCCGTTCCCACCGGAGAGGCGCTGGAGGCAGTGCCGCTGACTCCCATCCAGCACTTCTTTTTTGAGCATAATCTGTCGAACCCGCATCATTGGAATCAGTGGAGGTTGTTCCGGCTTAAGGGGCCTCTCAACTTCTCTGCCCTCGAAAAGGCGTTGCGCCTAGTCGTGGAACACCACGAGGCGCTCCGCCTGCGTTTCGTCAAAACCGGCGAACAGTGGGAACAGTACGTAACAGGGGCGGATGCCTGCGGTCTCGTCCGGATAGTCCGCATAGACTTGTCAGACCATCCCGAAGAGGACATGGCGGCGGCTATCGAGGCGGTCGGCGCAAACCTTCAATCCAGCCTCAATCTCGCTGACGGGCCGCTGGTGCGCGTTGCCCTCTTTGAAGATAATATGCGAGCATCTCACCGCCTCCTCCTCATCATTCATCACCTGCTGGTCGACAATTATTCGTGGTGGATTCTGCTCAATGACCTCCAGACGGCTTACGAACAGTTGTGCCGCAAAGAGAGTCCGCGCCTGCCGACGGCGACGGCCCCTTATAAATTTTGGGCCGCGCTGTTAAAAAGTCACGCGGCGACTTTGAATTTTGAAAAAGAGTTGCTATATTGTCGCGCGCAAGTTGATCAGAAGGGTCGCCTGCCGGTCGATTTCCCGAACGCAGTCAATACCCAAGCCTCAGTCAGTTCCGTAATTCAATCACTCGACAGCGAGGAAACACAGTCGTTGCTCTTTCGGGTTCCGAAAGCTCAACAGGTGATGGTGAGTAACCTCCTGCTGGCCGCTCTCTTATCGGCATTTAGGGAATGGACTGGTTCTGATTCGTTGCTGGTCGATCTGGAAGGGCATGGCCGGGAAGCCTTCTTTGAAGAGATTGATTTATCGAGGACGGTGGGATGGTTCACCGCCGTCTTCCCTGTGCTCCTCGGCACTGTGCCGACCGTTTCCCCATTCGACACTCTGAGACAAGTCAGAGAACAGGTCGGGGAAGCTTCACGCCATGAAGTGAGCTACGGCCTGCTTCGTTACCTGAGTCCTGAACCGAGCGTTTCCGAGTCCTTACGTGAGTTTCCGACCGCAGAGGTTTCTTTCAACTACGCGGGGAAGTTCAAGGGCGCTTCGCCCATCTTCAAACCAGCGCCTGAGCCTGTCGGCCCGGGCCACGACCCGATGGGTAAGCGGTTCTATTTACTTGAAATCAGTGGGAGTATCGTCAAAGACCAGCTTCGACTCGCCTTCCGGTACAGCAAGAACGTCCACCGGCAAGCGACCATCGAGCGTTTGGCGAAAGGAACAATTGAGGCTCTCAGGGCGTTGATCTCCGGTTCTTCGTCGTGACCTCTGTCGGATGCGTCGCCTCGCTCGGGCAGACACCGGCGATAATGGCGAAAACCTTTTCCTGAAGCCTCTTCGGATTTTCCCGCACGCGGGCAATGCCCTTCGGTTAGAGTAATCCTGTTAGGAGTTTTTTGACTACCTCATCATCACGAATAAACCCAACACTCCAGACAAATTATTAAGCCTTCCACTCACCCTCTGCACACAAAATCGGGGCGACAGGACTGGGTCACATAATGTCTATCAGTGCAATTATTCTTGATATCTGAGTTTAAGTAGTGCCGACCTGACGCGCAGGATGACTCTTCGCGGACGGACGCAGCGGGGACAAAGCGGCGATGCGAGTCGTCTGAACGAATCGCGCTCGCGAGGTCTTCGCGCTCTGCTCCCATCGGGCAATGGGAAGCGGCGGCCCGCTCTGTTCTGCGGTCGTCAGGCGGAAGCTCGGTTCGATCCTCAATCGGTAAGCTTACGTCTGAAAGGCACGCGTCGGAAGTCACTTTGGTCAGTCTTCGTACTGAAAGGAACTTTATGCCTCAAATGAAGGATTCATCCCCCTCCGCGCTCACATCTGTGGATAAAATCGGCGCTCTGCTCAGGACGATTGTCAGCAACCTGACGGGCATCCCTGAGGCCCAGGTCGACCCCCACGCGACGTTTTTGGAGATGGGCGTGGATTCGCTGTCGCTGATGAAGGCCAGCCGCATGATTCAGGACAGGTTTGGGGTGAGGGTACCGTTTCGCGTCCTGATAGAAGAATACCCAAGTGTCTCCACGCTCTCTGTTTATCTAGAGCCGGAGATTTCGCCCGACATCTTCCCTCTAGCGCCCGCGCCGCTGCCGACGGCGTCAAAAGAGTCGCCCGTCCGCCCGCAGGATATGCCCGTCCTAAAGGGCGGGCACGACGCCAACGGAAGTTACAGCCATGCCAACGGTAACGGCAACGGCAGACGGTCTCTGCCCGGCATCCTGCGGGCAGAGGAGCCGGATGTGGCGGGCAGCCCCGTCGTACACCTCATGAGCCAGCAATTGCACATCATCTCGCAGCAGTTAGAGGTGTTGCGCCAAGTCCATGCGGGCGGCGGCAGTAACGGCAGAGGCGTCGCCGACGCAACACCTCTGCCGCCCTTTGCGGAGCAGCCCGCAGACGTGCACTCCGAAGCCGTCTCCGCATCCGAAAACGATTCGTCGAACGAGGGCGCACAGGCCGTCGTCGGCGAGCCGAAGCAGGTGGGCGGGGCGTCGGCGCAGGTCGCGCCACTTTTGGAGGAGGATGCGTCGGCGCTGGAATTGCCGTCGACCCTCAACGAGGGTGCGCGTGACGGCGAGTCGGTTGCAAAGCGTATGGACACGGACGTTTTCATTCCGTACCGTCCTATTCGGAGCGAGTCCGGCGGCCAGTTCAGCGAGCACCAGCAGAAGCATCTCGACGCTTTAATCGAACGCCTCACGACTCGCACCGCCAACTCGAAGCGCCTCACACAGCAGTACCGGCCATATCTCGCAGACAGCAGGATTTCGGCTGGCTTTCGCCTGCTCTGGAAAGAGATGCATTACCAGATCATCGTCGAGCGGGCGCAGGGGGCGAAGGTCTGGGATGTGGACGGCAACGAGTACGTCGACATCACGATGGGCTTCGGGTCGCTGCTTTTCGGACATTCCCCCTCTTTCGTTATGGACGCGCTGCAAGAGCGCATCACTCATGGCCTTCAACTCGGGCCGCAGTCGAACCTCGCCGGCAAAGTGGCCGAGTTGATTTGCGAGTTGACCGGCGCGGAGCGCGTCGGCTTTTGTAATTCGGGAACCGAGGCGGTGATGACTGCCCTGCGCCTCGCACGCACGGTCACACGGCGCTCCAAAGTTGCGATCTTCACCGGCTCTTACCACGGTACATACGACGGCGTACTGGTGAGCGGCGAGAGGTCGGAGAACGGCGAACTTCGTTCTGTTCCGATGGCCCCCGGCGTGATGCAGGGCATGGTCGAAGACGTGCTTGTGCTCAACTATAACAATGCCGCCATCGAGATTCTCAGGAAGCACGCACATGAACTGGCCGCCGTCCTTGTCGAGCCGACGCCGACGCGCCGGCTGGACTTGCAACCCGGCGAGTTTTTGCGCGAAATCAGAAAGCTGACCGAGGAGGCGGGCGCTGCTCTCATCTTCGATGAAGTCGTCACAGGCTTCCGCCTGCATCCGGGCGGCGCGCAGGCGCTCTTCGGCGTACGCGCCGACATCATCACCTACGGAAAGGCCGCCGGCGCGGGGATGCCGATTGGCATCGTTGCCGGTCGAGCCGCCTACATGGACGCCATTGACGGCGGCATGTGGGATTACGGCGATCAGTCTTACCCGCGCGCCGAAACCACGCTCTTCGTCGGAACCTTCTTTAAGCACCCTTACGTTATGACCGCTGCGTGGGCTGCCCTCAACCATCTGAAGGAGGCGGGTCCCGGCCTTCAGGAAGAGTTGAACCGACGCACGACGAAGATGGTCGAGCACCTCAACGCACACTTCGAGCAAAGCCGGATTCCGATGCGGATGGCGAACCTCGGCTCGGCCTTCAAGTTCTTCTTCTCGCGTGATGTTAAGTTCAAAGACCTTTTCTTTTACTACCTGTTGGAAAACGGCGTCTACGTCTGGGAGGGGCGAGCCTGTTACCTCTCCACCGCGCACACCGACGAAGAGATCGGGCGCGTCATCAGCGCCGTCAAGCAAAGCCTCCGAGAAATGCGCGACGGCGGCTTCCTGCCTGAGCCACCGGATAAGAAAAAACCTTCCGACAGCACGCCGTCGCCTTCTCCCCGAAGCATCTGGGAATTGCCCGCTGCTGGCGGAGATTCTAGTCCTGCGCCGGAACAGCCTGCGGCGTCCGCTCCGGCTGGCGAGAGCGGTGAAGTCGCGGCCTCGGCCAGCACCTTACCTCTGACCGAAGCCCAGAAGGAACTGTGGTTCCTCGCGCAGATGGGGGAGGGCGCGTCCGTCGCTTACAATCAGTCGCTCGTTGTGAAACTGCGCGGCGCGTTTGATTCGTCGGCCATGCGCCGGGCGCTTCAGGAACTCGTCAACCGTCACCGCTCTCTACGTACGACCTTCAGTGCCGATGGCGAACACCAGCAGATCGCCCCTTCGCTGGAACTCGACGTGACGCAGTGTGATTTTTCGGCAGGGCGTGCCGAAGAGCAGGAGGCGCGCGTTTCCGTCTGGCTAGAGCAGGAGGTGTCCCGCCGCTTCAACCTCACGCAAGGCCCTCTGGTGCGCGCCAGCCTCCTCCGGCTGGATGCCGAGTATCACTACCTCGTCCTGACCATTCATCACATCGTCATAGACGGCTGGTCTTTCGGCGTCCTGCTCAAAGAGTTGAGCGCCCTCTACTCCGCCGCCCGCCGCAACGTAGCGCCCCAGTTACGCCGCCCCGTGCAGTTCAACGAGTACCTCGAATGGCAGTCCGGCAAGAACCGTAGCGATGAGTTGGTCGAGGACGAAGCCTACTGGCTGAGCCAGTTCGCCGGAGAACTGCCGGTGCTCGAACTGCCTACAGACCGCCAGCGGCCACCGCTCCAAACCTTCAACGGAGCGCAACACCGCATGGTCATCGACGGCACCCTGCTGGCACGGCTCGAAGAGTTCAGCAAAAAGCAGAATTGCACGCTTTTCATGACGCTCTTAACTGGCTTTAACGTCCTGCTTCATCGGCTGACCAATCAGGACGACATCATCGTCGGCATCCCCTCGGCTGGTCAGCCCTCCGTCGGAGAAAATCTGGTCGGCTATTGTGTCAACCTGCTGCCCGTCCGCACACGGCTTGTCGGCGACCCTCTGTTCACAGACCTCCTCGCCGCTGTCAAACGTCGCGTATTGCGCGCCTACGATCATCAGACCTATCCATTCAACAAGCTGATTCAAAAACTCAAACTGACTCGCGACTCCAGCCGCTCGCCACTCGTCTCGGCGGTCTTCAATTTCGACACGGCCAAAGGCCAGCCGCAATTTCTCGATCTGAAAGTGGAGGTCGAAACCAACCACAACAAGTCTGCGCAGTTTGAAATGGATTTGAACGTGGTGCGAACCGAGAGCGAACTCCTCTTCGAGTGTGATTTCAACACAGATTTGTTCGACGCGCAGACGATCCAACGTTGGATGGATTATCTCCGGCGGCTGCTGGAAGGGGTCGTCACGCAGCCCGCCCTCTCGCTCTCGCGCCTGCCTCTG
>CAXTRQ010000254.1:0-7598 GCA_964246705.1 uncultured Pyrinomonadaceae bacterium
GATGTGGAGACTGATGAGACTTATCTGGCTCTCTACTTTTAGGGGTAAGGTTCAAGTTTCTCTCACGTAATATTTGAAAGTAGTTTCCACATACTTATGGCGGGCAAACATTCTCAGCTTGGCTGGGTTACGTTCATGGCGCGCAGCTTCTGTAATTGCAGCACTCCGGAATTCTGAAAAGGGTAGGCCGAAGGGAATAAGCTTGCTTTGGTCTTCCCCAGATGCCGAGTAGAGGAGGGGCTTTCCATCCTTATCTGAAAGGAGAAAATACTTTTGATAAAAGAGTTTTAGAGAACCTCTAAGGGCGATTGTGTCAAACCGTATGTAACTGCCTTTACGTTTTCCGCGGGTCAGGGGAATTGCTAGAAGGGGATCATAAGAATCCTTAGTCGGGCGATAGCGAGCCATCCATACTTGCGCTAATTCAAGTGCCGCTTTCAAGCTTGGCGGTAACCATACTTCTGATGCCCTTTTGTTTGGGGGACGCACTCGAAGTCGATCAGAGATTAGGTCTCCCACCAATAAATGATTCAGCTCTACTGAACGGAGTGCCAGCGTTAGTCCCAGTTGCATGACAAATGGAAGCAGTGGGAATGTAGGATCATATTCGTCTTGCTTTTCCTTAGGTTGATTAAGCAGCTCAAGACAACACTCATACTCCATTCGTATGGCCCGCAATAGACGGATGTATTCTTCAGGCCCGATTGCCTTAGTTCGAAGCAATTCCTGCGCTCTACTTGCAAATCCACGAAAAGCCTTCCTATACCGACGGCGAGCGATTTCAACTTCTGAGGGTGATAGCCGGCCAGTTTCAACCAGCCATTCCATGAGGATAATAATTCGTGAGGCACTTACGCGACGAGACGCCTCCGCTAACGGCGTTCCGCCACGGCGTTTCCCTATATCCTTCAACCAGCCGACATAGCCAGCGAACGCTTCTGAGTTAATAGCAGAGAAATTTCGCATGGTAAGATATTCAAGGAATCTTTCAAATGTGGAACAGTAATTTACTAGAGAGCTTGCTGACAGATTCGGACCCCTAACGCTCAGGAACTCACAAAGTAGATTGGAGAGTTGATGTCCACCGAGATTGGATTTATTTTCGCAGGCTCGCCCTGCATGTAGATAGTTCAATTGAATGATCGACGTTGCGAAGTTAATCCGAACGTTTCGAGAATCGCTACTTGTGAAGGTCGTTACCTGCACATTTAATCGGCAGCACTTGAGAGCTTTGAATTTCGCGCGTCTATCTTTGACAGGTATTTGATATAAGACTTGCGGTAAACCTTACCGTAAAGATCCGTGGTGTCCGGTTTCTTGTGGCCTAGGTGTCGCTGCCGGACATGGTGTGGAATTCCCCATTCTTGGAAAAGCGATTCAACGGTATGTCGCACTGCATGGGGATGGATTTGAAACTGCTCTTCAATAAATTCTCCTCCAAAACGCCTAAACCTCGCATTCAACTTGCCGAACAGACTTTGGATCCCACGCGTTGTGAGAGGGCTACCATCTCGGTTTGTTAAAAACATCCTGTGATCAGGTTGCCCGGTTAGACCCATCCATTTATCTACCAAAACTTGTCGACTGCGCCCCCAGTTCTGCCAAGCAGTTACTATCCGATGGTCCCATCCTATGAAAATCGTTCTCGGTCCTGTCTTTGCCTTGCCAAGGTGATCGGTGCAAGTCCTTTCTCGGAGAGCAACCCATAGATCATTACCATAAAAACTAACGTCAGCGACCATCAGCAATGGCACCTCGCTAAGACGCATAGCCGAACCGATCATTAACGCCCAGAGCATTTGTTGTCTGTGAAACCACGCAAGTTTTGTTCGATATTCATCATGGGTCTTCTGCCAAGCCTGTTTCCGACGCTGCGGCCAATCTGAGCATGGTCGTTGAGCATGTCGCTTCAACACAGAGGGCCTCGCCGGACGAGATTCCGCGGTTAGAAACTCCCAGATCGCAGAGACATCACTTATCTCTAATACATGATTCGTTCGGTACTTCTCATTGGCCGGTACGACGATTGTAAAAGCGGACGGTAAAATGGTTCTACTCCTTCGTGACTTACCTGATCCTTTATTGCTGCAATAAACGCCCCCACGGATGATCGGAAGCTCACCTACTTGACGCCACCACTCACAGAGGAGAGCCACCTCCGTTAAGATTGACTTCGCTGCGGAGTGGCTAATTGTGCATAGCTTTTTAGTTTGTTGGTCTAAAGCCGACCCTGATTGGTCATCCTGATTTTTCGGGATGCGCGCGCGAAGAAGAAGTTCGTTGCGGAATTGTTGGATAACAGGACCTGCGGATCTGGCCCTAACAGTCCAGAAGCTTAGAGAATTTCGTTTGAGGAATCGGAAGAAGTGAATTAGCTGATACGCCTTTGAGGCAAGAGTTCTCGTACTCCAAGTGGGATGTGATCGAAGAAAGTTATTGGCTGGAATAACGGGCATGGCACTATCCCACAGTTCGTACATGCCCCTTTTCTGGTAGGGACAATATGTGCGTAGCACTTTGAGTCCGTCGCTCATAAGGGCTGTTTAGTTACGGTGATTTGTGTGAATGTTGTCTTCCCTCATATGCATCGGCCTAGGGAAAGTCCACATGAAGTTGCTGAAACCGATTTGGTCGTAGAGCTGAAAATTGCCCGCGAATGCTACTTAAATCATCCATTATCGTCAAGCATTATTCTACTCAAACCTAGAAATATATTTATCAAACTGAATGATAACCTTGTCTCATGCAGAGAGATGAGAAGCGTAGAGCACTACGCAATGAATTGGTGCTTCAAAGTATCGTTCCCCGGCGGGAAACACTCGGTGACTATGTAAGGTTAAAGCTGATTCAAAACGATCTCACTACGAGGGATGTACAGGAGAGAAGTAATTCTGGCGGCGAGAAGATCACCCAAAGCTACGTTAGCCAAATCGTAAGCGGAACAGCCAAGAACCTCACACTTACCAAGCTTCGCGCGCTAGCACGTGGCCTCGGAGTGCCAATTGAAGAAGTTATCTCAAGGGCTTACGGAGAGACGTATCAGGATGACCTAGCATTTGCAGAGAGCCGATTTGCTGATGTTTATTATAAGTTTGAAGGATTGAGCGATGAGCACAAACAGACTGTTCTTTATCTGTTAGACATTCTAGACCGCGAGGTAGAACGTCTTCGTAAGAAAGAGCGCACGAAAAAAAGAAAGGGATAGATAGGACTAATGATCAGGGTTTCACATCTTTACTGCTCATTTGATACTCCTGCTACTTTTCAGCTTATCTCATGCCAGTAAATGGCTAAAGCATCCAAAATTTGGTGAAGAAATAACATCAGGCTCCTGAGTAAAAAACTCAGGAGCCTGATGTATACCTCAACTTCCCGTATCCGCCCTATCCTCTACACTTATACCTCAGAGGGGATACAGTTTCTAAAAACCGTCACCGGCATTTTGAGTAGCCGCAATCGCGGCAGAAGTCGCAGCCCGAAGCGTGTTCGAGTTGACCTCGACACTCAGGGCATTCGCTGATGAGCGAATAGTTGTTGTTGGTCTTCTGCTTGGCAGGGGCTTCGATACTGGCTGCTTGTTGCACGTAGGCTACGGCGCGCTCCGAGTCGGGCTGTCCCTGAAGACGCCGCGCCGTCAGCATCAAGCACTCGGCGACGGCCTGTTCAGGACTCGTCAGCAACCGCTCGTTGAACCAGACGGCGTGCGTGCCCGTCACCTTGTTCAAGCTGCGCCCAACTTCGCGCACGTCGAATCCGCCGCGCAGCATCTTTGAGGCCAGCAATCCCACGCCGCCGGAGATCGGGCCGGTTGCGAAAACTTCGAGAATCATGTGCCCGTCATGATTGACGGTAACGTAAAGATTTTGACCATCGAACGGAATCCGCCACGTCGCCCCACGCAACTCACGCGGGCGTTCAAGTTGTACCGACTGAGCGGACGCGGCTAAAGGAGCGTGCGATGTGCGTCCAGCGGCGCTCTCAACTGCCGCCGCTTCCGTCTCCGCCGTCGTGTTAGCCGTCACCGATTCGGCGACGATGGCCGGATCACAGGCCACTTCGCCCTTGGTCTCCGTGCCCTTCACCGTGGAGAGCACCTGCGACTCGCGCGAACCATCGCGATAGTAGCTGACGGCTTTGCAACCGAGTTCGCGCGCGAGACGGTAGAGATGGTCAACCGATTCGAGCGTGTCGTCGGATGCGCCGTTGCAGGTCTTTGACACTCCGTTGTCAACGTGGCGTTGTGCGGCGGCCAGCACGTGCACATGCTGTTCGGCGGTGATGGACATCGCCGAGATGAAATAATCCGGAAGCTCCGCCTCATGCTCGACGACGTATTGGGAAGCGCGATCAATTGACTCCTGATCAGTCTGGTCAACTTCAATTCCCAACGCCTCAGCCGCGATGGTGTGGACATACGTGCGCTTGCCTATCGTGTCTTGACGAACATAAGCCCACGAAAAATTCGGCTCGACGCCCGAAGAGGTCTCGGCGACGAGTGAGATTGTGCCGGTCGGCGCAATCGTCGTCGTCTCGTAGTTGCGCGGTGTCACGGCCACGTCCTCCGGGATGCCAATCTCATCGCGCAAGAATTTGTCGTAAGCATCTCTGTTCGGCTGATACTCAGGGAAGACGCCCTTCTCCGCACCGAGGCGGCACGACTCTGTCCACGCTTCCCGGCGCACAAAGCTCATCACCTCGTCCATCAAATCAATAGACGCGGGCGAGCCGTACGCGACTTTGAGCTTTAGACAGAGATCGGCGAATCCCATCACGCCCAGACCGACGGGACGCGTGCGCTTGACGACATCATCAATCTCCGGCAGCGGCCAGGAGCATACGTCAATCACGTTGTCGAGAAAGCGCGTGCACCAGCGCGTCGTTTCGGCCAGTCGCTCCCATTCGACGCGCGTCTCCACGTCATAAAACTTCGCCAGATCAATCGAGCCGAGATTGCACGAGTTGTTGAAATGCAGCGCCTGTTCCGCGCATGGGTTCGTCGCGTAGATCGGCCCCATTGACTCGATCATGTGATTGTGCCGGTTGACCTCGTCAATAAAGATGACGCCCGGCTCGGCATAACGATGCGCCGAAGCGACGATACGATTCCAGATGTCCGGCGCATAGACCATACCGGGGCGGGGCGGCTCTTCGCGCGTAGCGCCTGAGAGGTCTGCGATGCGAAACGCTTCTTTGTCGCGGAACGTGACGGTCGAGCCATCCGCGCGACGATAGACGGCATACGGGGCGTCCTGCACGGGGTCGAACACCTCATCCGTCCAAGGCTCGTCGTCGAAGCTCAGTTGATACCACTCGCCACGGTCTACGGCCTTGAAGAACTTGTCCGTGACCGTCACGGAGATATTGAAATTGGTCAAGCTGTGCTGGTCGTTCTTCGCATGGACGAAGCGCAGCAAGTCCGGGTGGTCAATGCGCATGATGCCCATGTTCGCGCCGCGCCGGACGCCGCCCTGCTTCACCGTGTCGGTCGTCGTGTTGAAGATGTTCATAAACGAGACCGGCCCCGACGCAACGCCATGCGTCGAACGCACCATCGCGCCCGCCGGACGAAGTTTCTCGAACGTGAAGCCCGTGCCCCCTCCCGTCTGATGAATAATCGCGGCGTCGGTCGCCGTCTTCATGATGCCCGCAATCGAGTCCGGTACGTCGAGCACGAAGCATGCGGCGAGTTGGCCGTTCGGCTTGCCCGCATTGACGAGGCAAGGTGTGTTCGGCACAAACTCGCGGCGCGCCATAATTCCGCTCATCACGCTGTAAAACTCATCGCGCTTTCGCTCGTCCGTTTCGGCAACACTGACAGCCCCGACGACGCGGCGCACCACATCCGCCCATTCCTCAATCGGGTTGCCCTGCGCATCCTTTAAGCTGTAGCGCTTGCTGATGACGCGGACTGCATTCAGACCAATGATTTCATATTTCTTCACGGCAGGTGCGCCCGTGATATTCATGGCGGCTGGATTTCCTTCGGGGGCATTCGGCTCGATCACTGTGCTCATCTAGGTTCTACCTTTCCCGTGCGGGCGACTTCGACAGAGGGGTTTATTTGACTGTTCTCCAAAAAATTTGGACGCCTCCACCTGTTTATATTCAGGGCGCGTCCTATCTCGTTTTGTAGCTCGGATACGGCGGCTGGCTTTATTTTATTTGAAGCGACAGAATTTCCACGCGGCGGAAGCTTTTAGGGGGCGTATTCCGCCAGCGATATTCTCTTTCCTCAAGCGAAGCGGAGTATACATAGCTCGTTGTAGGCTGTCAATAGCCTAGCCCAACATATTGTGCCTCTCTTTCTTTTCAGTCCTATAGAGCGGGCACATTGAGAATTTACCTTAAGCAGAAGTTAGACTCTGCGGGAGGTGAAAAGTTCATATTTTAAGATGATTTTGCCGAGCCGAAAGGTGTCTATCGAGCCTCGCAATCCATCTCGCGGCTTGTGGAAATCCGGCGCGGGACGACAGAATGAAAGCAAGGAATTTGCAGAGTTGAGCATCTAACGGTAAGACCAAAATTTTTTAAATGAGGTATTTCAGCATTGAACGAACAGAGGAAGATGACTGATACAATTGTCCGCGCGACGGCTGCCGACGGCTCGATTCGCTGCATGGCTGCGGTCACGACCGGGATAGTCGCGGAAGCGGCCAACAGGCATGGATGCACACACACGGTGGCAGCTGCTCTCGGTCGCACTTTGACGGGGACGCTGCTGCTGGGAGCAGGCTTGAAGGAGTTCGCCCGTCTGAGCGTGCAGATCGAATGTGAAGGGCCGGTCGGGGGCATCACGGCTAAAACAAATGCAGAGGGGCAGGTGAGTGGTTATGTACGAGACCCTGAAGGTGATGTGCCGCTGAAGGCGAACGGCAAGTTCGACGTGAGCGGGATTATTGGGAGCGGGATGTTCTATGTCACTTACGAGTCGGGATACGAAATCGGCCTCTATCGCGATCCGTATCGCGGCGCTGTGCCGCTCGTCTCCGGCGAGATCGGCGAGGACTTCGCCTACTATCTCGCCAAGTCTGAGCAGATTCCTTCAGCCGTGCTGCTCGGCGTGCTGGTGCGCGCGCGCGAGTCGGGCGAGACGTTTATCGAAGCGGCGGGAGGCTTGATGATTCAGGTCATGCCGGGCGCGGATGAAAAGACCGTGGCCGTCATCGAATCGAACGTCAAACAGACGCCGCACACGACCACGCTGATTCGTGAGGGCGCGGGTCCCATTGATATGCTGCGAACCGTGCTCGGACATACCCCGTTTGAAGTGCTGGAGGAGCGCCCCGTCAGCTTTGCTTGCTCCTGCTCATACGACCGCGCCATCTCGCTCATCTCTTCGATTGACCGCATGGAGTTGGAATCAATGCTTGTCGAAGACAGAGGCGCGGCGATGACCTGCCACTTCTGCAACGAGACGTATCGCATTGACGAGCCGTCGCTGGCTGGCATTCTGCAAAGCAAAAGTTTGTCCGATTAACTTGTGTCACGAGCTAATAGACAGCAGGCCGGAGATTATGTCTCCGGCCTGCTGTCTATTTAAGCTTGAGCGCCGCGTTTACTTAGCTGAATAATTGGATGTCAGCAGGTCGTTATTGCCC
>CAXTRQ010000255.1:0-7573 GCA_964246705.1 uncultured Pyrinomonadaceae bacterium
TCACCGCACCCTCAAAAATACGCCGGCGGGCGCATCGCCGCGCCTGAAGAGTTAACTCGCAGCAGCGGTTCAATGCCCGTCGGAGGTCGAACTCCGCTCGATATTTCAAGTGATGGAGGAGCCGAACGACGCTTTGGCATCGGGCAGTGGGTGACGCTCACGCGCCGCTACTTGGAGATTAAGCTGAAAGACCGGCGCAATACCGTCTTGTTGCTGCTACAGGCTCCATTCATTGCGGCGATTCTTGCGCTTGTCACAGGCTCTCTAAATGACGCCAAGACGATTTTTATCGCGGCAATCATTGCGATCTGGTTCGGAGCTAATAACGCTGTGCGTGAGATCGTCGCCGAAGGGCCGATCTATGTCCGCGAACGTTTAGTGAATCTCAAAATTCCTTCGTATGTCTTCTCCAAATTCGCGGTGCTGAGCGGCATTGGCCTTATTCAATGTTTGTTATTCATTGGCATACTCGTCGGTTTCGGGCGGTTAAGCGGTGGCGACTTCATCTCGCTGACCCTGATTCTCTATCTGACTTTACTTGCGGGTGTGGCAATGGGGTTGCTCTTCTCCGCCCTCGTCAACTCAACTGAGAAAGCAATGAGCATATTGCCGCTCATCCTCATTCCTCAATTGCTGCTTGGTGGATTCTTGATGCCGCTTGAGAACTTATACGTGAATGGACGCACCGGCAAACCGGCTTCTGTTGCCGATTATGACCGCGCAGAAAAGGACCGGAATAGCACTGCGACCGCAACACGCGGGGGCATGAACGTCCCACCTGACCCGATTCAAAAGTTCGACGGCTTAGGTGCGGCGCGCATCGCCGCAGACGCGATGATCGCACGTTGGTCTATCGAGGCGCTCGCGCATGCGGTAAGTGTTGAGGATCAGGAAGCACGCGAGAAACTGGCGGCGAAAATGACCGTCGTCGCCTACCATCACGTATTTGACGGTGATACGGAGAATGGGATCACCTCTGCTTATCGTCTTAGAATCATCCTCGATATGGTTGCGCTTGGCAGTTTCAGCGGCCTGTTTCTATTGTTGACGATGTGGGCACTGAAGCGCAAAGACGAGTTATGAGATAGACGTTTTAGGACTCTGGGAAGGTGATTATAGATGAAAAGATTAGACTTTACAGGCTTAGCGCCGCTTGGAACATTGCTGGACAAGGTCGGACTCGCGCGCGGGTCGAATCTATAGGGACTTGACTCGTTGCTGATTTCGACCGCGCAGACATCCTTCAACTACGTCGGCGGAGTAGTCGTCGCGCTATTGCTTTCAAAGAATGTGGCGCGGAGTGCCAGAGGAAATTGACGAATAGGGGAAGTGATGAGGATAGGAGCGATGTGACAATGTTATGTTCTGCCTGCGGAGTATCAATCACGAACGGCAATCGCTTTTGCCCGGCATGCGGTGCAACTGTGGGCGATGACTGCTTCTCGTCTCGCAACGTCGCGCGAGCGATAGGCGCGAGTGGTGGGGCGGGCGCGCTGGTCGGGCGCGTGATTGAAGATAAATATCGACTCGAAGCGACGCTCGGCGCAGGCGGCATGGGCCGAGTCTACAGTGCGACACGTCTGTTCATCGGCGATATGGTGGCGGTTAAAATCCTGCACCCGGAGTTGATAAGTGACGAGCAGTCCGCCGAAAGGTTCCGGCGCGAGGTGCAGGCCGCCGCGCGGCTCAAGCACCCGAACGCAGTTTCCGTCTATGACTTCGGCATCACACCCGACGGCCTCGTCTATCTGGTGATGGAACTGGTTGAGGGAGAGAGCCTTCGCGCCATAATTAAAAAGCAGGGCCCGCTGCCGATCACTACTGCGGTCGAAATCATACGGCAGGTCTGCGTAGCGCTCGACGAGGCGCACAGTCGCAACGTCGTTCATCGGGATGTGAAGCCGGACAACGTTATCGTTCAAGAGACCTCACACGGCCTTCGCATCAAGGTGCTTAACTTCGGCATCGCACGGATGCGCGACATCGCGCCGAACATGAACAGCCTGATGCAGACCGACATGATGGTCGGCACGCCGCACTACATGTCTCCTGAGCAGTGTCTCGGGGAGGAGGTTGACAGGCGCTCGGACGTCTACAGTACCGGTGTCATGCTCTACGAGATGCTCGCCGGAACCGTACCATTTAACTCGTCTACGCCGACCGCCGTCGCCGTGCAGCATGCGACGCAAACGCCGCCCCCGTTGCGCTCCATTAACATGAGCGTTACGGCCCCGGTAGAAGCAGTCATCCTCCATGCCCTCGCAAAGAGACGCGAGTCGAGGCCATCGTCCGCCGGGGCGCTTGCAGAGCAGCTAATCGAAGCTATGCACGGAGGCACGCTGCTACGACAAAACGATCCTGCTGCGCCGTTCATTAACGCGACGATGACATCCACGCCGTCATCCGCCGCCAACTCGGGAACGATGCAGAGGCTCGTCCTCGACTCGACCTCTCGGCCAAGCAATACATCTCGCGCCACGACCGCAGCACCGCCTGCAAATAAGCGCCGCCTGTCACCTTGGTTCGGTGGGGCAACCATCGGCGTGCTTGTCGCGGGAAGCGCGTTCGTCTTTTTTCTCGGAGACGGCAAGGGCGTGTCAGAGGTTGACCGCACGGCTAACGACGGAGGCAGCCGTAGCGTTTCAAACGTTAACCTTCAGCAGTCCTCTACACCTCAGACGGGGAAAGTGGCGACGCCTCTGCCAGTCATCGAGAAACCCAGAGCTGAGACCGTCGAACAGCCGACGGTTGATGCGGCAGCCGTCGAGCGGGGGGTACGCGCGAGCTTAGAGGGCTGGGTGGCGACGACGCGTGCTCACGATTTCGACGCTCACATGAGTTTCTACGCGGACACGCTTTCGACCTATTACAATCGCTCCAACGTCAGCGCCGCCACCTCTGTCCGCTCTGACCGCTCCCGCACCTTCGCGCGCTACACCCGTCTCAATGCGCAACTCAGCAAGATTGTCGTTACACCCGGCGCGTCGGGCCGGACTGCATCAGCGACGTTCGACAAGACTTGGAACTTCGAGGGCGAAGGTCATTCCTCGGGGGCCGTGCGACAGATCATCACGCTGGAAAATATAGGCGGCCGATGGCTCATCACAGGCGAGAAGGATTTACAGGTGTACTACGTCAATAAGTAAACGAACCAGAGGGCTGAGTGTTGCGATTCCATGATGGCGGGAGCGAGGGTCGATCCGATGTTTTGTCCAAGCTGCGGAAATCCAGTAACGAGTGGCGGTCGCTTTTGCTTCAACTGCGGCGCGTCACTGCCGGTTACGCAGACGACCAGCGGCGGTGCGAGCAACGGCAGAGACGAGGAAACGGCTGAGAGAAAGGCTGCGCGCCCTGACGGTGTTGACGACCCACTCGTCGGACGCTTAATCGAGAACAAATATCGGCTCGAAGAGCGCATCGGCGTTGGGGGGATGGGAACGGTCTATCGCGCGACTCGGCTGCTCATCGGCGATATCGTAGCGATCAAGATTCTTCATGCCGACTTCGTCAGAGATACGGAGGCGGAGCGTTTCCGTCGAGAGGCGCAGGCCGCAGCGCGACTCAAGCACCCGAACGCCGTCAACATCTACGACTTCGGTGTCACGGATGACGGCACTGTCTACCTCGTGATGGAGTTGGTCGAGGGAGAGAGCCTACGACAGATCATTAAGGCACAGGGAACTCTCAAGCCGGATGTGGCAGGCCAGATAGTGCAGCAAGTCTGCGCCGCGCTCGACGAGGCGCACCACCGGCACGTTATCCACCGTGACATCAAGCCAGACAACATCATTGTGCACACGACGCGGAAGGGCATTCACGTCAAAGTGCTCGACTTCGGCGTCGCGAAGCTGCGGGACGCTCCCGTGAACACATTGACGCAGACCGGCAGTGTCGTCGGCACGCCGCACTACATGTCGCCCGAGCAGTGTCTTGGTGAAGAACTCGACCAGAGGTCTGACATCTACAGCGTCGGTATCGTGCTGTACGAGATGCTCTGCGGCACGGTGCCATTCAACCTACCGGTCTCCACCGCCGTCATCGTGCAGCACGTCAATCAGCCGCCGCCGCCCCTGCGCGCGAAGAATAACCTCATCACGCCGTTAGTCGAACGGGTCGTTCTGCATGCGCTCGAAAAGAAGCGCGAGGCGAGACCACAGACGGCGGGGGCGCTCGCCGAAGAGGTTGCCGCCGCTCTCGAAGGGCGGGCGCTGAGTCGGGAATTCACGCACGACGCGGTGCGGGAGATGGCAACGGTGAGCAGCGCGGGGCTACGCGGCACATTTGAAGATGACGAGCAGACCGCCGCACGAGATGTCAGCGTGGCGGCGCAACTTTCGGGCGCACAACTTGCGGCGACGGAAGTTCTGCGGACGCCGCCTGCGATGAGCGGCGCGGCCAATCCGGTGGGCGTGTTTTCGGGCAACTCCGGCGTGGTAGCCGGATCACGTGCTAGCTTCGTGCGTATCAGCGCCCTCGCCGCCGCGCTCATCGTCGTCATTGCGCTCGCCGGACTGGTCATGTGGATGTCCGGGGACGCCGGTCAACAGGGGAAGGCAGCCGAAAGCGGACAGGATTCCGGCAAGAAGGCGAAGGATGAAACGACTGCTTCACCTGAGAGGCAAACGGCGAACGCCGAAAGCGGGAAAAAGCGTAACGAGCGAAGCGCAACGTCCATAGCGTCGCATGGGGAAATGGCTTATGTGCAGGGCGGGGTTTTCAGCATGGGGAATAGCGACGGGGACGAGTACGAGCGACCGATCCACAAGGTCTCCGTGAGGCCGTTCTTCATGGATAAGTACGAGGTGACGTGCGAAGAGTATGCGCGCTTTTTGCAGGACACCAACTACACGCCCTTGCCTGCCGGATGGACGAGCCGTTCTTGTCCGCTTGAGGTGGCTCGCTTACCGGTGGCCGGCGTCACTTGGGACGACGCTAACGCTTACGCGCGCTGGGCCGACAAGCGACTTCCGACCGAAGAGGAATGGGAATTCGCCGCGCGCGGGACGGATGGGCGGCGCTATCCATGGGGCGACTACTGGCGCGCAGGGCTGGCAAACGCGGACGCGGAAGGCGCGTTGCGTAAGAGGGTCGCAGCGGTCGGCCAGTTCAACGGCGCGTCGCCGTATGGGATCGTCGACCTCTCCGGCAACGTCTGGGAATGGACGGCTAGCCCGTTGCTCTCGTACTCAGGCGGGCCAATCGCCGGCGTCGGGCAGGGCGATTTCCGCGTCATCCGGGGCGGCTCGTGGGATAGTTCAAAGAAGTATGTAACGACCAGCTATCGCGGCTACCTCGCGCGCAACCAGACCAAGCCGACCATTGGTTTTCGTTGCGTCAGGGATGCGCCGCCCTGAGCACGTTTGCGTCTGAGAATTTCGACCCGACGTACAGTAACCCACGCCTCGAACGACACGCATTAGGCTAACACTCACGGAGGAGCATCAACATGACTAGCCTGTATCTGTGCTTGAAAAAAGCCACTCTTGCCATTCTCACCCTCTCATTTTACCTGCTTGCCATCTCGGAAATCAGCGCGCAGAAAAGGCAGGCCGTGATTATCCTGCGTGCGCCGGGAGGAGCGTCCGTCGCCCAGTGCGAGGGCGCATTGGAGTTGAACTATCAACTTGCCACTGACGTGAAGCTCAACAGTAAGGACGAAGTTCGGATGGCGGCGAATGTGACAACGCCGGGCGAGTCCACGTCCGTCTCGCGCAAGGAGTATGAAGAGGCGCGAAAGGCGAAGATGCGAGACCTCTACGCTCTCAAGTGGGGCGCGGACGGCGTTCTCTACGCCGTCTCGGTCGAGGGGCAGACGCCAGTACCTGTCCTGCCCGATGATGCGAAACCACAGAAGAATGCCGAGCAGCGCCTCTCCTCTTTCTATGCGGTGATGTTTACAGGCGAGGCGCGCGAAGGAAAACAGAAGCACCAGATCAGCCTCGCACTGCGCGACATCCTCAAAGTCTATTTCGTTCCCGAAGGCGCAGCCATCAACGACACTCTCTTTAAGCACGCCGTCGAGGAGAAGAGCGTCGTGCTCTGGGAGGCTTATTTCAAGAAGACGAATAACTACCGGCAGAGCGAAGCTAACACTTTCATGCGCGATGCGCTCATTACCTGCGCCCGCGCCGACCTCACCTCGTTTAACGGCGGCGACTACAACTCGCTCGATAAGGCGCGGCAGCGCGCCGAGCGCGCACACTCCGTGCGCAGCGACGACGTGACGGGTCAACTCATCGCGGGCATTAATCAGGCAGAGCAGAAGGTCAAGGGCATCCGCACGCAGGTTGAGGAACTGATTCGCGGCAACAAATATGACGATGCCATCAGCGCTGCCGAGCCGATCAAGATGTACCTCACGACTTGGCCGACGCTAAACGAAATGTACCGCGACGCGCTCAAGCGCAGCCATGAGTTGCACCTTTACAATGGGGATGAGGCATTGCGAGCCAAACGGCTCGACGTGGCATTGAGCGAATGCACGCTCGCGTGGCAGCGTGTGCCGGAGTCCGCGCCAGCACGCGACTGCGTCTGCAAGTCGCGCAACGGCGTCGCTCTCCGCGACTCTAAAACCTTCCGCCTCCAGCGCCGCCCGAAAGATGCCAAAGAGCTTCTCGACACGCGCCTCGCCGATACGGACTGCACGCGTGATGAGACGGTCGCCAAAGAGTTGGGCGATACCAAGTGCGAGTACAAAGAGCAACTTCTCGCCGAGTCGCGTCAGTTAGTAGGCGGCGGGGGGGCGACGATTGTAAGCACGACGTGGGAGCCGCAACGGCGCGGGGGACGCGGGCGCGGCGGCGTCGGCACGCCCGCGCCGCCGAAAACATCCTTCGCGGGCGTGAGGGGAATCAACGCGCAGAACAAGAAAGACTTCCGCATGGCGCGTGAGAAACTGATGCTCGCGGGCGAGTTGTGCCCGGACGATCCCGTCCGCACTCTGCTCGCCTCAGTCAACCGGAGTCTTTCGAGCTACTGCCTTGAAGAGGCGCGCAAGGCCATCCAACGTGGCGACGTGGGCACGGCCTACGTCTACTTACAGACAGCGCAAGGATACACGCCTGACGACTCGAACGTGCTCAGCCTGCTCAGCCAGACGCGCAATGATTTTGAGGAGCGGACACGCGTCAGCGTCGGCGTTGTCTTCGAGGACAAGTCCGGCAGTGGTTACGCGACCTCTCTGATTAACCAGATTGGCGCGGCCGTCGAGTCAGTGGCGACCGAGGTGGGAC
The DNA here is from genome assembly GCA_964246705.1 of uncultured Pyrinomonadaceae bacterium. GTDB lineage: Bacteria > Acidobacteriota > Blastocatellia > Pyrinomonadales > Pyrinomonadaceae > DASZCR01. The sequence continues at coordinate 7,233 of CAXTRQ010000255.1, forward strand.
TGGCACAGCCCGTCGTGCTTGAACGTAGGCAGGCCGCGCAAGCGCTGACCGCCATCCAAGCGGGACGCTCTCTCAATTCGCCGACTGCCATCTTCTTCGGCGACCTGCTGGCCGCCAACATCCGTCCTGAAAACCCCTCCCGCTGGGTTCCTTCTACCTATTACGAGGAGAACCCCGAACGGAGGCGCTGGGATCGGATGATTGATGAACAGAAGGATTTGTATAATAACTGCAAGAAGCAGAGCGGCGAGGCCGGTTGCACCGGCTACCGCGACGAGATTGCGCGAATGAGAGCGCGACGCGACGCTATGCCGCGCGAACTATCGTACTCGTACCAGTAC
>CAXTRQ010000256.1:0-7512 GCA_964246705.1 uncultured Pyrinomonadaceae bacterium
CCTTTTGCAAGGATACCACCCTCTCTACCTGTCCCATTTGTGGGGTGCAGTTCAGATAGCCACCTGAGGCCACAGAGCCTGTGCGTTAGATCAACTCCCGGCATCCGGCTTGTGAGATAAAGGCCGGACGCTATCCTAAGCCTCTCCCCTACGCAGAAGAGCTTGCATCCACAAGGTTGGCCTGCCGCAAGTATAACTCGACAAGGAGCAACTTCCATGACTCTTTCTATTCTCGGCATTGACATCTCGAAGTTGAAGTTCGACGTCTGCCTCATTCTCCAGACTGGCAAGCTGCGCCATAAGGTCTTCCCCAACAACAAGGCTGGCTTTGAGCAACTCTGTGCCTGGCTCCTCAAGCAGAAAGTCGAGCGCGTCCACGCCTGCATGGAAGCCACCGGCACTTATGCTCAGCCACTGGCTCTGTACCTTCATGAGGCCGCTCACGTGGTCAGCGTCGTCAACCCGGCCAAGATCAAAGCTTACGCCCAGAGCCACCTGTCTCGAACCAAGACCGACAAAGCAGATGCTCAGTTGATCGCCCGGTTCTGTCAGGAGCGCGATCTTCCATCGTGGCAGCCTGTGCCGCCGGAAATAGGTGATCTACAGGCACTTGTGCGGCGTCTGAAGGCGCTCTCTGAGATGCGGCAGATGGAGGTCAATCGGCTCTCGGCAGGCGTGAGCACCGAATCGGTAAGGAGTTCTTTAGTAAGGCTCATCGCCTACCTCGATCAAGAGATCGTAGATACTGAAGCTCTGATTGATGAGCACATTGACGCACATCCAACGCTGCGGGAGCAGAGAAAACTTCTGGTCTCGATTCCAGGCATCGGGGAGACGACCGCAGCCAAGTTCATGGCAGAGATCATAGACGTGAAGCTCTACGAAAGCGCACGGCAACTGGCGGCCTTCGCCGGCCTGGCACCACGGCTGCACGAGTCCGGCAGTAGCGTCAAGAAGAGGGCGAGGCTGTCTAAGGTGGGAGCACCACGACTAAGGAAGGCGCTCTACTTCCCGGCTATCTCGGCTATGCGCCACAACCCACAGGTGCGGGCACTGAGCTTGCGGCTGAAGCAGAGAGGGAAATGCCCGATGCAGATGATTGGAGCGGCGATGCGAAAACTGGTGCACATCGCCTATGGTGTGCTCAAGAATGGTGAGAGGTTCAAGCCTGAGATGGAAACGGCTTGACTTCTATGACGCTATCTAACGCCCGAAATCAGCGGCGCGCACGCAACGCTGAGAATAAAAAGTACGCTTGCTGCGCGTCCGCTGGATGGAGATGTTAGACCGCCCCAGAGGAACGGCACGAGCGCCAGCAGACTCTTTTCTGCTTGCTTTGTGTCGCAGCTATCAGGCGCTCTAACGCCCGAATTCAGCGGGCGCGGACACAACATCGAAACCATTCAAGTTCTCGATAAAAGCCAAGCTGATTCGCGCTCCGCTGCAATGAGTTGTTCGGCGGCGCTCGCCACCGCCGCTCTCGCCCAGCGCAACCATCCAACCACTGTTTTTACCGACCACGCAATCCACCAGCCAACTCTCAGCCATACTCAACTTTCCACAGCAGGGACGCCGCAAGCTGCGACGAGACGCCCAACATGGGATGTCGCGCGCCAGAGAGCCAACACCCAAGCTTGCGATCAAGCAGCACGCGAGCGAGGTGGGAGCGGCACAAGATTCGAGTCCATCATTCTACATTGATGTAATTCAACCCGCCGCCGAACGCTGGACTTCAGCGGGCGCGCAGCCCCCTTGCTGACCATGAGAGCCGTCGTGTCGGCGGTCGGGTGCATGCCGTTCCTATGCAAAGTCAACATTCAAGCCGCAGCATCAAGTGCCCGTAGCTTGCGATTGTAAAGTCTGTCCTCCAAGTACCAGTAGTCGAGTTCTTTCTTCAGCACCACGAAGATCACAGTCAAGAGCTTTCTGGCCATCGCGCAGATGGCTTTACCCGCACCCTGCTCCCGCTTCTTCTTCTGGTAAAACTCCATCAAGGGCGTCTGTGTGCGGTTGACCATCGCCAGCACCGCTTGGATGCAGACCGTGCGCAGCCGCTTGCGCCCTTGCTTTGTGATCTTGCCGTGCCGCGTCGTCTCGTTCGACTGCCTCGTCGAGGTTGCCAGCCCCGCGTAGGAGACCAACTGCTTCGAGGTCTCGGACTGCGTGATGTCCCCGACCTCGGCCAGCAGGCTGATCGCCGAGAGCAGGTTCAGGCCGTGGACTTGCAGGAGCCGCCGCAGTCCCTTGAGCGTCTTGCCCCGCCCGATGATCTCGTTTTCGAGCGCGCCGATCTCTTGACCCAGTTCTTCGATCTGTCGCAGGCAAGCACGGAGAATGAGGAGGTCGTGCGCGGGCAAGTCTTCTCGCGCCATTAACCGCGCCCGGCTGACCTGCGAGGCAAAGGCCGCGCGCGTTAAGGCGATGCCGTTGCGAGAGAACGCCGCGTGTCCCATGTTCTTCAACTTCGTCCGCGTGGAGACGAGCGTCTCTCTGGCTTCGAGTAGTTGCCGCAAGGCTCTCGTCTGCCCCGACGGTACGGTGACTTCGGGCAGCCAGCCGAGTTTAAGGAAGCGGGCCAGCGCCGCTGCATCCGCCCGGTCGGTCTTCTTCTTCGAGCGGGCGATGACCTGGAAGCGATAAGTGTCCACCGCTGCCACCCGACTGACATGTCCTTCACCTGGTCGTAGAAGTAGTAGATGTTCTGCGTCGCCTCGACCGCTACTTCATCTTCAGGGTCGAGCTGCCGGGTGAAGCGCGAGAGGCCGTCAGCCGTCAGCGGGTAAGTCTCGGTGCGCGCCGTGTCGTCCGCCTCAAATGAGCAGACGACGAAGTTCGTCTTGTGCAAATCAACTCCGATATGTCTCACAGTCGTGGTCCTCCTTCCGGTGAAGGGAGGCCGAACAAGCGGAGACTGCTCGGTATAGCTCCACGCTCCTATTCGGGATCAAAGTCTCTCACGCCGTGGTGCGGCCGGGGCTCAAGATAGACCACACTGTGAGCCGGGCTTGGTGTCCCACAACGGCTTCCGGCCCTCGCCCCGTCTCGCGCTCGCCTCCTCCTCGGATGGCGAGCATCCTACACCGAACCTCTTGCTTGTATCACGACCTGTTAGGCCGCGCCCCGGCATTCACTCACCTCTCTGCTCGACAAACTGAGCCGCATTACTCAGACCCTCAACTAATTCCTTGGGCAAGTCCTCCCTGTCAAGGATGCCGTTGGCTATGGCCTGAGCCACAGCTAAGTCTAACCAATTACTGTTGTACCTATTATACAGCTCCCTAGCAGTCCCCTTCGTGAAGGCATATATAAAGTCGCCCAACTCGCTGCTGCTGATGTCATCGTCTCGCCATTCCTCGAAATGTACGTGCAACTTCCTCAACTCACGCTTTAACTCTTCTTCGTATGCCATACCGGCATAATGGCGGATCATCTTCTTGATCTTCTTAGGATACGTTTTCACATCTGCCCCCAAGTATAAGGAAGATGCCGAACGCCGCGCATCACGCGCCGCCCCGCACCTTTGACGAAGCATGACAACCCTCGTGTCGGCGGTCGCGTGCGTGCGCTTGTTCGGCCGCGACCCGACACCGTGATAACGCGGAGCGCGCAACCTCCATCAAGCGCACCTGCCGCACGGCGCGGGGAACTTAACCACGCCCCACACACCACCCGCAACTGGTTTCTTTCGTAAGGACATGGCACGTAAAACCTATTAGACTTCGGTTACGCTACCGAGCGGCCGAACGCTCGAATTAACCCGCGCCGAGCATAAATCATTCAACATGAAGAAACCAGACAACGATGAAAGCCATGCTATCGCGGGTCGGGTTCAATGAGTTGTTGGGCGGCGTCTATTACAGAATGCCCCTTATTTCCTATGAATTTTCAACTTACCATCCCGCTTCAATTGATGCAATTTGATGGATCGTTCAGGATCAGCCACTTGACCTAACCACACAGCGCAATAAAGAGAATATTCGCCAGAAGTAACATCCGCAGGAATCGTTAGGGAGCGGTGATACGTTTTTGTTCCCGGTTCAAGCATCACAGGTTTGTCTTGGCTGGTATCGTAATATTCGCTTTCAGATTGACTTACAAGACTTGCTCCGATCCACGCTTCGAGGGCACAAGCTGCCTCACTAGCAATAACTAAAGACATTGGAATTGCCTGTCCGGTAAATAGGTCTTTAGAATCGCACCCGACTTTTTTGATGCGGACAGAGCCAAGCACCTGCCGAAGCCTATTCGCAATAAGCTCATCTTCGGCGGATTTACGACGTTTGTTCATTCTCCACGCACCTATAGCATATCCGGCTTCAAAAATGGCAACGATGCTTGCTACAAGTCCGATTGCTTCTAATGATGTCATCATTCACCTCGAAGCCGCCCAACGCCCGAATTCAGCGGGCGCGGACACAACATCGAAACCATTCAAGTTCTCGATAAAAGCCAAGCTGATTCGCGCTCCGCTGCAATGAGTTGTTCGGCGGCGCTCGCCACCGCCGCTCTCGCCCAGCGCAACCATCCAACCACTGTTTTTACCGACCACGCAATCCACCAGCCAACTCTCAGCCATACTCAACTTTCCACAGCAGGGACGCCGCAAGCTGCGACGAGACGCCCAACATGGGATGTCGCGCGCCAGAGAGCCAACACCCAAGCTTGCGATCAAGCAGCACGCGAGCGAGGTGGGAGCGGCACAAGATTCGAGTCCATCATTCTACATTGATGTAATTCAACCCGCCGCCGAACGCTGGACTTCAGCCGCCCGCGCGCAGGCACGCAACCTGACCGCAAGGAAGAATGATGAGAGCCACGCTATCGCGGGTCGGCTGCAAGGACTTGTTCGATGCGGCGCGCTGAGAAACCATACCGCCTTACCTTTCCACATTGGTTAGATAATTAGCGACTCTCCATGTGCCGTCTTTCTCCCGCATCATGCCGAAGGTTTCAAGCACAGCCTCTTTGTTCTCGAACGAACTTTCATACTGAAGCATCGCACCTTCTTGGTCTGGCACACCCGGCAGCGACTTTATATATTTCGCTAACTTTAGCTTTCTGGATTTTAGCGCACCAAGCGGCTTACGAGCCGTACTCCAATAAACGAACCATTGCCTTTTGCTTATACTGTCTCGCATGCGCTGCGCTAACAATTCATAACTCTCCGCGTGTTTGCCCGCATCCCAAAGCGGCATCCAAGATTCAGCAGCTTTCTGGGCAGCTTTCTCTGGATTATCTTCGGCATGAACAAAACCAAATGTGCCAGCCAACAGGATGACGGCGACAAACGAAGCTAAGAAACGAGGTCTCATAAGAATCTCCTTTTCACGTACAAGATAAGCATCGAACGCTCGCCATCAGCCGCCGCGCATGCAACCTAGAAACCACCCAAGTCTCGCGGATGAAAGCAACGCTATTCGCGGTCGGCTGCATGGCGTTGTTAGATGCGGCTTTGATATGAGCATTCACCTCTCATTTGAATAAGAGCCATCAAATCGCGGCAACTTCAAAGGCGATAGCATAAGATTCAACGCCTTGTTTTGACGAGGTAGGGTGGCTAGTAAAACTACGGCGGAGGCGTTCACCGCAAATCCCGGCTTAGCCACATGAACAATATACTGACCGGGATAAAGCACCTCAATTTTATACCGTCCCGAATTATCGGTCTTCGCTTTGTAAATTAATCTCTCGGAGAATGCATTTTCAACTGTGACGGTAGCATCAGCCACAGGAGAATCATCTTGCTGTCGTATGATGCCGCTAACTTCGATGGGGATTGCGCCGCCCACATACCCAGCGACCAGACTAAAATCCAACTGTAGGACAGAACCGCGCGCAAGATTTATGTTACGCCGCTCGGTCATAAAGCCCCGCGACCAGATAGCAATGGCATACTCACCTATGGGTAAATTACTGACTTTGTAGTTGCCCTGTTGATCTGTGCGAACATCAAATGGTTGAGCCTGTCCGGCGATGGAGAACTCCAAAACAACGTCTGAAATCGGATTACCAAAGGGGTCAAGCACACGCCCCCGCATGCTTGCCACATTCGCGGTTTGCCCTGAGGAGATAATTACCAACGTACAAAGAATGAGCAAGATATAAGTGAGACTCAGAACTACTTTCACGACATTACTCCTTTCCAAGCTTGGTTAGGGGCGAGCATCTAACGCCCGGCATTGTATGTTGACTGAAGCTGGCTGAAGCGACAAGCTTTCAACCGCACCGAGAGGCGACGGTGAGACTGTGCCCGGCATCCGGCTACAAAGCCCGAGGGTGAGATTACGTCCCCGGCGCCTCCATCTTGCGTGCGCCACCCGAGGCCGGACAGTATCTCATGGCCGCTCATCCGAGAGCAGAGCCTGGATTGGCAAGGCTGGCCGGGCGCCGCAGCCACCAGGAGCAAGATCATGAACCTACCGCCTCTCGGCCTCGACGTCGCCAAGCTCAAGTTCAACGCCTGTCTGCTACGTGACGGCGGCAAGCTCCGCCACAAGGTCTTTCCTAACAACCCGGCCGGCTTCGTCCAGTTCACCGACTGGTTCGCCAAGCAAGGCGTCGAGCACCTTCACGCCTGCCTCGAAGCCACCGGCGCTTACGGCGACTCGCTCGCCGCTTACCTCCATGAGGCGGGCCACACGGTCAGCATCGTCAACCCCGCGGCCATCAAGGCTTACGGGCAGAGCCATCTCTCGCGTACCAAGACTGACCGCGTGGACGCCGCGTTGATCGCCGGCTTCTGCGCCGAGCGGAGGCCGCCGGCCTGGCACCCGCCTGAGCGTGAAGCGCTTGAAGTTCAAGCGCTTGTCCGCCGCTTGGAGGCGCTCGTCGAGATGCGCACGATGGAGGAGAACCGCCTCTCCTCGGGCATCTCGGTCGAGGCCGTCAGGGCTTCGGTCCAGGAGATGCTCGCTTACCTCTGCGAGCAGATCAAGAAGACCGAGGCGCTTATCCGCGACCACATCGACAGCCACCCCGGGCTAAAGAGGCGGAGCGAGTTGCTCGACTCGATACCGGGTATCGGGGAGACGACCGCCGCCGCGCTACTGGCCGAGGTGCCGGACTTCTCGCAATACAAGAGCGCCCGCCAAGTAGCCGCCTTCGCCGGGCTCGTGCCGAGAGAGCGGCAATCGGGCAGTTCCGTGAGAGGGCGTGTCCGGCTCTCGAAGATCGGCAACGCGCGCCTGCGTAAGGCGCTCTACTTCCCGGCGGTGACGGCCCTCAGATGCAGCCCCTTCTTCCGGCAGTGGGCCGAAGGGTTACGCCAGCGTGGTAAGAGCAAAATGGCGATCATCGGGGCGGTGATGCGTAAGCTCGTCCATCTCGCTTATGGGGTGCTTAAAACCGGCAGACCGTTCGACCCCAAGTGGATGCAGGAGGCTAAAACAGCTTGACATGGAACACAGTATCTCACCCGCGCCCCTATTCAACGTGCATGAGAGAGTTCGTGATGGGGCGTCGGGTGCATGCCGTTTATAGGTGTACGCAGTTCATTTCTCCTCCGGCTTTCTT
>CAXTRQ010000257.1:0-7391 GCA_964246705.1 uncultured Pyrinomonadaceae bacterium
ATGTAGAAGAAGTGTTCGAGAAATTTGGTCGCAACGTCCTCGTAAGTATCATCATGCCGCGCCAGTTCGAGCGCAATGGAAAGCATGTTCAGGCAATACATCGCCATCCAACTCGTGCCGTCGGATTGATCGAGATAGCTGCCTCCCGGCAATTTCGCGCTGCGGTCAAAGACTCCGATGTTGTCGAGGCCGAGAAAGCCACCTTGGAAAATATTTCTCCCGTTCACGTCCTTGCGATTGACCCACCACGTAAAGTTAATCAGCAGCTTATGAAAAACGCGCTCAAGAAATTTGGTGTCGCCCTCCCCGCGCAGACGCCGCTCGATGCCATAGACGCGCAACGCCGCCCAAGCGTGAACGGGCGGATTGACATCGCCAAACGCCCATTCGTAAGCGGGAAGCTGACCGTTCGGATGCATGAACCATTCGCGGAGTAAAAGTATCAGTTGATCTTTGGCAAAGTCGGAATCAACGAGCGCGAGCGGCACGCAATGAAAGGCCAAGTCCCACGCCGCATACCAAGGATATTCCCATTTGTCCGGCATCGAAATCACGTCGGCGTTGTTCAGATGCATCCAGTCTCGATTGCGCCCCGCCCAACGTTCCGGCGGCGGCGCGGGCTGAGACGGATCGCCGTTCATCCATTTAGACACAGAGTAGTGATAATACTGCTTGCTCCATAACAGACCGGCGAGAGCTTGCCGCTGAACATTGCGCGCGTCTTCAGAAAGCCCTTCGGGCGCAACCGTCGCATAAAACTCGTCCGCCTCCTGCCGACGCAACGCGAAGACATTCTCAAACGGCGCACCCAGCGCCTCTGACTGTGGCTGCTGCGTCGTCAGGCGCAGGCGCACCCTCTGCGTCTCGCCTGCTTGAAGCGTCAGGCGATAAAGCGCGGCGGCCTTCGTTCCCGTCTGCGCCGGGTTGACTCTCTCCGCCTGCCCGTGCACGAGGTAGTCGTTGATGCTGTCTTTGACGTAAGGTGAAGAATTTTGAGCGCCCGGAAAGAGCCGCGCCGCGTTGGTCTCATTCTCAGTGAAAAGCAGTTCCGGCGCTGTGCCGTCGCTCTGGCAGAGCAGATAATAAACGCCAGCCGTGTGATGCTCGGCGCGTATCGCGGCTTGATGTGCTGTCTCGGCAGTCGCAATCGCGGGTCGAGCGATGGCTTTTAACTGAGGACGCCGCGCATCGTAGCCCCAAGACCAAGTGTTACGAAACCAGAGCGTCGGCATCAAATCCAGACGCGCTTGGCTTGCCCCGCGATTGGTGATCGAGACTGAAATGAGAATGTCTTCCGGCGCGGCTTTCGCATACTCGACGGCGACATCAAAGTAGCGTTCATCATTAAAAATGCCCGTATCAATTAACTCATATTCGGGAGCATCCTTGCCGCGCCGCTTGTTCTCTTCCGTTAACTCTCGGTAAGGAAATGCGCGCTGCGGGTACTTATAAAGCCACTTCATGTAAGAGTGCGTCGGCGTCGAGTCGAGATAGTAGTAATACTCTTTAACATCCTCGCCGTGATTGCCCTGATTGTTCGTCAGCCCGAAAAGCCGTTCTTTGATGATCGGGTCAGCGCCGTTCCAGAAAGCGAAGGCGAAGCACAACTGTTGATACTTGTCGCAAATGCCGCCCATGCCGTCCTCGTTCCAACGAAAGACACGAGAGCGCGCATGATCGTGCGGGAAATATTCCCACGCCGCGCCGTCCGCACTGTAATCCTCGCGCACAGTGCCCCATGCGCGCTCGCTCAGGTACGGCCCCCACAACTTCCAACGCTCGCGCCCCTCTCGCGCTTCTCGAAGTCTCTTCTCCTCTTCGGTCATGAGCCTCTCATGTCTCGCGTCCGCTGGTTTAGTAAACCGTCACTTGCTGCGTCAGACCGCCGTCAACATAATAGGTGCTTCCCGTAACATATTCCGCTTCGTCGCTGGCGAGGAAGACGGCGACCGAAGCGACTTCTTCAGGCTTGCCGAAGCGTCCCCAAGGAATCTCACTTATCGCGTTCTGCTTGGCCTGCGGGTCGTCTAAGACGGCCTGATTGATGGGCGTGGCAATCGCTCCCGGCGCGATATTGTTGACGTTGATTTTGTGTGTCGCAAGCTCCATCGCCAGATTTCGCATCATCATGCGGACTCCGCCCTTCGAGGCGCAGTAGGCTGTGAATTCAGGGAACGGAATGTCTTCATGAACGGAGGAGATAAAGATTAACTTGCCGCCCTGTCCAACCTTCACCATCTGTCGCGCCGCAACCTGACTGACGACATAAGAGCCGAATAAATTGACGGCGATGACCTTGTTCCACTCGTCGTCCGTGACTTCGAGAAACGGCTTCTTAATCTCGATGCCCGCATTGTTGACGGCAATATCAAGTCGGCCAAATTTGCTGACCGTCTCTGCAATCATCCGCTCAACGTCTTCACGCTTGCTCACGTCTGCTGCCACGGCGATTGATGCCGTCTCAAAGGATGCGGCGATGGCCTCCGCTGCATCCTTCTCGGCCTGACCGCCGGGACGATAATTAACGACGACGTGCGCTCCCTCAGCCGCAAATCGAATCGCAATAGCTTTGCCGATACCCGAACTCGCGCCCGTTACAAGCGCCACCTTCTCTTTTAAACGCATCTTCAAATTCCTTTCTCATTCGTGATTGATGCTCACTATAACATTGGTACGCCCAATCAGCTTTGCCTCAACCAACGGATTCAATCGCAGCGTCTCGAATATCCGAGTCCGATAAATTTCCCTTGTAATTTAGCACGTACACACAGCCAAAACTGGGTTATCGGACGCCCGGGCTGTTGGCTTTCGGCGAACTTTTAGAAACCGTTTGAATGCATGAGGGCAGCGGCGGTCTGGTAGGTGGGAAGAAAGCTTGAGGGGAAAGTTTGGGGCGGGGGAATGCGCTGCCAGCCGTTGGGGTCGAGGAAAGAGCCGGGCGCGTATTCTCTCCAAGCGTTGCTGCCGTGGCGGACGTAGACGAAGACTCCGGGGTTGGTGAGACGCAAGAGGCGTCTGCGTTTGTTGACGGCCTGATTAATCAATGCGGCATCTTCGGCTAGATTGATTTCAGGATAACGGATACCCATCTCCAGTAGAGCTTTCCGGTAGACGAGCGTTCCACCATGCACGTCGCCGACGAACATGCGTGGATGCATGTGCGGAAGCGTCGTCCAGAATTCTCCGCCGGGCAGTTCGAGCACGAAGCTGTTGACGAGTCCGGTGAGATCTGCTTCTCCTGTGAGAAGCGGCGCGACTTGATAACGCAGGCGATCAGAAGCATACCAATCGTCGTCGTCCCAGTGTGCGATAAACTCGCCGCGCGCATGTGTGCAAGCGACATTACGCTTCGCGCCGATGGAGACGCGTTTTCTCATGCTGATGTAGTGGACATCCGGGAGACCTTCGACCAGATCGCCAATCTTATCGGAGCCATCGTCAACGATCACCAACTCCTTATTGGGATAGTCCTGATTTCTAAAATGGCTCAGGGCGAGAGGAATGAACGGGCGGCGGTTGAAGGTCGGCATAATGCAGGTGACGAGCGGCCATGTCTGCTTGCCTGAAATTGTGAGCGCCGCTGTGCGGTAGAAATGCAGGTCGTCGCCGAGCAGAGTTTGAATATCCGCCCACGCTTGCGGATGCCAGAAGAATCCTTCGGTGTCCTTGCTGCTGGTGTTTGCTCCGTGCACGGCCGCGATGCACAGAGTTGGGTCGGCGAGATCGTGGACGCTTCCGGCGGGCGCGCTCCAGACGAATCGAGAATCCTCTCCAATCTGTATTTCCGGAAAGCGTCGGCGTTCCCAGAAGCTTTTGCGGTATGCCAGTGTGTTGCCCGAAACCCAAGGGGCGCGATTTCCGCCGTAGGCATAACGCCACGCGCGTGATGTCGCAGCGTTGTAATAAAAGAGTTGACTCGTGCCGCACACGTCAGCGCCGCTCTCCTGCATGGCGCGTAATTGTCTCCCGACGCGCCAAGTCGGATACCAATCGTCGTCGTCCCAGTGGACAATAAATTCGCCGCGCGCATGTGTGCAGGCAATGTTGCGCTTCGCACCGATAGATAGTTTTTCGTTCAAGCGAATGTAGCGGATACGAGCATCGGCAGGCACGCAATCGGCGATAGGGTCTGCGCCATCATCGAGGACAATTAACTCTGTGTGCGGATAATCCTGCCGGAGAAAACAGCGTATCGCCTGCGGCACGAATGCGCGGCGGTCTGCCGTCGGCATGATGCAGGTCACGAGCGGAGCCGAGGCCGTGCCGTGCCAGATTGGCGTTGACTCTTCCGGCATATAAGCATTCTGTGCGAGGCGTGGTTGGCTATGGTCAGCTGGCGCGGGCGGAGGAGTTTCGTTAATCGGGATGAGCGAGGGCGGGGCGAAATTCGGACACGCATCGCCACGGCAGTGCGTCCTGTAATCCGACTTTTCACCGCGCAGGCGAGCACCGCAAAACTTGTCTTGATAACGTCGCTTATTCGCCTCGAACAGACGCCGCTCATCGTAGCGGCGGCGCATTGTCGGCGACGTGCGATGGACATACGACGAGCAAACCCAGACGCCTTGGAATCCGGCACGCGCGGCGCGAATGTTGTAGTCCATCTCCCAACACGGGCCGGGGCCATATCCTTCGTCAGCCTCACCGACCGTATCCAAAACTTCACGCCGAACCGCGTAGCAGAAATCGGAGAGGCTATAGAGCGGCGCAAGCGTCCGCATGCGTCCCGCGAAACGCTCTCTGGCCTGCTGCGCGGTAAACGCGATTTCCGCGAACGAATCGCCGCTGCGCGGGAACACGCCCTGCTCATTCCAGCAATGGTTCGTCGAAGGTCCTGCGAGTCCATAGTTACCATCCATATCGAAGGGCGCGAGCAGATGTTCAAGCCAGCATGGCGCGACGAGCGCGCCGCTTTCAAGCAGTACGATTACGTCCGCATCCGTTCCAGTCGCCAGACGGTTAAAGCAGGCGGGCGCACCCATCGCCGTCGTCATCCCGTCTCCTACCAGTGCGCTCGCCATACCGTCGCCGATGCCGAACGAGGCGAGCGCCGCGATGGTCTCCCGATCAGGGCCGTCCGGTAAGAGTTGCACCTCGACTTCCGTCGGCGTGTTGGCGCGCAAGGCGGCGAGCGTCGCGCGCAGACGCTCCGGTTCGGCGTAGACGTGAACCCCGACACAGACTCGCCTCATCCATCTCTCCTCCCATTCATCCAGACATCAAGCGAAGCGCGAGCGCACTCCGTCGCGCGCATCACTAGAGCCTCCGAACTCCCCGGCGGTTATTTCTGTCGACGCTTATTTCTTCGCCCGCTTCAGGCTTCGTCTCGCCTTTTGGAGCAGCGCCTGATCGCCGAGCGGGGCGAGGAGATCGAGTTTGGCGAAAAAATCTTTCTCCTCTTTTTTGGGCAGCAGGCTTTCGTCTTCGGCGAAAAGGGTCTGCCATGAAGTGATGAAGCAGGCCGCCAGACCGTAGGCGAGATAATCTTCAAAGCCGATGGCGAGCGGCACGATGCGCTCGTCGCCGGTCTCGACTGTCCGCCAGTAGAGCTTAGGCATGTCCAGACTCTTTGTGAATTTGGCGAGCACGTGAAAGTCCGGGCCGAGGTCGTCGAACGTCCGGTACTGTCCGTGCAGTGTGAAGCCTGCGCCGAGGTCTTGCTCGACGAGTTGCGGTTCCTCCTCCATCGGGTCGAAGAGAGCCAGTATCGAAGCGAGCCTGAGCCTCCCAGCCACGAACCCGAAAGACTTTGGAGCCTTTCTGTATACCCACGTCATATCAATTCCGCCAGTCGCGTCCGCATAGAACTCACGCAGCCCGCCGGGAATCTTGAAGTCCTGCACCTTGCCGCGTTCGCTCGCCACCTCTTCGAGCCTCAGCAGTTCTTTATCCGGCTGTGGAGGAAAGACGGCATTGCTCACCTCCATCCCCTGCTTCGATTCGAGGGCGGCGATGAACGCCTCGTAACTTTCGAGCCACTTCCGGTAATCCATGTGTAATCTCCCTCTAATAAATCTGCTCACCGTTGAGCACGAACTTGTCCGCGTTCGCCCTCAAGTCCGGCAGGTATTGTCCGAAAGTTCGATCCGGGAATTTATCTTTGATGGCGTCTCTCATTCTCCGCTCGAAGTTGCTCTTGACCGTGAACTGCCCGTTCTGCCGCTCGACGACGATGACCCTCGCCAGATCCTGCGGGAGACCGGCGCGAAGCTGAAGCATATCGCGCGAGGCCGTGTTGAGATCGGGTTTCGCGGTCACACCCTTGCCCAGAAAAACCGGAGGCTTGAGGTTGTCGCCTTTCGTGCGCAGAGGCCCCTTCTTCTTGCCGTCGATGGTCTGCCACTTGAACTCGACATGGCTGGGGAAGTTCTTGACCTTCGGGTCGCTGTGTGCGTACTGCGTGTTGGCCTCGAAGGACAGCGCCCTCTTCTCGTCGTGGACTAAGGTGCTGATAGGCTCTTCCACCTGTTTCAACACCCAGCCGGTGTTGACCACGCCGAGCGCAGGGACGAGGTTCCACTTCGTGCCGGGGCCGTGAAAGCGGTAGCTGAGCAGGTGCATCTTGACCCAGTACTTCGGCCCCATCTGCCCCGTCTTCGTGTTGAGCAACTCCCAGTCTATGTCCTGCATCAGTTCCCATCCCTTGACATCGCCCTGCGCTGCCGAACCGGCGGTATTGCCCGGTATCGCCGTCAGCGGGTTGGCGACAACATTCGAGGCGCGCCCCTGATCCATGTTGAAGATGACCTTCGTCGGCGGCAGAGGTTCGCCCTCTTCGTTCGTCGTGTCAATGTCGCCGGCGATCAGATGTTTTTCCAGATCGGCCAGCAAAATGTCCATCTCGTCGCTGGCCTTCTGTGTCGCCGCCGCCTGCTTGGCGCTGTCGGTGGAATCGATCTGCGTTTTCCTGAGCGCACGCATGATGGATTCCAGCTTGCCATACGTCTCTTCGGCCTGCGTCAGCGACTTGCGCTGGTTGGCATCGAGCGGCTTGGTGCCATTGCGCGAAGCCGTGCGCCGCGCCGCAATCTTATCCGCGACACTTTCGGCGATATTGCTCGACATTACAAGCCGCGCCGACTCGGCCTCTCCCTGAAAGAAGAGCGTGTGACGATGGCCGGTCTCTGTCGTGAAGTCCCTGCGCTTCTTCCACCACTGGACAAATTTAGAGACCAGCGTCTTGCCCGCGCCGACGACTGCGCCGAACACCTTCTTAATCCCACCGAGGATTTTTTCGATGATTTTGTCGAGCGCATTCTCAACCTTCGTCTGAAGTCTGAGGATGAAGCCCTTGACCTTTTCGCTGCTACCGCCGAGTCAGAGCAGGCGCGCGAGGAAACTGAGGATGACGGGGATGGTACGCGCCAGTTCATGATCAATACAACTGTCGC
>CAXTRQ010000258.1:0-7337 GCA_964246705.1 uncultured Pyrinomonadaceae bacterium
CTTCTTCAGCATCGATGAAACATCTGCTTTAGGAATGTACGTGATGATGCCCTGGTCTTCGCACTTCTTGATCTCTTCTCCTGAGTAGTAACCCTTGTCGGCCACTACCTCCAACTTCTCGACCCCTAAAACCTGCTTGGCCGTCGTCGCTATCGGCACAAGATTTCCCTGATCCGTATGTGCATTGGTCACTTCATGATGAACGATCAACTTATGCTTACCATCGACGGCTGTTTGCACGTTGTAACAGACATCCACTCCCTGCCCGACCGACATCAAGCGACTATCCGCGTCCGTCAGGGATACTTCTTGTCGCCCACTGTGTTTCAACTCCTCGACTAAGCTCTGATGAAACTGCTTGCGCTCTGTGAGTTGATTGATCTTCGCCCGAAGTTCTTCAATAGATATTTTGGCAACTTGAGGTTCGGCTCCATCCTGCTGCCCCATCTCGGCAAGGTAGAGAGCTATTCGCTCATCAATAGATTGAATCAAATGTGCCAACTTCGCTGGATTGAAGTTCCGCTTGCGGTTGTTGACGGCACGGAACTTACTGCCGTCGATGGCAACGAGTTCACCGCCGAACAACGGCAGCTTCTTGCAAAGGAGTGTAAAATAAGCAGATCACCTCAAGTTGATTAGGTCAGAGGTGATACGTTCGAGCATTGCAAGGAGTTTTCACACAGTCTGAGACGGTCGAGTGATCCACTTCAAGCCGACGTTCACGCATCATCTCCTCGACATCTCTATAAGATAGTTGATATCTGCAATACCATCTGACGCACAAAAGTATTACGGCCGGCTCGAAGTGGCGCCACTTAAACGGCGAAGAGTTATGTCTCACGGGTTGGCCGCAGGAGGAGAGTAGGTCGCCAAGCAGGACTCAGTATAATCCGAAATGCAATTGCTGCAACATAACGTTCTTTCGTGCGGATGGTGGTTTTGGCGAACTCCATCTTACGAAAATCGGTCTCTCTTCACTTTCTTACGTCGAACTCACGTGGAGAACTTCTATAACTACTTCCGTCGGCACCGTTGGCTGAAAGGAAAATCCCCTTACGAAGTTTTACGAAACAAGCTACAATTAGACATCAACTAACCGAGGTGATGGCTCACACAAAACTTGAGGCCACAAGACAGCTTGACTCTTGGAGGCTCTGATATGAATGAACCCGACCGCGCTCCTGAGTTGGAAGGAGATATCTGTGATTTAGCGCATCTTAGTGTAAATGTAAAACCATTCCCGTATGTTACTCATGACCATTTCATTAGGCGGAAGTTTTATCAGCAGTTATCACAGTCCTTCCCAACTTGCCCGCCCAGCACTGGACCGACGGGATTCTCACTTTATTGGGGTGATGATGATTACCAGCGCCTGCTTGATGAGAATCCGGCATGGTTGGCTCTATTCAATACTTTTCATAGCCAGATGTTTATTGACTGGTGTAGAGACCAATTCGCGGCGGTCTGGGAGCGTGAAGGCTGCCAGCTTAATCTGTCGGAAGCCCGCTACGTTCCATATTGTGAAGACCGAATTGATAAAGAGCGAACGACATTGCGGCGGATCGAACATGACCCGCATGAGTTGTGGGTCCGAATGGACATCCATCAGGGGCGCAGGGGCTATGCTCGGCACATCCATCTTGACCACGCGCGCCGCCTTGTCTCCATGCTCATATACCTATGCGACCAGACAGAGAATCAGATGACCGGCGGCGATCTATTCCTGCACGCCGGAGACCAGCCGCAGCCACATCATCCACTTCCCGTGCGTATCACGCCGCAACATAATCGGATGGTTGCCTTTCCCTGTATGCGCCGATCGTACCATTCGGTATCTAAAATTATTTCAACGGTGCTCCCGCGTAATTATATTCAAGTACATATCTCTAGTTCCGTAGATATCTGGGCACCTAGGAAGATACTTTCTGAGCGAAGGCGACCACAAAGGATCGCGGGTCAGACCGTGTTCCGCCCGCAAATTTCGCAGGCGAACTCATCTGTAGCTACCACTCACTATACAGACCTTGAGACGAGCCGGGCTAAACTGCTCAACGCGCTGGCGGATGCCACTGACATTACACTGATAAAAAACCCCGGCAATATGGGCGACCACCTCATTCACGCCGGGACTAGGCGCTTGCTGGCTGATGTTGCCTATCAAGAAGTGAGCCTCCTGCATTTGGAGGGCGTGCGAGGAGAGTTAGGGATCATCGTCGGCAGTGGCGCATGGTGTCATGCATACCACCACCTTCCTAAATACCTGCCACGCATCGAGCGGCAATTTGAGCGCGTGGTAGTGTTTCCTTCGTCGTTTGACACGACCGAGAAGAGTGTCCGCAAGATACTTACTCAGACGAAAGCGCTGGTCTTTGCCCGCGAGCGCTCATCTTATGAGCAGATTCGTGATCTGTGTCAGTCGGACTTGGCGCATGACTGCGCCCTCTTCTTCGACTACACTCCTTATAAAGGCCAGAGCAAGGCGTTGCTGCTCACCGCCTACCGCACTGATACGGAAGCGGCGGGGCGACCCATTCCACAAGACAATGACGACATCTCCGTGACCTGTGAGAGTCTTGATGAATTCCTCTGGACCATCTCTCGCCACGAGATTATTGAAACGGATCGCGCACACGTTATGATCGCCGCCGCTCTACTCGGCAAGCGGGTTTACTACAACTTGTCGAACTACCACAAAGTGCCCGCCCTCGCCGAGTTCAATCTCCCCGATTACCCACTAATCCGTCTAAGCGCGAGCCTGCCTACTGTCCTCAAAGAACAACTCTTGCGTGAGTATGAGCGACAGTCGCCTGCGGATGGCCCCGCGCTGTACCGTACACTGCGAGTGCCAGCGCCAGCGTTGTCCGCAAGGATTCTGGGGCAGCAGGTTATTAAACGGACGAGGAATATCCCCAAACGACTGCGAGCCGGGTTGAAGCAGTATCTAGGCAGGTTCCTATAAATAACGAATGCTCGGCCAAACTCTCCATTTACTTTCTATCTGATTGCTTTTCCGCCAACGGCGCGTATACAAACACACCAGAAGGATTCACGCATGCGATTATTATTCTGGCCGCCATTCATACATCTCTGCGTTTTTTAAGTAAAAGCTCCCCAGAAAATCCCGTCCACGGATAAACGAACGCAGGAAAAAACGTAGGCTTTTGTGGCTGACCGCCCCCCACGTCGCCAGAACGAGAGTGCGCAGAAATCGGGGACGCAGACCCAAAACCTTATGGCGGTAGACATCACTAAGAATCTTTGGAGGATGGCCGGACAATAATCGCAGGTAGCCGACTCGATAAAGAGAATCAGCAAGCGCTTCGAGGTCTATACCGTTGCTTTTTTCCCCGGTAAGCGTTCGCTCATAATTACTCCCTGCACTGACTTCAGCCCAGCAAGGCTGCTCCAGACAAATCACTTGCTCGACATGCCTGACAGTAGTACGACCCATGATGCCGTTGACCTGATACCTATAATGATAAAGCGCGTCAGTGAGGACAAAAATTCGACCTTTCCGGCTAATCCTTGAGAAGAGGTCATAGTCCTCCCATCCGGCACACTCCTCGCGGTAACCGCCGACCTGATCGAAGATTTCTCGACGAAACATAATCGAGCCATGAGCATACGGCTGGAGATTGCTTCTTTGCGCCAGCCGCCACCGATCTCGCGGTAGCACACGCCGCCCGTCAGAGGTAATGCCTTCGGAAAGCGTTCCCAAGAGCGCCACTTCATGATGGCTCTGCATTGCCTCCCACTGCTTCTGTAATCTTTCCGGGAGCGAAATGTCGTCGGCATCCATCCGCGCGACGATGGGAGCGCGGGACGCCTTAACCACAAAATTTGAACTTCCCGGAGGCCCTAGATTACTCCGTCCCACGTAGAGGCGTATGCGGCTGTCTTTTTGCGCCCACCGACGCAGGATATCAGTAGAACCGTCTGTGGAAGCGTCATCTAGAATGATGAATTCGAAATTAGTGAAGGTTTGATTGAGAATGCTGCTAATGCTCTCATCCAAATAAGGTAGAGCATTATATACTGGCATGACGACACTGATTGATGGTAAGACCATTGCCTTCCCCGGGTCCTTTTTTCGGTCTGCTTTAGCGCTACAATCAAAGCCTAAATAGACGAATTTAACAACCTGTGATTACAAAGGTCATGCTACTCGGATAACAACATCATCAGCGGAGTAAGCGACTTTTGATTCCGAGAAGATAACGTCGAGCAGCGCAGTCGTTCATGTGTAGGTCTAAAGCGAGCTTAACGAACTCTATTGCGGAAACTATACGGTAAACATGTATGGTAAAGTATCTTTTTGCTAGACTCACCTTAAAGCTGTGCCTGCATCACTAACTAGTAGAGTTCGCTCCAGTCTCATCTGGAATTCGATCTCTGTCGCTGCAACATCGCTAGTTGGTTTCATTGGCTCGATTATTCTCGCACGCCTGCTCGCGCCATCTGATTACGGCTTGTTCGGTATGGCGCTGACGGTTGTTGGCGGCTTGCGCGCGTTGACGGCTACCAGATTAGAAATTTCCGTCATCAATACAAAATTCAAAGACGACGAGGAACTCGCCAAACACCTCAATACTATTTGGACACTTGATCTGGTAAGGGGATTGTTTCTCACCTGCTTGCTACTTGTTACCGCATACCCGATGGCGTTTTTTTACCGTGACGGCAGACTATACACGATTCTTCTACTTGTTAGCCTGATGCCATTGATTCAAGGATTCAGCAACGTCGGCCTGCTAATTTATCGGAAAGAAGTGAAATTTCAAAGAATTGCCCTGCTGGAACTAGCGACCAATATTCTCTCAGAATCCGTCTTAATCGCTCTGACTCTGTGGATACGCAATGTCTGGTCATTGGTAGTTGGGCAGTTAGTATCCGCTCTGATAGGCGTGGTATCGTCTTACATCGCTCATCCTTACCGCCCGCGACTATCTCTCGATAAAGAAGCCGCCATTCGGGCTTTCAGCTTTGGTAAGTATGCTGTTCTGGGTGGCATCGTGTATTACGCGATGACGACGACAGACAACATACTAATCGGCAAACTTTTCGGCGTGGCCGTGCTAGGTACGTACGTCATTGCATACAACATGGCTTCATTGCCGGTGTATATCTTGGGGGTGATTGTCGCGAATGTAACGTGGCCCGCCTACGCGGAAATCTCCGGTGGGAAAAGCCAACAACTGGGAGGCGCTTTCGTCAGAGTGTTGGCCTGCGCCTCAACTCTGCTGGCGATGGCGACGGCGCTGCTCATGCTCCTCGGCGATGAAATCGTAATTTTATTTTATGGGGCGCAATGGAGAGACGCCGGAACTGCTTTGCGCGTTCTCTCGCTGCTGGTGTTTTGTAGGGGACATGCGGCACTAATTACGCCGCTGATCCGCAACGCACGAGGTATGGCTTCAGAGGCAAGAATTAAAGTAGTCGAAGCGGGGATTTTTTTAGCTCTGCTCTACCCATTCACCAGTAGATATGGTGCGGCGGGGGCGGCAGGTGTCGGGTCCATCGCTTACCTCGTCACAATGATTAACCGTGTCAGGTTCGCCCAGCGCCTTCTTCCTCAGTCCTCGAAATCCATACTGAGCATCCTTTTGAGCGCCGCCGCCGCCACCGGACTGGGGGTGGTGCTGGGTGCGTCGGCCATCTTTGCGATTGATGGAGTCGTGGTGCGCTTGCTGCTGGGCGGCGGCGTAGTGTCCATAGTCGTGTGGGGATCAATGCTCTCATTGTCGCCACATCTACGCGCCGAGTTATTGCAAATCTACTCAACCCTCAATGCACGGAGGATAGTTAAAAGGCCCTCGCTATAGAATCAGACCAATCTCCTGATACGATACCGCGATCAGCGGGTGGCCCGCAGTGTGCCACCTTCACCGCCCAAAGACGGACGGGGATTGAGGGAACAACATGCAGTCCCAAGGCTATTTCTTCATCGTCGGCTATCCCCGCTCCGGAACCACTCTGTTGAGCGTGCTTCTCGACCGTCATACACGGTTGTGTGTTCCACCGGAAACAGCGTTCTTCGACGATGTTGCTCCCTCACTAAGATGGCGCAGCAATGCCGCCCTGATGCGTGTTCTTGGTAAGTGGAGACGGCTTGGCGAACTGAATCTTGAGCCGGAAATGGTTCGTCAAAGACTAGGGCGGACGCGTGGCGGGGCTGGCGAAGTACTGGCGGCCATCCTTGACCTCTACGCCCTGAGCAGGGGCAAAGCCCGGTGTGGGGAGAAGACACCGCAGCACTTGAGGCACGTACCCACGATTCTTCGGCACTTCCCGGATGCCAAAATTATCTGCATGTTGCGAGACGGGCGTGATGCGGCGCTTTCGCTAAGCGACATGCCATGGTGGCAGCAGCAAGGGCTGGCCGCCGCTGCAAAGCTGTGGAAACGAAACGTCCGGCTCATGGAGAAATTTAATCGTAAATATTCGAGCCAGTTTGTGATCTTACGCTACGAAGACTTAATTGTTCATCCCGAGGAAGTCTTGTCTCGTATCATGGACTATCTTGGAGAGGTATTTGAACTGGCGCAACTCCGCTCCGAGACTCCGAGTTATGTCGTGCTGCCGCGCTCCAAGGATTGGAAAGGTAAGGCACTCCAACCGATTGACCCGCGATGTATTATCCATCGCCGTTCCAAGGCGCGGGCAGAGGACCTCGCGTTTCTTGAGAGAACCCTGCGCGATGAACTACGTCGTTATGGTTACGAGCCACTGCGGTGCGATATGGTAGCAGGGGTGACATTGTAGAGCACCGGCTTGCGCGCGCTACTCGGCAACTTGTTGGAAAGGAAGAGGTGGCTTCTTTTCACCTTCTCTCCGTGGCGACGCCCTCCGGCTCGGTTCGCGCCGGAAGAGGGTCGAAGCCGAGGCACTTTAACAGGCTCTCAAGGTAAGCGGCGATGGCCTGCGGGCGATCAAAGCGGCACACGAAGAGGGCGCGCGCCTCGTCGCCCAGTTTCGCGGGAGTGGAACGGTCGTCGGCCCACGCGGCGATGAGGCTGGCGAGGCGTGCCGCTTGACCTGTCTGGATGACCGCGCCGCAGTGCTGCTCAGCGACGAGGCGCGCGATGTCGCTTTGCGGGTCGCCGACGAAGATCACAGGACGGCCAGCGGCCAGTATCCCATAAGTCTTGCTGGGGACGCTCAGGCCAGCCAGCCCGTGAGCGAGGGTGACAAGGTGCGCGTGCCCGGCGGCGAGACTGTAGCGGAGGTTCTCACGTGCCTGATAGGGCAGCACTCGGACGTTCGTCAGCCCGTGAAGGCGAATAAACTCTTCAATTTCCCCTGCCTTGACGCCATCGCCAATAAAGAGAAAGAGGATG
>CAXTRQ010000259.1:0-7271 GCA_964246705.1 uncultured Pyrinomonadaceae bacterium
TTTCGCGCCCCTCCCGGCACTGCTCTTCTTTGTTACCGCCGAGTTCTTTGACATAACGCTCACGGGCTTCTCTCAGGCTTCTCAACGTACACACAGTAGCACAATCGCAAAGCATCTTAAACACCTTCGCTGAGTTAGAACGGTTGAACTCCAACTTGCCGTCGCGTTCGACTTGGACAACTTCTCCACACCACTTCCACGCACCCGCCACAAGCGTCTTCCCCGCGTGGATTTCCCAAAAGTAGAGCAATCATGGTCGTGCGTGCCGCATGCTCGCACTGTTCCCTCCGGCTGACTACGGGCCGTGCGCGCAGAGCCTCACGCGCCGCGCTCTCTTCCTGCTCCGGCAAATCTTCGGACGGCAAGAAGACAGTTGTCAGACTGCGATCGCTCTCGGTCGCAATCCAAATCCGTATGCCGTTCTTGAGCGTGTGCTGCGTGAAAATGCCGCGCTCGTCGCGCAGGGCTGCTAGATTCTCGTCGCGTTCTTCCACAGGCGTTTCGCGCCAATCGCCCGTCGCATGACGATGCAAGAAGCGTGCTATTGAGGGATATGTTGCAAGAATCGAGTTGAAGCGCACGAGGGTTTTGGGGTGACTTCTCCTATGCAGCAACCCCAAAGAGACTTGCGACGAACGTCGCCTGCCTTCGCGCATTACTTCCTGCTAACCTTTTAACCTGCCCTTTGCGTATCATGTTTATGGCTTCAATACCTTCGAGTGTTCGCTCCGCTGTATGAAAGCGCTTGAAGCATTGCGATGCCCGCACCTTCTTCTTGACGAAGCGGTGATCCTGCTCGATCACATTATTCAGGTATTTTACCCGCCTGAGCTTGCAGTCCTTCGGTACAACCCGTTCCTCTTGTGAAGCGCTGAATGCCTCAGGGTAGGCCGCGTTCTTATCGACGTTGATCGAGAAAGGCAGTCTCCTGTGCTCGGCTCTCATCATCTTCTTAAAGAATCGCTTTGCAGCGGAAACGTCGCGTTTAGCGCTGAGCATGAATTCAATAGTTTGCCCTTCTTTGTCCAAGGCGCGGTACAGATATTTACATGACTTCCCCACCTTGATATAGGTCTCATCCACCCGGTATGAGGTGCTGCTCATCTTCAAATGCTGGCGCACACGTTTATTGATCTCCAGGGCGTAGCGCTGGACCCAACGAAACACGGTCGAGTGATCCACGTCGAGTCCGCGCGCTCGCATTATCTCTTCGACATCGCGATAAGATAGCTGATACCTGCAATACCATCTGACACACAAAAGGATGACATCTGGCGCATAGTGCCGCCAGTTGAAGGGCGAGATGTTACGTTTCATGAAGAGGAACTGACGACACAATTTGAGAGAACGTGAGGGGGTTTATAATAGCTGAAAGGCTATTCTTGTAACACAGCCCTTGCCTGTTTGCTCTCGAATGAAATCAGCCACGATGCGGTGCTCCGATTTCTCTCGTCGGAGCCGAAGACTTCTGCTGCTCTATGGTGTATCGTCAAGCCATTGGTTTATCAAGCATCGGTTGCACGAAGAGTTCGTGGTGTCGCTCAAAGAGCATTGCGAGGTGAGGCGCAAAAGCGAATAAGAGTATGACAATACGTTTAAAGCAAAGCATTACGATCATTCTGGCCCAGCTACTTTTTCTAGCGACGCCTGTTTCTTCAAGCGCTCAGTCAAACGAAGTTAGAATTTCCACATCGGAACAGATTAAGACTGAGTTTGATATTGTTCCTTGCGATAATAAAGACCGCTTGAGCGCAGCTAAAGCGTTGTTCGAGAAAATGGGCGCTCCTGCCTCTGATATATCTGTTGATAAGTATAAGAATGTTGAGAATCTCGTTATTCGCAAGCAAGGAGCTTCTCAGGAGAAAATTATCATTGGCGCACATTATGACAAGGTGTCGAAGGGGTGCGGCGCAATTGATAATTGGAGCGGCATAGTTGCGATAGCTCACTTATACAGAAGTTTGAAAGATGTTCCACTCAAGAAAACCATCTTATTTATTGCTTTCGGAAAAGAGGAAAAGGGACTTATCGGATCACATGCGATGGTCAACGCTATAGGTAAAGATCAAATTGCACAGTATTGCGAAATGATCAATATTGATAGTCTCGGCTTGGCCGCACCACGGGTAGATGACAATATGTCCAGCAGGAACCTGAGTGCCTTTATCTTAGATTTAGCCAAGGAGATGAAAATTCCGTTTGGTCATGCAAGCCTCCAAGGCGCTGATTCCGACTCAAGTTCTTTTATGAGGAAAAACATTCCGGCATTAACAATCCATAGTCTTTCTAATGCAAGTCTTTCTATTATCCATAGTCGCAATGATCAACCATCGAAGGTAAATCCCGTCAGTGTTTACTTGGGATATAAGCTTGTTTTGGCTCTAGTGTTGCGTCTTGAGAGTTCATCCTGTGGGGAATACAGATGAATATAAGGATGTCATAAACGTAAACGCTGCACAGCACTCACCGGACTATGTGAAAACTCAGGAGCCGTGCTGACCGGGCACGGCTCTTCTCCCTCCACGCTACAAGAGGTTTGCTGAGTTCGGATTCTGTTATAGGCGACGGCGCATCCCACCGCCGCCATCAACTTTTCTGCTTTTGTTTGTAGTGACATCATGCTCGTAGCGGGTTGCTTCCACCTGTAAAGCAGGTCAGAGAAATAGGGCATATATCTAAAAACGTCATCGGTCGTCAAATGCCCGTTTGTGCATTTGACGACCGATGAGAATGGCTTTAGTCGAGACCAGCGCTACTACGTGTCAGCAGCAACGCGGTAGTATTTGGTTCTTAGGGCATATTAGTCGGCGGGCCGAAGCGACTCGTATACTCTTCAGATACGAGGAACGCTTTAACCATCTCGGACGTGACGAAATCGCCGCCGAACTGGTTGAGTTTTGACAGCCAGAACTGGTAGCCATCGTCGTTGCCGTCTGGCGCATCGGTCGGGTTACGCCTGAGATAGCCGAAGTACTGTAGCAGCACGAAAGCTGCGTTGAACTCCGCCCGGCGTATTGACGTGCTGTCGGCGACTTTTCGTAATGCTGCGGCGCGTCCCTGCATTCCGCCATCGCTATAAGCATTAATGGCTTCTTGACGCTCTGTCGAGGTCGGCGTCACCGCCGCACCGGCATACAGCGCATCCACGTACTCCGTAGCTGACATGTTGTCGGGATATCGTGCCATGAACTGAGGGCTGCTGACCGTGCGCTCAGCATAAGCCTGATTGTTCGACTCAATCTTCTGTTCAGAGCCGGCTTGCCCGACGACCACCCCCTCGCCGACTTCCTGCGCGTCTTTCAAGAACTCGCGGTAGTTCAACCTTGTGCTGGCGCTATTTGATTGATGACCAAACGCCGCGCGGTTGACACGGATCACATAAGAGCCAGTCTCCTGAAATTCGCTTGAGAGATAAAAGGCTGCCGAGGTGTTGATCCGTTTGGGCTCAAGGCACGCCGGGTCGCTATTGCACTGGTTGATCTCGTTTGACCAGAAGGCTAAACCCGACGAGTCCGCCTGCCGGTTGAGGAAGTCGTGATATTGCATGCCCACGAAAACTCCGGTATCCCTGTTGGCGTTCGCCGTCGGTTCCGTCACGTCATCAATGACGGTGATAGTCGCCGTGCTCGCGTTGCCGAGTGCGGTGTCGCCTTCGGGATTTGTGAGCGTGAGGGTAAATGACTCCGGCCCCTCGCTCCGAGAGTCTTCGGTAATCAGAACGTCGAAGCTCTTGTCGGTCTCACCGGGAGCGAAGCGAAGCGTGCCGACCGTAGTGGTGTAGTCACCTTTCTCGTCAGCCGCGCCGTTCTGACTGCCGTATTCCACGCTCGCCGCGCTGGCCGTATCGCCGGAGCGAGTGACCGTCACGGCAACCGATGTCACATCCTCACTCACGGCATAGCTCGCGGGGGCGAATTGGAAAGTGTTCGCCGTCATTGCTCCGATGAAGTTGGAGAGTATCTGATCCCCTTGCAGATTGTTGATGATGGTGCTGCCCGGAACAAACATCAAACCGACCCCGGAAGGCGTGATCGTGAAGTTGCCGCCTTGCACCAGTCCCGCGAAAGAGAAACTCCCGTCGGCCCCCGTCTGAGTCATTCCTGACTGTGAACCATTCAGCCTGATGGTGGTTCCGGCAAGCGGATTGCCATTACCGTCCGTCACCATTCCTCTAATGGTGGCAGTCGGGACGGCTGTCGGTGAACCGATAATTGTCGGCAGCCCAACGTCTCCCGTTAAGTTGGAAACAAGCGTGGTCGGAGGGTTGAAGGAGAAACTAGCGTTTTGCGGTGTGACGGTGAAGCTGCCGCCCGATGCCAACCCCGGAAAAGAGAAACTGCCGTCCGCGCCAGTCGTCGCCGTTCCCGTCCGCGAGCCGCCGAGGTTCACCGTGGTGCCGGCAATGGGATTACCACTAGAGTCTATCAACCGCCCGCCGATGGTAAAACTCGTGGACGGAATAGGGGTGGCAAGAATATTCGGGAGGGTTACTGTCCCTATCGGGTTGCTGACGATTTGAGACGACGGGGCAAGGACGAAACTGCCGCTCGACGGCGTAATCATAAACGTGCCTGCACCCAATCCCGGAAATGAGAACGTCCCGTCGGCTCCGGTCGTCGTCGTCCCGGATTGCGCGCCACCCAGCGTCACTGTTACTCCGCCGACGCCATCACCATTCGCATTGACTATCCGTCCGTTGATAGCTCCACTTGGGACGCTACTTGTTCCCACAATATTCGAGAGATTCTGTGTACCTGTCAGAGCATTGACATTCAAGCTCGACGGATTGAAGGTCAAGTTGGCGCTCGCCGGCGTCACCGTGTAGTTACCGCCGCAAGTCAGATTCGCAAAAGAAAAGCTTCCGTTGGCGGCGGTGGCGGTCGTCGCCGTCTGCGCGCCGCTCAGGTTAACCGCGACACCGCTGAGCGGATCGCCGTTGGGATTGACGAGTCGTCCACTCACGCCGCAATTCATGAGAGGATTTGAGATTCCTGAGAAGTTAATTCCCGTCTGATTGCCGAGTAGAGTGCTGACGGCCTGTGTCGGCGGGCTGAACATCAGGTCGGCGCTTTGGGGTGTGACTGTGTAAAGTCCCGCTGCCAGATTCGTAAATGAGAATTGACCACTGGCTCCGGTCGTCGTCGTCCCGGATTGCAAGCCGCCTAAACTCACTACCGTGTTGGCGAGCGGATCGTTGTTGCCATCTCTCACCACGCCGCTGATGGCGGTGCTCACCTGCGCCACGGCGGAAACCGGGAACACGAGGTTGCCCGGACTGAATAAACCGAGCATAGCCACCAGCGCGAGGCTCAGCCATGGCTTGGTGCGAGCGATGGTGGTGTTGCGTGTATAAAGCATTTGAGGTGTCTCCTTGTCGAAAGTCATCTATCAGGTTCGAGCAGTGCGAGGGCGGCGAAAGTTGACGCGCAACCCATGAGGAGTAGCCTAGATGATGGAGGCGCGAGGCGGTATCACGTTTCGTCCGATTTTATTGTCGTGGTGAGGCGAGCACAGGCTGTCATGGTTTGCACTACCAGCAGTTGCCACGCCGCGAGTATTGGAGCGCAGATGCCTAGCTGGTTGTGAATTTTGAAGTTAGGGCGCTAAGCGAGGATGAAGAAGGTTTTTGAGGATTGTCTAACGGGACCAACGGATTTATTGCGGCAAAAGGCAGCAGAAGAGAAATTTGGGGTACTTCACGTCGGCAATATGAGCAGATAATTATGAGTTGCCGGACAGCGTATTGTGCAAGGTTGTTGTTCTGAGCTTTACACCTTTGACTTATTTTTCACTTCCCACTTCGGCGTCGCCTAAAGTCCAGCAACAAGTTGCTCAAAAGCTTTAGCCGCGAGTGGCTGGCTATATAAATACCCCTGCACCTCGTCACAATTAAGTTGGCGTAAAAATTCCAGTTGCCCTTCCGTTTCCACACCCTCGGCAATTACTTTCAGGTTCAAACTGTGAGCCAGCCCGATAATCGCCGTCACAATCAGCGCGTCATCGTGATTGGTCGTACTCTCACACACAAAGGAGCGGTCAATCTTCAACACGTCAATCGGTAGTCGTTTGAGGCGACTCAAAGACGAATATCCCGTGCCGAAATCATCAATCGCAATACGAACGCCCGTATTTTTGATCTGGTGTAGTATCTTGATGGTGGTTTCGGCGTTTCTTATTAGGGAGCTTTCAGTTAGCTCCAACTCAAGTAGTTCGGGTGCAAGTCCCGTGTCGGCGAGCACCTGCGCGATCATGTCGGCGAGCTTCGGTTGCTGAAGTTGCCGCGCCGAAAGATTAACCGCCATGCGCATCAAGGGTAGTCCGGCTTCCTGCCACTTCTTGTTCTGGGCGCAGGCGGTATGCAAGACCCATTCTCCGAGGGGGACGATCAGCCCCGTGTCTTCCGCTAAAGGAATGAAATCTAAGGGGCCGACTAATCCTAATTCTGGATGCTGCCAGCGCACGAGGGCTTCCACGCCGACGATCTGACCGCTGTTGGTGTCCGCTTGCGGCTGGTAGTGAACGACGAACTCGCCGCGCTCTAGTGCGTGGCGCAAGTTGCTTTCCAGCGTGAGCCGCTTGAGGGCTTTGGCATTCATGTCCGCCGTATAGAACTGGCAGTTGTTGCCCCCTTGCTCCTTGGCGCGCTGGAGAGCAGAGCCGGCGTTCTTCAGCAAGGTCTGTGTATCCTCGCCGTCATCCGGATAGAGGCCGATGCCGATACTGGCAGTCAGATAAAACTCGTGCTGCCCCCAAACGAACGGGGGTTCGAGCGAGCGGAGAATGCTTTGGGCGACCTTGACCGCGTCCTTCGTCCGCCGTGCGATTCCGGCGACATCGTCCGTACGCGCGATCTGCGATAGCAGGATGGCGAATTCATCCCCGGCAAAACGAGCGACGATATCACTCCGGCGAACACAGCCTGTCAAGCGTTCGGCGACTTCATGAAGCAGGCGATCCCCGACGGCATGCCCCAGCGTCTCGTTGATTATCTTGAAGCGATCCAAGTCAAGAAGCATCACGGCGAGTTTCCGGTCGGTTCGTTCGGCGAGAGCTAATTCATGAGGCAAACGCTCTTGGAAGAGCATCCGGTTGGGAAGCCCGGTCAGCGTGTCGTAATAAGCTGCTTCTTCCGCGCGACGGCGCTCCATTGTTTCCCGTTCCAGTTCCCGGTAAGCATCTTCGAGTTGTGCCGTGCGCTCTCGAACGCAACGTTCCAACGCTGCTTCGGCGGCGCCGGGGGGGAGGCGGGGGGCCGCGTTTGGGGTGAAACC
>CAXTRQ010000260.1:0-7168 GCA_964246705.1 uncultured Pyrinomonadaceae bacterium
CAGTTTTTCATCGGACACCGCAACGAGCGTGCTCCCGACGTGCTCCCGAATCAGCCGCCGACGGTTAACCTGACCGCTTCTTCCGCCACCGTCAGGCTCGCTGCCGAGTGCTCGACCGATCAGCGACCCTCTGCCGGTTGCACGCCTTCGAGTTCTTCCGTCCAACTCGCCGCCAACGCCACCGACCCTGACGGCGATACTTTGCTCTACACCTACAACACCACGGGCGGACGCATCGTCGGCGACGGCCCCAACGCGACTCTCGATTTGGCGGGCGTCGCGCCGGGAACCTACACCGTTTCGGTCGAAGTCGATGACGGCTGCGGTTGTGTCGCTTTCTCTTCGACCAGCGTGACGGTTGAGCGTTGCCCGTGCGAAACGATTCCGCCTCCAATCATTGCCTGCCCGACCGTGACCGTCAGTTGCCCGGACAACGTTACGCCGGGGTCACCGATTACCTTCACGGCGAGCGTCAGGGAAGGCGACCCGAACGTCACGCCGACCTTTAACTGGGCGGTTTCAGCCGGGACAATTAGCAGTGGACAGGGGACGTCCTCGATCACGGTTGACACGGCAGGGTTGGGTGGACAGACCGTGACGGCGACGGTGGATGTCGGCGGCTTCGATAGAAACTGCACGACCTCGAACAGTTGCTCGACAGCGGTGGTGACGCCACCAGAAGGACACCGGGTTGACGAATACGGCAACATCCGTTTCAACGACGAGAAGGCGCGGTTGGACAACTTTGCGATTGAGTTACAGAACAACCCGGGAGCGCAAGGATATATCATCGCATACGGTGGGCGGCGTGGTCGCACAGGCGAAGCACAAGCGCGAGCCGACCGAGCGAGAGACTATCTGGTGAACCAGCGCAACATCGAGTCGTCGCGGATTGTGACGCTGGATGGAGGGTATCGAGAAGACTTGACAGTACAGCTGTGGATCGTGCCGCAAGGAGCGATGCCACCGGCAGCGGAGCCGACGGTAGATCCGAGTGAAGTGAAGACGACAGCGGCTCCGCGCGGAGCACGACGCGGTGCACGTCGCCGTCGCTAACAATCGGCGGCGCAGAAATTTCGGTGCATCTCAAGGCAATAAGATGCACCGAAAATAGCGCAATACGATGAAGCGCATTCCTCCTGTCGCGTTGCGCTTCGGCGGGATGAGACCTGCGGATCTCATCCCACTGTTTTTTTAATAAAGGTTGTAGCAGACGCTCAATCAAAGCGCAGAAAATTGATAGACGGACAAAATTAATATGGATGGACAGACCATAAATGCTAGAGCAGAGAAAAAAATCTCCGGCCAGCGTGTGTTTGTGATGTTTCGTGGCGTCTTTAATTTTTAGAGGGGGAGCTTTACGCTTCGCTTCGCGCCGCAATCGCCGATGAGCTAGTTGATGAGCGTAGAGACAAGCTTGCGCTTCATTCGTCCCGCGCGCGAGCTACGGGTAATTCCAGCCTCGCTTTCGCTTCGCTCGCCATCCGCAACGCTCCTTCCAGCCGTCTCTACATCGTCAATCTATCGAAGGGTGAGGCTTACGAGGTGGGTTCTATCGGTACAGGCGGCGTTGGGAACAACGCGGGAATCTTTCTCCGCGGCCTCGCCAACATGCCGGGCGCGATTATCAGGTCAACACACTATCAAAGCACACAGGCGCGCGCCGACATCCTGCGCACGCTGGTCGAGAAAGAAGATTCTAAACGCCACGCCTTCGACCGCGCCTTTGTGCTCTCGCAATACTTCGGCTACCTTCGCAGGAATCCCAACGCCCCGCCCGACAACGATTTCTCAGGCTTTGACTTCTGGCTCCAAAAACTCAGAGAGCACAAAGGCGACTTTCGTCAGGCCGAGATGGTTAAGACATTTATTACTTCCGCCGAGTACAGAAAACGGTTCGGGCAGTAGCCATCGAAATTTCGGATACGGTCGAACAGGTCTGTGTTAACTTGCGGATAGCCCGCAACTCATCCACGATGCAGACCCTTTTGAACTCTTAAAACTAGAAGCTCTACTTACTTGGCGGAGCTTGAGCATGATGGAAAACTCAAAAGCCTGCCTCGTTCAGTGTCCTACCGGAATCCGTTGAAACCTTGATTTCCCATCCGCATCCTCCCACGAAATATCCAGCACGTAAGGTTTGACTTCACCTGCGATGATTTTCAGTCGTGCTAACTGGTCTTGATTGGGGTCAGCCGGTTTACCATTAATCCAAGTTCGGTGCGAGAGGACGACTTTCTCTTTCGGTCGTATAGACTCTATATCCTTAAACTTAATATGAGCTTGCGAAGGGCCGCCGCCCGGAGTTTCTTCATCTTTCAGAAAGACGGTCAGCACCTCGATACATTTGAGCGTTTGGTCGGTCTCATTCGTCAACCCTAAAAGAACCTTCGATCCTTCATCAATGAACTCAAAGGTAAATGGCTTCTCTGTTTTGCTGTTAATTGTCATACACTTCTCCTTTCAATCTCTTCTGCGGCACGCTTCATGGCCTGTTGATTTTGGGCACGCCCTCCGCGCGCTTGCCGAAGACTTCATCCGCCTCTCTGGATTTCATCGAGTGCAAAGATATGCGTCAGCAATGGTCTGACTTCGAGAGATTTCGCCACTCATGTCCTGATGTCGAGAGATGGATTCTAAAACAACACAGACACCAAATCTACTTATGAGAGGCGATGCCGCGTCCAATCGCGCCGTCGTGCAGAGTGCGGGAGAGGGGCTGCGGATGAAGACGGAGCTTCGCGTTCTTGGTGGTTAAAGGTTTTCGCCTTATTCGTAACGCAGCGATTCGATGGGGTCGAGTCGCGCGGCTTTCCAAGCAGGCCACAGCCCGAAGATGAGGCCGATGCCGACGCTCGCAACGAAGCCCATGACGGGTGCCCAGAGCGGCACGTAAGAGGGAATGAAGAGGCGTATCAGCAGCGTTGTCAGCCAACCGATGCCGAGGCCGAGCAGTCCGCCGAGACCCGTCAACGTCATCGCTTCAATCAAAAATTGCCAGAGGATGTCCCTGCGCCGCGCGCCGATGGCCTTGCGGACGCCGATCTCACGCGTCCGCTCGGTGACGGAGACGAGCATGATGTTCATCACGCCGATGCCGCCGACCATCAAGCCGACCGAAGAGATGGCGACCATCGCAATAGCGACGCCGCCCGTAATCGAGCGGAACTGCCCAATAACTGATTCGGCTGTGGACATGCCAAAATTGTTCGGTTGGCCGAAAGGAACTTGGCGGCGCACGCGCAGGAGGTCTGTAATTTGATCCTGCGCCTGCTCAATCATGTTGGGGCGAGCGACGGCGAGGATGAAGATGTCGTCGGCGTTCGGTTTCAATTTGTGCGCGACGTTGAAGGGCACGAAGATGCCGTTGTTGAGGTCGTCTGAGCCGTTGCCGCCGCCGAAGAGTTGCTCGCGCATCTCCAGCACGCCGAGCACACGAAATTCCTGCCCGCCGATGTCTATCGTCTGCCCGACCGGCGACCCCGTCGGAAAGAAATCCTCCGCGACGCGACCGCGCACGACGCAGACGTTCTGGTTCGTGTCGTTCTCGAACTGAGTGAAAAATCGTCCTTCTCTGAGAACCTCCTGCCCTGCGCGCATGTAGTCGGGCAGCGTGCCTTCGAGCCGCACCGCTTCGGAGGTTTTGCCGGGCGTCGAGACTTTAAGTTTCTGCCCGAAAAAATTGTTGCTGATGTCGAGGAAGGGAACGGAAAGTTCGACCGCAGGCAGTTGCGCAATCGCCAGCGCGTCGTCGTAGGTCAACTCTTTACGCATGCGCTCTTCACGCGACAGTCGCCCGACGTGAATGCCCGGATCAAACTTGGCGACGAAGACCGAGCGTGTGCCGAAGGATTCAATCTCTTTTTTAACAACCTCGTCAATGCCGCTGATGATCGAAGCAATCGCCATCACCGTCCAGACGCCGATGACCACCCCGACCACCGTCAACGCCGAGCGCAGCTTATTCGTGCGCAAGGTCTGAAGCGCCATCTTCAGGTTTTCGTAAATGTCGCTGCGAAGAAGTTTCATAAACAGTTTTCAGTTTTGAGTTTTCGGTTGGAAGTTTCAGCAACTAACAGCACTACGGTCGTGGTTTGGCTGAAAACTGAAAACTCAAAACCATTTTAGTCTGCGCGCAGTGCCTCAATCGGGTCGAGGCGCGCGGCCTTCCATGCGGGGAAGATGCCGGAGAGCACGCCGATGCCGCCGGAGACGACGACGGCGACGATGACCGCTCCGATAGAGAGATACGTCGGGATCAGTATCGCCGAGACGATGCGTCCCAAAAGCCACGCGATGAGCACTCCGGTCGCGCCGCCGATGGCCGAGAGCGTAATCGCTTCAACGAGAAACTGCTTGAGCACGTCGCCGCGCCGCGCGCCCAGAGCTTTACGAATACCGATCTCTTTCGTGCGCTCCGTCACCGAGACCAACATAATATTCATAATCACGATGCCGCCGACGACGAGCGCAATCGAAGGCACGGCGATAGCCACGATGAAGATTGAGCCGAACAGTCGGTCGCGCAAACCCGTGATGGCGTCCGGCGTGAGCACGCCGAAATTGTCCTTCTCGCCGAGCTTGAGACCACGACGCAGGCGCATCAACTGTCGCGCCTCCTCGACGGCATCGGCAAACTGGTCATCGCGCTTAGATGTCCCGACGATGTAGAACGAGCGCCAGTTGATGAGCGGGCCGAAACTGCGCCGGTAGGTTTTAATCGGCAGCGTTACGAAGGTGTCCTGCGGGATGCCGAAGACCGTCCCTTTCGCCGTCGCCACGCCGACCACGCGATAACCCAAACCGCTAATCGTAATTTCCTGCCCGACCGCCGAGCCGCTGGGGAAAAGTTTGTTCGCCACGTCCGCGCCGATATAGGCGACGCGCGAGGTGTTGTCGTCCTCCGCTTCGGAGAAGTAGCGCCCGTCGGCCACGTCAACTTTTTTGATGTCGCCGATGACGGCCATCGTGCCGTCGACCGGCACTTCGTCCAGAGCCTCGGAGCCGCGCTTGACCTGCACGCGTTGCGGACGGGCTGCCGCGCCTAGCTTGTCTGTGAGCGTCAGGCGCGCTTTCAAATATTCGTAATCCTCGAAAGTTATATCTTTGTTGCGGCGCTGCGCGGCGGCGATAGTGTCCGTGTCTTTCCAATCGTCGAAGCTGAAGCGTTGAACGGTGTAAGACTTCGCGCCGATGCCCGCAATCTTCTCGTCAATGTAAGCGTTGAAGCCCTGTATGAGCGAGACGACGACGACCACCGCCGCGACGCCGATAATCATGCCGAGCAGCGTCAGCGCGGAGCGGAGTTTGTGCGCCCAGATGGCAGCCAGCGCAAGTTTTAAGGTCTCGATGAATTTCACGACGGCTCTATTACGTTCGGGTTAAAAGTTTAGTTGCAAATTGAGATGCCCGCTACACGATGCTAGATGCTCGGGCGCGACCTGTCAAAGCAGCGGCGACGGCTTTTTACATACAGTTTACATATACGGTCGCGTTGCCGTGGCTTAAAAAAATGTTGTCCCTCCGGGGCTCTTCAGTCGCTATTCGTAGCGGAGGGCTTCGATGGGGTCGAGGCGCGCGGCTTTCCACGCAGGCCACAGTCCGAAGATGATGCCGACACTTGCGGAGATGCCGATGCCGACGAGAATCGCCCAGAGCGGCACGAAGGCCGGGAGCGGCGAATACCTGTTCATCAAAACGCTCGCCACTTCGCCCACCAATAAACCCGCCAGCCCACCGATGGCTGTCAGCACAACCGCTTCGATAAGAAACTGCCAGAGGATATTGGCGCGCGTTGCGCCGACGGCCTTGCGAATCCCGATTTCCTTCGTCCGCTCGGTGACGGAGACGAGCATGATGTTCATCACGCCGATGCCGCCGATGAGGAGCGCGACGAAAGAGATGGCCGTCAGCACAAGCCACGTCGCGCCCGTCAACTGGTTGTAGAAGTCCAGCAGCGCATCCTGCGACGAAACTCCGAAGTTGTTCTTCTCGCCCGACGCCACGTGACGGCGGCGGCGCAAGAGGTCTGTAATCTCGTCCATCGTCTGTTTGACGTGCGCGCGCGAGGTGGGACGCACGACGATGAAGAAGATGACTTCGGGCGGCTGGATGTCAATGTAGTATTTGTCGAAGGCCGTGACGGGGACGAATATCGAGTTGTCGCGCGACTGGCCGAAGAAGTTGCCGAGCGTCTCCATCACGCCGATGACGCGATACGGGCGGCCCTCAATCTTGATCTCTTTGTCGAGCGGGTCTTCAAACGGAAAGAGCGCGTGCACTACGTCCTGCGCCAGCACGCAGACGTTCGACCGCTCAATCATGTCGCCATCAGCGATGAAGCGCCCGCGCCCGACGTACTGCGAGTGCGTGTATTCGTAGAAGGGCGTGACGCCGAAAAGGATGGGCGTGTCGGTCTGCTTGTCGGCGTAGTGGACGGTGACGGCAATCTTGCGGCGGATGGGAGAGACGCTGTTCGCCGAAGAAACTTCGCGCCTGATAGCTTCCGCATCGTCGAGCGTAAGGTCTTTGCGCTGTCGCTCTTCCGCCGACGGCTGGCGTCCGAAACTCGGATCGAACTTCGAGATAAAGACCGTGTTCGAGCCGAGAGATTCGATCTGGTCGGCGAACGCCTTATTCAAGCCCTGAATGATAGACACCATGAAGGTCAGCGTGACGACGCCAATCGCCACGCCGAGAATCGTCAGCGCCGAGCGCAGCTTGTTGCCGCGCACCGTCGAGACGGCGAGCAACGCGGATTCTTTAACGTCGTCAAATCGCATAAGACGCCCACATGCCCCGTCGGGACTCTTGATAACTCAATCGGCGCGCAGCGCGTCAATCGGGTCGAGCCGCGCGGCCTTCCATGCAGGCCAGAGGCCGCTGGCGATGCCGACCGCCGAAGAGACGCAGACGCCGAGAACTGCCGACCACGCGCTGAACAGGAGCGGGAAACCCATCGCCAGCGCCAGTATGAAAGCGAGGCCGAAGCCCGCGACGACTCCGAGCGCGCCGCCGATGGCCGTCAACACAACGGCCTCAATGAGAAACTGCGTCAGCACGTCGCGGCGGCTTGCACCGACGGCCTTGCGAATGCCGATCTCACGCGTCCGTTCGGTGACGGAGACGAGCATGATGTTCATCACGACGATGCCGCCGACGACGAGCG
>CAXTRQ010000261.1:0-7075 GCA_964246705.1 uncultured Pyrinomonadaceae bacterium
GCGGGGGGGGTTTCACTGGGCCCTTGTTTTTGCTATTATTTATCCGGGGCGGGGCGCGCTTTATCGGGTCGCACCTGTCGGACGCATATCTTCAGAGGGGCGACGAGGTCTCAATTATTGACGACCTCTCGACCGGCAGCATCAACAATATCGGGCACTTGAAGAAGCACCCGAAATTTTCTTACACCATTGACAGCGTGCATAACCAGCCCGTGATCGCCGAATTGATTGACGGCTGCGATGTCGTTTTTCATCTGGCGGCGGCGGTCGGCGTCAAGCTGATTGTCGAAAGTCCGGTCAGAACTATCGAGACGAACGTGCGCGGGACGGAAGTGGTGCTGGCGCAGGCGAACAAGAAGAAGAAGCGCGTCCTCATCGCTTCGACCTCGGAAGTCTACGGGCTGAGCGATCAAGTGCCGTTTCGTGAAGACGGCAACCTCGTCATGGGGGCGACGACAAAGGGGCGCTGGTCTTACGCCTGCTCGAAGGCGATTGACGAATTTCTCGCGCTCGCCTACTGGCGCGAAAAGAAACTCCCGACCATCGTCGTGCGCCTCTTCAATACGGTCGGCCCACGCCAGACAGGCCAGTACGGGATGGTCATCCCGACATTCGTCAAACAGGCGCTCGCCGGTCGCCCGATTACCGTCTACGGCACGGGCGAGCAGACACGCTGCTTCGGCTACGTCGGCGACATCGTCGGCGCGCTCGTTAATTTAATGGATAGGGAGGAAGCGGTCGGGCAGGTCTTCAATATCGGCTCGAATGAAGAAGTCTCGATACTGGGACTGGCCGCGCGCGTCAAAGAATTGACCGACTCAAAATCCGAGATTGTGCTGGTACCTTACGACGAAGCTTACGAAGAGGGCTTCGAGGACATGCCGCGCCGCGTCCCAGACATCACCAAGGTCGGCGCGCTCGTCGGCTTTCGCCCGACCATGTCGCTCGACGGAATCTTGCAGAAAGTGATTGAGTATTACAGCGGTCAATAGCGCGCCGATAATAATGGCAAAGTCTATCAAGACGAATCCGCAAAATTATCCAAGAATTCAGGATGAGAGTAGTCCGTACTCCGGGTCTCTCGATGATTCTGCATTAGTACCCCACTCTACAAGGATTCCGGTGGACATAGTTAAGTCCCTCATATTGTCAGCAATCAGTAATGCCAGCAGAAAGTCGAAACGCGAAATCTTATCGGTTCCACTTGATGCGACTGTGGAGCAAATAGAGGCGATTTACACAAAAGAAGGGCGAGAATTATTCAAGTATTTCAAAAAATATTGCGGCGATCCTGCCGCCACAGCCCATCAGGTTTATCGTAAGAACTATCGTGACGTGGGACGCGAGCAATTTCGCTAGAGGATTGAGGTACATCAAGCGCGAGCAGAAAACCAAAGTCGCTCATTCTGTTAATACTGAGGTCTGGCTGTCAGATTATTTTTGGCCGTTCTTCGCTAATTACTCCTATGAAGAAATCATGACGCTCATGCTTGACGTTCTAGTTTCATCGTATAACGCGGACGATCTTCCAACTCAGATTGAGGTGCCGGATCAACTGTTAGATTCTTTCGGAGAAGCTTGTATTGACGCTGGCCTCGTTGATGAACTTGGCAATTTCAATGACCCATATAAACTAGTCAGCTTTTTCTGCAATAAATAACTGCTCGCTAGGAAGGGCAAGAAATAATGAGCCTTACGGCTGCTAGAACAGTGGTAAAGAGAGCCGATACAACATGCACGGTGATTCATGGTGATAATCGTGCCGAATTAAGAGTTTTTGCTGGGCAAGCTGATTTAATCGTGACTTCTCCACCGTATGCTGATGCTCGTCAAAAACATTACGACGGAGTTCATCCAGATAAGTATGTGGATTGGTTTTTAAGTTTTCACGAGCCTTTTTTCGAGGTACTCAAACCCACAGGTAGTCTGGTGCTTAACATTAAGGATAAAGTGGTTGATGGTTCTCGTCATCACTATGTGTGGCATACTATTGAGGCATTGTGCGAGCGCGGATGGTTCGCAATAGATGATTATCTCTGGCACAAAACTAATCCGATGCCGGGTTACTGGCCGACTCGCTTACGGGATGGGTGGGAATACTGCTTCCATTTGGCAAAGTCAAAACGCCCCTTTTTCAACCCCGACGCCGTGCGTAAACCAATCGGCGATTGGGTTGACTCGCGCCTTACTAAATTGGGCCAGAATGATCTGTCTCGCCACAATTCTGTAAATGAGAGCGGTTTCGGGCGCGATATTTCAAAGTGGGTTGGCAAACAAACTGTCCTGCCTTCAAATGTTCTAAGTACTGAAACTCCTTCTAACGAAGCCTTCACCGATTCGGAGGGGATGCCTTCTAATGTTATTAGTCGTGCTCTCGTTGGTAAAAACAAAGGGCATCCGGCGGTCTTTCCCATTGACTTGCCATGTTTCTTTATCAAACTCCTCTGTCCAGAAAATGGACTGGTTGTTGATCCGTTCGGCGGAAGCGGAACCACAGGCATCGCAGCACTATCGTTGGGTCGCCGATGTGTACTAATTGATAATAACGAGCAGTACTGCCAAGAAGCTGTCAGGCGATTATGCGACGAGGGTGGGGCGCAGGGCGAAGAATCGGTACTCCAGCGAAATCTTTATGAAAAGTAGTGGCGGTCAATGGTCTTAAGGCGATTTGTGCACTTGATTTCTCACTCCGCATCGAATAGTTTTTCACGCGCACGTTAGATACTAACGAACACAGAACACAGGTTTATGCCTTTCAGCCCCGCACAGTTATTTGCTATCGCGGTGTCGTTTGTTCTCTCGGTCGCGCTGACGCCGCTCGTGCGCTTGGTGGCGCGCCGTCGAGGAATCGTCGCGCCGCCGCGCCCGGATCGCTGGCACGCCAAACCGACGGCGATGCTCGGCGGCGCGGCTATCTTTTTAACCGTCAACATCGCTTATTTCGCCTTTGTGCCGCACACGCCCCAAGGGTGGGTGGTGATTGCCGCGAGCGCCTTCCTGTTCGTCGTCGGTTTTGTTGACGACCTGCTGCACATCAAGCCGTACCAAAAACTCATCGGGCAGTTGATGGGCGCGGCCATCATCATTTACTTCGGCACGCCGGGCGCAATCGGCAGCGGCGATTACGGGTTGATGCTGCCTTGGACGGCCTCCGTGCCGTTCAATATGGCGGTGACGATTTTCTGGTTAATCGGGATTACCAACGCCATCAACCTGCTCGATAACATGGACGGGCTGGCCGCCGGAATCGCCGCCATCGCCGCTTTCTTTATCGCGCTCTCGCTCGTCGCCAACGGGCAGACGACAGAGGCGCTGATACTCTGTCTCTTCATCGCCGCGCTGCTCGGCTTTCTCATCTACAACAGCAATCCGGCGACGATTTTCATGGGCGATTGCGGCTCGCTCTTTATCGGTTTCTTTCTCGCCAGCACAATTTTGCTGAGCGCGGCGGGCGGGCGTTCAAAGAGCTTTCTGATCGTCCTCGCCGTGCCCGTCCTGATTCTCTTCATCCCGATTTTCGATACGACTTTCGTCACGCTCTTGCGGAAACTGTCGGGACGCGCCGCTTCGCAGGGCGGGCGCGACCACACTTCGCACCGCCTCGTCGCGCTCGGACTTTCGGAGCGGCACGCCGTCTGGATGCTCTACGGTTTCGCGGCCATCTCCGGCGTCATCGCGCTCTTAGTGCGCCAACTTCGTTTCGAGACGAGCCTCGCCATCATTCTCGGCTTCACGGTGATCTTGACGCTGGTCGGCGTCTATTTGGCGGGCGTCAAAGTTTACGACGAAGATGAGGTGGCGGCGGCGCGCGATAAACCGATAGTCGCTTTCCTCGTGGACATCTCTCACAAGCGACGCATCTTCGAGGTCTTGCTCGATGTCGCGCTCATCGTCCTCTCCTATTACAGTTCTTACGCGCTGCTGTTCGGCGAGATTTCCGATACCGCGACGTGGCGGTTTTTCCTGCGGACGATTCCGGTGCTGATTTTTATCAAGATGGCCGCGTTGCTTGCGACGGGCGTCTATCGCGGCCTCTGGAAATACATCAGCGTGGATAACGTCGTCGTCTTCGCCAAGGCGGTCGTCGTCGGGACAATCGCCAGCGTGCTCGTGCTGCTGTTCGCCTTTCGCTTTGAAGGCTTCTCGCGTACTGTCTTTGTGCTCGACGCGATGATTCTTTTTATGATGCTGACGGGCAGCCGTATGGCGTTTCGACTGTTTCGCCAGTTGATACCGCTGCCCGCGTCGCAAGGTGGGCGGCGCGTGCTCATCTACGGCGCGGGCGACGGAGGCGAACTGCTGTTGCGCGAAATGCTCAATAATCGAGAGCTACAATATACGCCCGTCGGTTTCGTGGACGACGACCCCCTCAAGAAGGGAAAAGTTATTCACGGCCTGAGAGTCTTCGGCGGAAACGGCAGCCTGCGCGCCATCTGCGAAGAGCAGCACATCGCGGAAGTCCTGATTTCAAGCCGGAGAGTTTCGGAAGAGAGAATCCGTGAGATTATTCGAGACTGCGAACTGGCGCGCGTCACACTAAAGCGAATGCGTATCGAGTTCGAGCAATTGAGCGACGACGCGGACAGTTTTTAATCTCGAACTTTTGATTTACGTTGACCGGGAGGCTAAACTTCCGGCAACCGGGTTGAGGATTGCAACTTTGAGATTCAAACCGGCACGCGCTCCGGGACTGCTCATCAAAATCTTTACATGCCTGACCAAGTAACTTTCATCAACATGCATGCTCTGTGGCGGCGTGTCCTGCTCGTCGTGCCGCTCGTGGCGGCGCTCTGGGGCGCGTGGTACGGCATGCGCTGGTGCATCGGCAACACGATGGCCGATTACGCGCCCGACGAGGAGACTGCCAGAGTCGCTGCCAGACTCGCGCCCGGCGACCCGCGCGCGCATCTTGCGCTCGCACGCTACGACCGCATCAGCTTTCTCCCCGAAGCAATTCCCGAAGCGTTGCGGCAGTATGAAGAGGCTGCGCGCTTCGACCCGAACAATTATCTCGTGTGGATTGAATACGGCGGTGCTCTCTGGGAGGCGGGCGATAGCGAGGGAAGCGTCAAGGCGCTCCAGCGCGCCGTCGAACTCGCGCCGAACTACTGGCGACCGCGCTGGTTTTTGGGCAACACGCTGCTGCGCGAAGGGCGCGTCGAGGAAGCCTTCGCAGAGTTGCGCCGCGCGGGCGATGCAGACCCGTCGTTGCGCCCGCAGATTTTCAACATGGCGTGGCAGGTCTACAAAGGAGACTTGCAGCAAGTCCTGACATCGGTCGGGAATTCGCCGCAGGCTCGCGCGCAGTTGGCACGTTATCTCATTAACCTCCAACGCTTCGACGAAGCGCAACAACTCTGGGCGAGCCTGAGCGCGGCG
Source organism: uncultured Pyrinomonadaceae bacterium (assembly GCA_964246705.1). Lineage (GTDB taxonomy): Bacteria > Acidobacteriota > Blastocatellia > Pyrinomonadales > Pyrinomonadaceae > DASZCR01. The sequence continues at coordinate 5,380 of CAXTRQ010000261.1, forward strand.
GAGAGGCTTGAGCAGCAGGAGACTGGAAAAGCTCTGCTGACGGCGCTCTACGATGGGTGGCGTTTCCGCTCGGCTCTAGAAGTTCAACGCGAACTCAAGCCTGCGGGCGCGGCGGGCGCGACGCCTGAGAAAATTATGAACGGCGGTTTTGAAGCGGACATCGCCGCGCCGGGAGGCGATTATTTCGATTGGCAGGTGACGCCCGTCTCGCCGCCGCAGTTCGCGCAGGTGGCGATTGACCCGCGCGGCGGTCATAACGGTCGCGGCCTGCGTATCGCTTTCAACGCCACTTCAAATCTCGATTTCAATAACGTCTCACAAGTAATCATTGTGCAGCCGTCGACGCGCTACCGCCTGAGCTTTTACGTGAGGACAGAGAGTTTGAAGAGCGCGACCACCCTCGTCACAGAGGTTTATGAAAAGGCTCCGGGCGGCGACCGCCCGCTGGGAGGCTCCGCGCCGCTGCCCTCCGGTTCGAGCGGCTGGCAATTAACGACCATTGACTTTACGACCTCGGCGACGGAAGCCATTCTGGTCAGGCTCAATCGCCCTGCGTGTCCCGACGAGAGTTGCCCGATTTTTGGAAAAGTTTGGTATGACGACTTCGACCTCCAACGCCTCGGTGGCGGTGCACCCGCAGGGGAGCAGCGACGCTGAACGGCTCATCATGTCACGGACGCCGACAGCGGACGCCGTGGCGCGCACGTCGCAGCTAGAGACGACTCCGCCACGTACTCTGTGGAGTCGCTTCATCGTCCTCGTGCTGTGCCTCGCAATAGTGCTCTCGACCATCGCCTTCGGCACGGTGCACACTTGGTCGCTGGCGGTCTTTCAAGCGGGCGCGGCGCTCATCGTCGCGCTCTGGATGGTGGACGCGTGGCGCAGCCAGACGCTTCGCCTGAGCCGCAACTTTTTGCAGTGGCCGCTGCTCGCTTTCTTTTTCCTCGGCGTCGTCCAGACGCTTCCGCTCGGCAGCGCCGCCAATCTTCCGGCGAGCGCGCGTGCAACCATCTCTTTCGACCCCTACACGACGCGCTTCGTTCTCATTCAAGTTCTCTCGCTCTTCATCTACTTCGCCGCCGCGCTGGCGTTCATTGACACGCCGAAACGCCTGCGGCTGCTCGTCCGCACCATCACCATCTTCGGATTCCTGCTCGCGCTCTTCGGCATGATGCAGTTCTTTATCAATCCGAGCGCGATTTTCTGGATTCGTGAACTCAAGCAATCAGTCCCTTTCGGCCCCTACATCAACCGCCATCACTTCGCAGGTTATATGGAACTGACGCTCGCGCTTCCGCTCGGCCTGCTTTTTACAGGCGCGATTGAACGCGACCGCATGCCGCTCTACGGCTTTGCCGCGCTCTTGATGGGCATTGCGCTGGCGATGACCAACTCGCGCGGCGGCATGCTCAGTCTGGTGGCAGAGATTCTCTTCCTGCTGACGGTCACGCTGGGCGGGCGTCGGAATAAGGATGGCGAAGGGAAAGAAGAAGAGGACGAGAGCGAGAAGCACGGGCGCGTGAAAGCCATCGCCAAGCGCGCCCTGCTCGGCATCGGCATCATCGCCCTTGTTTTCTTCAGCGTTATCTTCTTCGGCGGCGAAGAATCTCTGAGCCGTCTGGTCGGGTCGGTCAACGCCGACGCCCCCACGCCCGGGCGCCCGCCCTTCTGGGCCAACCCGCGTGAAATCAATCGC
>CAXTRQ010000262.1:0-331 GCA_964246705.1 uncultured Pyrinomonadaceae bacterium
GTTGGGCACGAACCAGCCGAAAATCTCGCGCCATCTCGCTTATCTGCGCCGCGCTGGGGTGGTCTCTGCGGGGCGCGATGGCAAATGGATGCACTATCGTATCACGAACCCGGCAGACCCACGCGCCGCGCGCGTCTTTTCCGAAGCCCTCGCTTGGCTCAGAGAGGAGCGCGAGATGCTGCAAGACCGCGCGCGTCTCGCCAACGTCTGCTGCGCGCTCCAACCGCCCGTGCGCCTGCAAGGTGCGCCGCGCCCCGCGAGTCTCGGAGGCTGATTGGAAAGCCTTCTTCTGAGCGCCTTGGCGGGGGGGGGCGGGGGGGTATTGTTTCAA
>CAXTRQ010000262.1:341-7054 GCA_964246705.1 uncultured Pyrinomonadaceae bacterium
GTCTCGGCGTGAGAATAAGTTTCACGCCGAGACGCGAAGGCGCTCAGAAGATGACAAGTATCGGTATGGCTCGTGATTGAAAGCTCTCTAAATGTTCAGTTTATTTCTGTGACGGCGCGCTTGAGGCGCAGGACGGCGATTTCGGGACGCGCGCCCAGACGGACGGGGATTCCGATCATGCCTGTGCCGCGCGAGACGTAAAGCTGTGTGCCATGGCGCGCGTAGAGGCCGCGCAGGTATCGGAAGTCTTTCCAGAGCAGACTCGCGGGCGCGCCGATGAAGGGCAGGCAGATTTGGCCGCCGTGCGTGTGGCCGCTCAGGATGAGCGAGAGGTCGCGCGTCTGCGGCATGTCGAGGACGGCGGGTTCGTGTGAAAGAAGAAGCGTTGGGCGCGTGCGGTCAACGCCGTTGAGAGCGCGCTCCCAATCAGTTTTGCCCCAGCCCCAATCATCCACCCCTGCCAGTTGAAGTGTATCCGCGCCGCGCCTGAGCGTGGTGTTGGCGTTGCTCAAAACATTGATGTGACGGCGTTCGAGTGCGCGCGTTGTGAGTTCCGCGTCCGTGTAATGGTCGTGATTGCCGAGGACAGCCCAGACGCCTTCCGGCGCTTCGAGCGCGCCGAGAGCCTCCGCGCACGGCTCGATATAGCCGCGCCGTGCGGTCGTGTAGTCGCCCGTCAACACGATCATGTCGGCTTGCGCCGCGCGCGCGATTTCGACCACACGCCTGACTTCGTCAATCGAAACGATGCGGCTGTGATGCAGGTCTGTGATCTGCGCGATGCGAAAATTCTCAAAGCGTTCCGGCAAGCCTTCGATGAAAATATCCGTCGTCGTCAACTCGTAATTGAACGGCTCAACGAGCCACCCGTAGGCGGACGTAGCCGAGACGCCGACCAGCGCCGCCGCTCCGAGTCCCTTCAAAAATTGCCGCCGGTTGAGATTCACTTTTGCGTCCGTGTTGAAAGTCACCGCTGAAATTGTAACATCCCGCGCTGCCCGTCCGGCACGGCGAAGCGTCCGGGAAATCAATTAAGTCTCCGGCCATCTCGCGGGATGCGGCGAACATCGAAAGACGGCAGGCCGGGTTGTCAATAAAGAGAGAGACGGTCTACACTCGTTTGGAAATCGTCGGGTTCTCAGGAGGTTCGAGAAGCGTGAGAAATAGATTCCCACTATCGTTCGCATTATTACTGGTTTTCACATTCGTTATTCCCGTGCAGTTTTTGGCGCAACAGGGCGGCGCGCCGAAGCCGCAGCCTTCGACTTCGGGCAGCACGCCGGAGCAACAGGAGCGCGCACGCACGACCATTGCGACGCCGACGGGGCGCAATAACCCTGCACCGGCAACAGCCGCGCGCCCCGCCTCTGCGGAGGGCATCGCGCGCGACATCACAGAAGCCCTGACGATTATCGAAGAGAATCACGTCGAGGGCAGCAAGCTCGATTATAACGACGTGTTCAAGGCGTCCATCAATAGCACGCTACGCTCTCTCGATCCGCACTCGAACTATTTCGACCAGCAGGAATTTGAAAAGTTCATCACCGAGCAGCGTTCCGAATATTTCGGCATCGGCGCGGTCATCGGCGACCTGCGTGAAGGTGAGGAAGTTAACACCTACATCCGCGCAACTTTTGAGAATTCGCCCGCATGGCGCGGTGGGTTGCGCTACGGCGACCGCATCGTTGAGGTGGACGGCAAATCCATGCGGGGTAAGACCTACCCGGAGGTGCGCGAAAATCTGTTGGGGCCGCGCGGCTCGAAGGTCAAGGTGACGGTCGCACGTCTGGGAACGAATGCGACCGAGACCATCGAGATTACGCGCGACGCCGTCTCGCGTCCTTCGATTCCTGAAGCCTATATGATTCGTCCGGGCGTCGGTTACGTCGCGATGACCGGGGGCTTTAACACGACGACCGGCGACGAATTTCGAGACGCACTTGAAGACCTGCACAGTCAGGGCATGAAGATGCTCGTCCTCGACCTGCGCGGCAACGGCGGCGGCCTCTTGCGCGAAGCCGTGCGCGTCTCCAACACTTTCCTGCGACGCGGCCAGTTGATTCTCACGCAGAAGGGACGCATTCGCGGTAGCTCGGCGGTTCACTTCGCCGATAACGACACGCCCGACACGACGCCGCTCGTCGTCCTCGTCAATCGCGGGACGGCCTCGGCGTCGGAGATCGTCGCTGGCGCGCTCCAAGATCACGACCGCGCCTTAATCGTCGGCGAAAACAGTTTCGGCAAGGGTCTCGTCCAGCTTCCCTTCCAGCTTGAATACGGCTCGGCGATGCTGCTGACGATTGCGAAGTATTACACGCCTTCGGGTCGCCTCATTCAGCGCGATTATTCGCAGGGCAATCTCTACGACTACTACACGCGCGGCGGACTCGGCAGCACCCAGACTCAGAAGGACTCGCCTGCTCCGTCAGGGCCGGAGAGCCGCACGGACACCGGGCGCGTCGTCTATGGCGGCGGCGGGATTACGCCGGACGAGACTGTGCAGCCGCGTCTAATCTCGCCCTCCGAGCAACGTCTGGCCTATCCTATTTTCGATTTCGCGTTGAAGGTGGCATCAGGGCAGGTCGCCGGTTTCGAGAGCTACCGTGTGCAGCGCCCGATTGAGTTCAGCCACATCCTGAAGCCGTCTGATTTTCCGATGACGGATGCGCTCTTTAAATTGTTCAAAGATTACGTCACGTCGAAGCCGAACTATAAGTTCACGGCGGCGCAGCTTGACCGCGAACGCGCCTACGTCGAACGGCAGTTGCGCTACGAGCTAGCGACCGCAGCCTTCGGCTCGACGGCTGCCTTTCAGGTTTATAACGTTGACGACCCGCAGATCACGCGCGCCATTGAACTGCTTCCGCGCGCGCGTGACCTCGCGCAGACGGCGCGGAGCACGCCCATGCCGTAAAGCTTTTGCCGCAGTCCCGGAGAAGCTGAAAGTTGATCGTTACAGTATCCTGATCTATAGCGATCAACTTTCAGCTTCTCCGGAGCATGTGATTTCCCGATTCGTTCGCGCCCTCGCTTGACAATCGGCGTCCACCGTTTAGAATACCTTTTCGCTTTAGCTCGCGGAGATGTGGCCGAGTGGCTGAAGGCGGCGGTTTGCTAAACCGTTATAGGTCAAAAGCCTATCGCAGGTTCGAATCCTGCCATCTCCGCCATCGTTTCAAAAGTAGCAGCCGCCGGGTTACTTGGACAGACTAGGTTCAAGTAACCTTTATTTATTTTCCGAGGCGGTTATCCGAAATTTCCGGTCGCGCGCCGCGCGCGAGTGCCGTCAATCGCAAAGCCCAGCAGTCGCTCTTTTACAAACTGTTTCCGTGGAGAAGCGTTCAATGTACGACCTTCTGTGGAACGACACGCTCACGCACCTCTTGGCGCGTCCGGAGCTTCCGGTGTTAGAGAAAATCCTGCGCCCCATCATCGTCTATGTGGCGCTGGTGATTCTGCTCCGCATCTTCGGTAAGCGTGAACTGGCGCAACTCAATCCGTTCGATCTCGTCGTTTTGCTGTCGCTCTCGAACACGGTGCAGAACGCGATTATCGGCAACGACAACAGCATCTCCGGTGGCCTCATCGGCGCGGTTTCACTACTGGCCGTCAACTACGCCGTCGTTCGCTACATGTTCAAGCACCGGCGTCTCGACCAGTGGCTCGAAGGCACACCGACCGTTTTGATTGAACAGGGAAAGCTCCGCGAGGATGGGCTGGCGAAGGAACTGTTGACGACCTCTGAACTGCAAACGGTCGCGCACAGACAAGGCTTTCACAAACTCGAAGAGGTCGAAAGCTGCGTCCTCGAACCCGGCGGAACGTTCTTCATCGAAGGCCGCACGCCGCCCCGCGACGAGCTACAACACCAGGAACTCATCGCGCGGCTTGAACAACTGAGCAAACAAATCGAAGAGATGAAAAGGAGTAACAAGTGACGAGTGGCGAGTGACAGGTTTAAAGATCAGAGGTTTTAACTCGTCACTTGTCACTCGCCACTCGTCACTGCATGTGAATCATGTCTATCCGCGTTCGTTTCGCACCATCGCCCACCGGCTATCTGCACATCGGCGCGGCGCGTAGCGCGCTCTTTAACTGGCTCTACGCGCGCTCGCAGGGCGGCAAATTTCTGTTGCGCGTCGAAGACACGGACGTGGAGCGTTCGACCGACGAGTCTACGCGTTCAATCATCGAGGGGCTGGAGTGGCTGGGGCTAGGCGATTACGACGAGGAGATCGTCTTTCAATCGCGCAACGCAGACAAGCACCGCGCCGCCGCGCTCCGGCTCGTCGAAGCGGGCACGGCGTACAGGGACTTCACGCCGAAGGAAGAACGCACGGACGGGAATATCAAACAGGAGATCGCCGCCCGCGCGCGCCATAGGGGCGCGACTGAGGCCGTAGACCATCGCAGCAATCCCTTCCGCGACCTTCCTCTGGAAGAGTCGAACGCGCGCGCCGCGTCGGGCGAGCCTTTCGCCGTCCGCCTGAAGGTCGCGCGTGAGGGGCGTTCGCATTTTGAGGATATTGTCTATGGCACGCAGGAGCGCGACTATTCCGAGATTGAAGACCTCGTGCTGCTCCGCTCCGGTGCGCTGCATCCGCTCTACAATCTCTCGGTCGTCGTAGACGACCGAGAGATGGGCATCACACACGTCATTCGAGGCCAAGACCACCTGACGAACACGCACAAGCAAATACTCATCTACGAAGCGTTGGGGGCGAGCGTCCCGGCCTTCGCGCACCTGCCGTTGATACTTGCGCCGAACAAGGCGAAACTCTCGAAGCGCAAGCACGGCGAGGTCGTATCTTTAACGACATATCGTGATCGCGGCTTTGTGCCCGAAGCGTTCGTCAACTTTCTCGCGCTCCTCGGCTGGTCGCCGAAGGACGAGAAAGAGATTCTATCGCTTGAGGAATTGGTCGCGCAGTTCACTCTCGAAGGCATCCATCGCTCGAACGCCGTCTTCAATTTCAGCGAGACAGACCCGCGCCAGTGGACGGATCAAAAGGCGACATGGATGAACGCCGAATATATCCGCACGATGCCGCTCGAAAAGCTTGCGCCGATGGTGCGCGCCGAGTTGGAAGCGTGCGGGCTATGGCGCGCGCAGTACGATGCAGACGAGCGCGCGTGGTTTGAGAAGACGATTGATCTCATCCGTCAACGCTTCATCACGCTCAAGGATTTCACGGGACAGGGACGCGCCTACTTCGCAGACGATTTCGAGTTTGACGAGACGGCAATCACCAAGAACCTGAAGAAAGATATGCGCTTGAGAGAATTGCTTCCCGCCTTGGGCGAGAGGATGGCGCAGACCGAGCCTTTCACGGCGGAGACGAGCGAGGCGACGCTGCGCGCCTTCGCCGAAGAGATGAATGTGAAGGCCGGACTCTTAATCAATGCGTCGCGTACGGCGCTGACTGGTCAATCAGTCGGCCCCTCGATGTTTGAAGTTTTCGACGTAATCGGGCGCGAGCGTTCCGCCCGTCGCTTACGTGAAGCCGCGCGGCTCGTTTAGAAATTCATTTAACCGTCACCGGAGCGCGTTCCAGAAGTAATGACGGACGCCCGCGCTCGACGTACTCTTAGGAGGATTAATTTCATGCTTAAAAAATCATTCTTCATTCTGATAATTATATTCGCGTTGTCTGTCGCAGGGTTCGCGCAGAGCACCAATACGGGAACGACGCAGACGCAAACCACACGCAGCCGGCAGACGACGACCACGACGACGAAGGCGCGGACGCCCGCCACGACGACGGCGAGCGGTCAGGAAGAACCCGCGACCGGCACAACGCCCGCGCGCGGAAGCCGCCGGGGCGCGGCGCGCACGCAAACTGCGTCCTCGCCGGCCGCCGGGTTGAAGGCCGTGCGCGACGCCTTCGACGCGCTGATTGACGGTATTCGCCGTGCAGACGTTGAGGCCGTGATGAGCGTCTATTGGAATTCACCGCAACTGCTTCTTTTCAACAACAACGGCACGGTCACGCGCGGCTGGGAGCAGGTGCGCTCGAACCGCGCGAGTTCCTATCCGAATTTAAAAGACGTGCGGTTGGACGTGCGCGATGTGCGCGTCTCGATGCTCGGCAGCGATGCGGCGCTCGTGACGTGCCTCTGGTCGCAGACGCAGACGGCGAGCGGCGCAAGCGAGAGCGCGACCGGACGCCTCACGCTCGTCTTCCAAAACATCGGCGGCGCATGGAAAGCTGTGCACACGCACACCTCGCCCGACCGCCCAGACCCTTCGCGGTTACTGCCTTCGGAGCGCACGCCCGAAACGGATTCCACGACTCGCCCGCGTGTCACGCCGACGCCCGTCAAACCTTAGCCAAACCGGCGCGGGGTGCGGTAAACTGCGCGCGAAGATTATCTCCTGTATTTACTTCCCCTTTAACTGAAAGCTCCCCGCAGCGAGTCGCATCCGGCGCGCTGCGGGGTCAAGCTTTTTCAACTTTTTTCTTCAAGGAGAACGTAGGATGGAATGGATGAACGGGATTAGCAATATTTTGCAGCAATACGGCGGTGGTGACGGCGCGCAAGCCAGCCAACCGCCCGACACAGTGCATGATGATTTCGACCAATTCGCGCAAGCCGCGCCGACACCGGTCATTGCCGACAGCCTCTCGGAAGCGTTTCGCTCCGACCAGACGCCGCCCTTCGGACAGATGCTCGGTCAACTCTTCGGACAGTCGGGCGGCACGCAGCGCGCT
>CAXTRQ010000263.1:0-7034 GCA_964246705.1 uncultured Pyrinomonadaceae bacterium
TCTGCGCCTTTGGCTAAGAGAGCGCGCACAATATCGTCTTTGCCGTTCGAGGCGGCGAAGAGAAGCGGCGTCTGGCCGTCCATGGTTTTGGCGTTCACGTCCGCGCCGCGCTCAACGAGCGTCGTGACCAGAGCGGCGTTACCGTCCTCGGCGGCAAGCGAGAGCGCCGTCAGCCCGTCAGCACACGACGCGTTGACCTCCGCCCCCTTGGCGAGTATCGCCTGCGCCACGTCGCTATGACCGTTGCCGACGGCGTAGATGAGGGGCGTACAGTCTTCCCTGTTTTTGGCGTTGACGTTGGCTCCCCGTTCGAGCAACAGTTGGACGACGGGCGTGTGCCCGGCCTCGGCGGCGAGCATCAAAGGCGTCAGACCGTCTTTGCGTACAGGATTGGCGCTTGCGCCGCGACCGAGCAACTCACGAGTTGCCGCCTCGTCGCCTCCGGCGGCGACCTCCATCAATTTTTCGTCCGGGTTAATACGAGCGGGCGGGGGCGGCTTCGGTTTGACGAGTTTTGGTCGCGCCTGCTTGACCACTTTCTCTTTGCGCGGCTGGAAGGCAATCTGTCCGATGCCGCCGGTTAAATCTCCCTGCGCGGCAAAAGCAAAACCGCACGCGAGGCACAGGAGAAACGGTGCGCCGCCCACGCTCCGCATTCTCCACATGCGATGAAGGACAACTCCGGCTCTTATTCTTTTAATTCTCAAGCGGTCTTCCCTTATGCCCTACTCACGAAAGCGAACAGGGACGTTGTGGTTAATTGGACTGTGGCCGCGCCCCAGATGCGGCGCGTGCCGGATGGCATCGGTCACGAAACGCTTGGCCGTCGCCAGCGCTTGCTCCAGCTTCCAGCCGCGCGCGAGTCCGGCGGCGAGAGCGGCGGCGAGCGTGCAGCCTGTACCGTGCGTCGCATTTGTGTAGATGCGCGCGGCGCGAAAAAGGCTGACCCGTCCTTCGTCGTCGAGCAAGTCTAAGGCTTCCCCTTCGAGATGGCCGCCCTTGACCAAGACGGCGCGCGCGCCCATCTCGCGCATAATTCGTGCGGCCTCACGCATCCCCTCTTCGTCCCTGATGCCGCGCAGTCCTGTGATGCGCTCGGCCTCCGGTATGTTCGGTGTGACGACGCGCGCCAGCGGCAAGAGTTCCGACTTGAGCGACTGGAGCGTCTCGTCGTCTATCAAATCATAACCGGAGGTTGAACGCACGACCGGGTCGACGATTGGCGCAGGCAGAGCGGTTTCACGAAACAGGCGTGCCACTTCGACAATCACCTCTCGACTCGGTAGCATCCCCGTCTTGACGCCCGCGATACTGAAATCTTCGACGACAGGTAAGACCTGCGCGCGCACGGCCTGCGCCGTCTGGTGCGCCGCGCCGAAGACGCCCGTCGTGTTCTGGTAAGTCAGAGACGTGACGGCGGCGGTCGCAAAACATCCGAAGGCGGTGAAAGTCTTGATGTCGGCGACTATCCCTGCGCCGCCCGACGGGTCGAATCCGGCGATGGTTAGCGCGACGGGCAGAACATTCGATTCATCGGTCATAAAAGCTCACCCCTCCGGGTGAATTTCAGCCGCCCCATTTTCTACCGCCCTTACTATCACTGCAAGTTCTTCAGCATCGCTGAACATTCGGATCGCGGCGACGCCCTGCGCGCCCCCGCGGAATACTTCGTGTGCGTTTTGAAGCGTGAGACCACCGAGCGCGACGAGCGGAAAAGGAGCGACGGCGCGGGCTGCGGCGCTCAATGAGGCGAGGCCGACGGGCGAGCCGTATGCTCTCTTTGAAGGCGTCTCGAAGACGGGGCCGAAAACGGCGAAGTCTGCGCCGCCGTCGCGTGCGGACTGCGCCTCACCTAGCGAATGGGTCGAGACACCGATGAGAAAGCTCGTCCCGAAAGCGCGACGGATAATTGCGGGCGCGAGCGAAGAGGATGTGAGATGCACGCCGTCGGCTCCGGCGGCGCGTGCGATGTCGGCGCGGTCGTTGATGAGGAGGCGCGTCGGCGTGCCGCGCGTCAAGGATGCGGCACGCGTCGCGAGTTCGTAGAGCATGCGCGGATGGAGATTTTTTTCGCGCAGTTGAATCAACCCGATACGCGCGCCGATGGCCGCTCTGACGACTACGAGAAGATGCGCGAACTCTCGACTGTCAGGAGCGGTCGCGCGCGTCGTCTCGCCGTTGGTAATCAGATACGTGATCGGTGTCGGTAATTCGAGAGCCATTGGTTTCGGGCGGCAACGCCTGCGTGCTCTCGTGCGATTGGAGGGCGCGCACGGTCTGTCGAAAGTGCGCCATCTCCCAGAAGGCCATCGCGAGATTGAGAACGCCGAGGCCGGTCACAGCGCCGCGCACCCAGCCGGATGAGACGGCATGTTGTAAGCCCTGCAAGCCGATCTTCTGCGATGCATAGAGCAGAATAAAATTGTCTCCCCAGTCGCCCATCCCAAACGGATGCACCCACGGGAGCAGCGTCAGGACAATGCCCGCCTCAAGGCACAGGATGATGTAGAAGATGACCGTTAATTTGGAAGACATATTCTAAAACAGTGACGAGCGACGAGCGACGAGCAAAACCGGGAGCAGTTTTCAGTTTTCAGTCAAGAGTGCTGAGAAGAAAGCTGTCTTCAACTTGTCACTCGTCACTTACTTTTCAGCGATTGCAATTCGCGGAGTTTGTCGGAGACGCCGCGATAGGAAACATTGATGCCGTAGACTTCGTTGAAGACATCTATGGCGCGAGAGAGATCGCCCATCTGCTCGTAGGCCGTGCCGAGTTCATAGCGTAACGCCTGATATTCGTCCTCGGTGTGGCCGCGCGCTTCCAGCCCTTTCTTGAACCACATCGCCGCAATCTGCGGCATCTCTCTCTGCATGAAGCAGTGGCCGAGCATGTTGCAGCATTGCAAGTAGCGCGGCGTGCCGTCGCCCGGCGCAGTCATCGTGATGGCCGTCTGGAACGCTTCGATGGCTTGATCGAGCAAGTCCATGTCCTTGTAGGCGAGGCCGAAATTGTAGTTCGTCTCGTAGTCGGCTTCGGTGTCCGGTTCGACATCCTCGACCGCTTCGCGGAACTCGTCGAAGATGGCGGCGAGTCCGGGGTCGAGTCCTGCCCCGCCGTCCGCGTTCGAGTTTACTTTGGCGGAAGTCGCCGGCGCGGCGCTCGTTTCGCTCGCCGCAGCATCGCTCACAATGTTTGTCAACGCGGCGTCCAGTTCGGCTTCCGCTTCTTGTGTATCGGAGACTGCCGTCGCCTCGCCGCCGCCACTTAAATCGTAGGCGCTGAAGTCAGTCACCACAACTTCGATGTTGTCGGTGGCGACGTGGACGGCGCTCTCTTCGGCGAAGGCGGCGGGCACTGGCTCGGAGGAATCGCCGGAGGGTATTTGAAGGCGGCGCGCTTCGATGTCTGGATGATCGCCATACTGGCGCGCAAGCATATCGAGCGTATCGCGCGCAATGTCGTTGTAACCCTGTGCGAGATAAAAATCTATACTTTCGAGTTCCTGCGCGAGCAGGGCGCTGATGCGCTCGCTATTGGTCGGGGAATTTTGCGCGTCTTCCGCTGGTACGGGCGTCCCTTGAAGTCCCGCGCCGAAGTCCACTTCCTGAAAACCTGAAGTCGTAGTGGCGTCGGCGGCGGTTGCAGTGCCGGAGAGGGAAACAGCATCGAAGTCGTCGTTGAGGTCGGCGAAGGATGCGCTGGCGTCAGATTTTTCGGTGACGGGCGCGGACTGCAAGTCGAAGTCGCGCACGGAAGAATCGAAGGTCTCGACCGGCGTCGAGACGGACGGCGTCTGATCCGGCATCATGAAACTCTCGAAGGTCGGCACTTCGTCGGAGGGCGGCGCGCTTGCCTGTGCGGGGCTTTCCTCGTCGCTAACCTGCGCGCCGCCGAGCGATTGTAACCTCGCAACGTAGCGCGGCTCGTTCGGCGCGAGCCTGACGAGTTGGGCGAGCGTGCGCCGCTCCAATTCTTGATCGCCCGCGCTCTCAGCCGCGTCGGCAATGCGTTCGAGGGTGCTACGCAGGCGCTCGTCGTCGTGCTGCCAAGCGTGGATGCGCGCGAGCAGTTGGAGCGCATCCATCTGCTCAGGGTCGCGCGCCAAGACCTCTTGAAGCAATTCAAGTAGCGGCTCTTCGGCGCGGGCTGTGAGCGCGGCTTCGATCATGCGCCCCAATAGGTGCACGGCGCGTTCGACATTATTCTGTTGAAGATAAAGCCGCGCGACATCGAAGAAGAGCGCGTAGCTGGTCGAGTCGTGCGATACGAGTTCGTCTGTCACGCGTTCGGCCTGCACGGCGTTTTCGGCTTCGACGTAGGCGCGCGCCAGCATCGCACGCAATTCCAGATCGCCGGGATTGGCCGCTACGGACTGCTCTAAAACTTCCGCCGCTTCGTCTGCCGTCCCCAGCGCCGTGTGCGCGATGACGAGTCCTTGCAGCGCAGCGTGCGAGTGCGGGCGCAAGGCGAGGGCTTTCGTATAAGAGTCGAGCGAGCGTTCGTAGTCGCCGCGCGCCGCGAGCCTTTCGCCCGCGTCTGTGAAGGCGTCGGCGGCGAGTTCGGGCTGGGTGTCGTGCATCAAGCCTTGGGCGAGACGCAGGCGAATGTCTGTGTTGTTCGGGTCGAGATCGGCGACGCGGCGCAAAACATCGAGCGCCTCGCGCGTGTTACCGGCACGCTGGTGAGCTTCGGCGACTGTGAGATACTGCGTGCGGGCTTCGACCATCAAGCCCTGCTGTTCATAGAGCGTAGCGAGATTGAGCGAAACGCTGGCGTCGCCCGGCGTAAAGCGCGTGATTTTTTTGTACATCGCAATGGCTTTGAGTTGAAAGCCCTGTTCGCGATAATGCTCGGCGACGCGACGGAAGCAAGCGACCGCTTCCTGCTTTTTATCAATACGCGAATAGAGATCGCCGAGCGTGTTGAGCGCGCTGAAATCATCAGTGTCTTGCTCAACAATCCGGCGATACTCTTGAATAGCTGCGGGTATCTTGCCCTGTGCAAGATATTTTTCAGCCGCACGGACAGCCTTTATTTTATCGAATCCCATCAGGAGATTGTCTGTCTTTGAGAAATGGACAATGGAATTAAAGCGGCGGACAGTGTTTCGGCAGCAAGGTTTGCAGCACCCGTTCGCCCGCCGGAGATGTCCGTATAGTCCGTCAAAAAGCTCGCACCCCCTTCTTGCGGTGACGGGCAATTTTGTACGCTAACACGCGCTTGCAGAGAGTGTCAACCAACCGTTTTCGTAGGGTTTACGTTGACTTTCGGGGAACTCCGGTTCACCACCGCAGGCATCGGGAACAGAGTGAACGCTCAAAACTTTGAGACGACTTCGAGGCCGACGGCAGGAGACGCGGGCGGGCGCAGGCAGCCCTCTGGGTTTGTCCTGCGTGCCGGAGAGTCGGCAATCGTCGCGGGCTTTGTCGTCTATGCGATGGCCGCTCCGCACTCGATTGCCGGAGCGTGGATCGGTCTTTCGTTCGCCCTGCTGGGCTGGCTCCTGCGCACGCTGGCGACCGGGCAGATGGGACTGCGTCGCAGCCCTTTCGATCTTCCGCTCTGGCTTTTTTTCGGTTGGACAGTTCTATCCGCGCTTCTCTCAACCGAGCCGCGTACGAGCCTCGCCAAGCTCATCTCGGCCAGCACCTTTCTCGTCTTCTATCTCACGCAGGCGACGCTGACGCGCCGTCTCTCAATCGCACTAGCCGCGCTGCTCATCACGTCGGGCGTGGCGGGCACGCTCTGGAGCGTGGGCGAACTCGTGCGCGGGCGCGGCGTCCGTGTCGAAGAAATCAGCGCGCGCAGCCCCTTCCGCACGCAGACGCCTCCCGGCTTCTCCGTGCAGAAGGGCGACGCCATCTGGCGCATCGGCGACGAACGCGTCTCGTCGGTCGCAGAGATTGACGATGCGATCAGGCGCACCAAGACAGGCCAGCGTCTTTCGTTGAGCGTCATCACGCGCGGCGAGCATGTCGAGTGGAATGGCGCGGTCGTGACGGACGAATTGAAGGCGGCTGAAAATCCGTCAGGACTAACGGGCGGAGGACGCACGCACAGTTTTCGCGCGTCGGGCTGGTCGCGCCACTACGAGACCTTCGCCGAGATGTTACAGATAGTCGCGCAGCTTGCGCTCGGCTTCGCGCTCGCCAATTTCCAGCGCGGGCGAAAGTCATGGCGATACTTCGCACTGCCCGCCGCCGCGTTCGGCTGTCTGGCCGCCGGAATCGTCTTGACGGCGATGCGGACGGTGCTCGTCGCTTTCGCCATCGGCGCAATCGTCGTGCTCTGGCGCGGCGCGACGCGCGGGCGGGCGCGGCTCGCCGTCACGGCGGTCGTCTTCTTCGCGCTTGCCTTCGGCGCAGTCGCCGTCTGGCGCACGCGCGCGACGGGCGCGCTCAGTTTACAGGACGAAAGTTCGCGCCTGCGCGCAGAGGTGGCGCGCGTGGCAGCGGGGCGCGTGGCCTTGCATCCGATCTTCGGTCACGGCATGGACGCCGTCCAGCATCACTGGCAAGAGTGGGGCTTTCCGGGCAACGTACAAATTCACACGCACTCGACGCTCTTACAGATTGCCTTTGAGCGAGGCATCCCGGCGCTTCTCTTCTGGCTCTGGCTCATCCTCGTTTTCTGGTTGACGATTGCCCGCGCCGAAAAGATGTGGCGCGAGTCAGACGGCGCTTGGACGCACGGGCTTCTGCTCGGCACGGCAGGCGCGCTCGCAGGATTCTTCGCCAGTTCGCTCGTCAACTACAACTTCGGCGATTCCGAAGTCGCGCTTCTCATCTGGTGGCTGATGGGCGTGGTCGTCATCAACAGTAGTAGACGGTAGAGGGGGTTTTCAGTTTTCAGATTACGTCGGCGAAATTTTTACGCGTGCGCGCAAACCACCAGTAGCCGATGATGAAGAGCGCAGCAGCGAAGAGTGTAAAGTAAGCGAGGCCGCCCCAGTCGGGCGGGAGGCCGTCCAGCATGATGTTGCGATAGCTTCTGACGAGCGGTGTGAACGGGTTGAGATTGATGAGGGCGAGGT
>CAXTRQ010000264.1:0-6992 GCA_964246705.1 uncultured Pyrinomonadaceae bacterium
CGCAAAGGGACTTCGACTCCGAATGCCTCCCGTACGCGCGTCATCACCTGCGTCGCCAGCAACGAATGTCCTCCGATCTCGAAAAAGTTATCTTCCACTCTCACGCCCTCGACCCCTAAGACCTCCTCCCACACTCCCACTAGTATCTCTTCCACCGCCGTCTTTTCCCTCTCTTCCTCCTCCTCTCGCTCCATCCTCTTCTTCGGCGCTTCCCGCAACGCACGCCGCTCCACCTTCCCATTGGCCGTCAGCGGCATCTCCTCCAATTCCACTATCAAGGCCGGAATCATGTACTCCGGTAGCTGCTGCGCGACGTACCCTCGCAACTCTCTGCCGCTCGTCTCCGCTCCTGCCCGCATGACGACGTAGCCAACCAGTCGTTTCTCCTGTGCCTGCGTACCTTCGACCTCGACGACGCACTCCTGCACGGCTGGATGCCCGCCCAGCACCGCCTCGATTTCCGCCAACTCGATGCGGAAGCCTCTGACCTTGACCTGCCGATCAACTCTGCCGACAAACTCCACTCTTCCATCCGGCAATCTCCGGCAGAGGTCTCCGCTCCGATACAATCTCTGGCCCGGTCTCGGGCTATAGGGATGGGGCACAAACCGCTCGGCGGTCAATGCGGGCTGATGCAGATAGCCTCTGGCAAGCCCTTCGCCTCCGATGTAGAGTTGTGCGACGACTCCGGTTGCGACGGGCAGGAGATGGTGGTCGAGGAGGTACAAGGTGGTGTTAGCGAGAGGCGTGCCGATGGGGATGGAGCGTGCAAGGGCAGGGACATGGCGCACCTCTTCCCAACTGGCGAACGTCGTGCTCTCCGTCGGCCCGTAGCCATTGATCAGCCGCACTGTGCCAGTGCCGTCAAGGAGTTGGCGCACGCGGCTGGGGTCAGCCGCCTCGCCGCCGAACAACACTTCTCGACATCGGCGCAAACTCGCTGCTTCCTGCGCGACCATCTGGTTGAATAAAGCCGTCGTGAGAAAGATGGTCGTTATCGCTTGCTGCTCCAATTCCTGAGCCAGCAATGCGGGCGCGAGCGCTATCTGGCGTGCGATCAGGACGAGCCGCGCGCCGTGCAACAACGCTCCCCACAGCTCGAAGGTCGCAGCATCAAAGGAGGAGTTCGACAGATGTGCGATGCGCGAAGAGGCATCGAGTTGCAGGTAACGAGTGTCGGAGAACAGGCGCAGGATGGCGCGGTGTGGAATCATCACGCCTTTGGGTTGGCCGGTCGAGCCGGAGGTGTACATGATGTAAGCCAGTTGGCGGGCATCGCCTGCCACCCCCAGATTCTCTTCGGACTGCGCGCCGACCTCCGCCCACACCTCTGCTATTTTGATGACCTGCGCCCAGTGGCTCGGCAACACCTGCTCCCACTCGACGGTCGTGATGACGACGCCGACCTGCGCCTCTTCCATCATCCACGACAGCCTCGCTAAAGGAGTGTGCGGGTCGAGCGGCAAGTATGTCCCTCCCGCCTTGAGCACCGCCAGCACGGAGATGACTTGCTCGATGGAACGCTCCAGACAGAGTGCGACCACCGATTCCTGCCCGACGCCTTGCTGCTGCAAGTAGCGCGCTAACTGATTAGCGCGTGTGTTGAGTTCGTGATAAGACAGATGAGTGTCCGCGCTCGTCACGGCGATGGCTTGAGGAGAGCGCAGGACTTGCTGCTCGAACAGCTGATGGACGGAATGCTGGCGCGGATATGCATGTTCGGTCTGATTCCAGCCGTAGAGTAATTGTGCTTCTTCTTGGGCGTCGAGCAGTGTGAGTGCCGAGAGGCGTTGCTGCGTATGAGCGATGATGCCGGAGAGTAAATTCTCAAAGTGGTTCAGCAGTCGCGCGATCGTGCTGTCATCAAAGAGGTCTGTACTATATTCCAGTAAGACGATCATCTCGCTCAACTCCGCTCTGGAATTGGGAGACGCCTGATGCGTCTGCAAGCGCGGGATGACAATCATGTTGAGATCAAACTTGGTTGACCGATTATGGTCGTCCATCGTACTCAACGTCAGGCCGGGAAGCTCCAACTCCGGCATAGGCGTGTCGAGAAAGCCAAACATGACCTGAAACAGAGGCGTGTGGCTGAGGCTGCGCTCGGGCTGAAGTTCTTCGACGAGTTTCTCAAAGGGCAGGTCTTGATGTGCGTATGCGCCGAGACAGACTTCGGAGACGCGACCCAGCAATTCGCGGAACGTCGGGTCGCCACAGAGGTCTGTGCGCAGGACGACGGTGTTGATGATCATGCCGAGCAGTCCCTCGACCTCGCGCCAGCGACGATTGGCGACGCCCGACCCGATGCTGATGTCTTCCTGTCTTGAATAGCGATAGAGCAGCACTTGGAAGGCGGCCAACATGACCATGAAGAGGGTCACGCCCTCACGGCGGCTGAGAGCGACGAGCGCGTTGGCGAGCCGCGCGGGAATCTCTAAGGTTTGCAGCGCGCCGCGCGAGCTTTGGATGACGGGGCGCGGGCGGTCTGTCGGTAGTTCGAGGATGGGGGCCGCGCCGGACAGTTGATTCTTCCAGTAGGCGAGTTGTTTCTCCAGCACTTCGCCTTGCAACCATTCGCGCTGCCAGAAGGCGAAATCCGCGTATTGAATAGGAAGGCCGGGAAGCGGCGAAGGCTCGCCCTGAGCGAGCGCGGCGTAGAGTGATAGAAAGTCTCGAATTAAAACTCCCTGCGTCCAACCATCATGGATCAGATGATGCTCTGTCAAGATCAAGACGTACTCTTCCACGTCGAGTCGCAAGAGATTGAAGCGCATCAAAGGCCCACGCGCGAGATCGAAAGCGCGTTGGCCCTCTTGCACGATCAATAGCTGGACTCGCTCCTCGCGCTCGGCTTCGGACAATTCCTGTAAGTCGAGAATGGGGATGCTGACAGGGTGTGGCGGGTGAATCGCCTGCACCGGACGACCATTGACGGTGGGAAAGCTGGTGCGCAGGATTTCGTGATAAGCGATCAATTCGCCGAAGGTGCGTTCGAGCAATTCCACGTCTAGCGCGCCTCTCAGCCGGAGCGCGCGCGGCACATGGTAAGCGGCGCTGGATGGGTCTAACTGATTGAGAAACCAGAGACGCTCTTGCGCGAACGAGAGGGGCAGTTCCCTTTCGCGCGAGACGGGCACGATGGGCGGCGGCGGCTCATTCTCTTCTCGCTGCCCGGCCGCGATGACCTCCGCAAACTCGGCAATCGTCGGCGACTCGAACAGGCTGCGCAACGCGACTTCGATTTTAAATGTCTCGCGGACGCGCGCGATAACCTGCGTGGCTAACAGGGAGTGGCCGCCGACCTCGAAGAAGTTGTCATGCACTCCGAGTTGTTCGAGTCCCAACACTTCGGCCCAGATGCCCGTCATCATCTCTTCCGGCGCATCGCGCGGCCCGACGAAGTTTCTCGTCTCCGTCCGTCCCGACATCTCCGGCGCGGGCAAGTCCCGCCGGTTCACCTTGCCTGTCACCGTCAACGGCAGCGTCTCAAGCACGACGAAGGCCGAGGGAATCATGTAATCCGGCAAACGCTGCTTGATGAAGTCTCTGAGTTGGCCGGTGGTCGAGACCTGCCGGTCGCCGTCTTTCATCGCCACGTAAGCCACCAGACGCTTGTTGCCGGGCACATCTTCTCGCGCCAGAACCGCCACTTCGACGACGGCCTCGTGTTGGCTGATCGCCGCTTCAACCTCGTCCAACTCGATGCGATAGCCGCGCACCTTGACTTGCTGATCGAGACGGCCCAGAAACTCAAGGCTCCCGTCGCGCCCATAGCGCACGTGATCTCCTGTCTTGTAGAGTCTCGCGCCGGGGGCAGCGGAAAACGGATGCGGCACGAAACGCTCGGCGGTGAGCATGGCCTGATTGAGATAACCGCGCGCCAGCCCGTCGCCGCCGATATAGAGTTCGCCGGGAATTCCGTCCGGGGCGATTCGCAAATATTGATCCAAGACGTAGACCTGCGTATTGCAGACCGGATGCCCGATGGGCGCTTCCCGCAACCAGTCCGTCTCCTGCTGCCCGCCCGTTAGCTCGCACATGGTGGCGACGATGGTCGCCTCGGTCGGCCCGTACGTATTGACCAGCCGCACAGCATCGCCGAGAGATTTGCGCCACGCTGCCAAACGTTCGGGCAGCGCGCGCTCGCCGCCGATGATGACCAAACGTAGATCGCGCGCGGCCTGCCAATCTTCCTTAGCTCGCGCCGTCAACTCATGCCAGTAGGCTGTCGGCAAGTCCAGCACCGTCACTCGCCACTCTCCGCACCGGCGCAGAAAATGGGACGCGGAGGAAATCATCTCGTCCGTCCGCAGGACGAGCGTAGCCCCACCGGCGAGGCTGGCATAAATCTCTTCGGCGCTGGCGTCGAAATTGATGGAAGCAAATTGCAGAACGCGGTCGGCGGGTGAAATGTCGTAGGCTTTGATGGCCGCCTGTGTATAGCCGCCCAGCGCGGCATGAGGGATCAGCACGCCTTTCGGCAGACCAGTCGAACCGGAAGTGTAAATGAGATAGGCGAGATTCTGCGCCACGGCAGCGCTCACGGAATTCTCCGCACTCTCGCCCGCCAACCACGCACACGCCCCATCCATCGCCACCACACGCGCCTCTGTCGGCGGCAGACTCGTCGCCAGCCCGCGCTGCGTCAACAAAAGCTCGACCTGCGCGTCGGCGAGCATGAAGGAAAGACGCTCGCGCGGGTAGGCCGGGTCGAGCGGCAGATAGGCTCCGCCCGCCTTCAAGACGCCGAGCAGCGCCACTATCATCTCCACCGAACGCTCGAACATGATGCCGACGCGCGACTCCGGTCTGACGCCGCGCGCACGCAGGTAGTGGGCTAACTGGTTGGCGCGGCGATTCAACTCCGCGTAGCTCAACTCTTCAGCGCCGCTGACGACGGCGATGGCAGCGGGACGGCGCGCGGCTTGGTCTTCAAAAAGTTGATGGACACATGTGTCTGTCAGATTCTCGATGCGCGGGCCGACGCCCTTCAACAACAGTTGCCGTCGTTCCGCTTCCGTCATGAGCGAGAGGTCTGCGACGCGTCGGTGCGGCGTCTCGACGATGCTTTCGAGCAAAGTCCGAAAGCGCCCCGCCATGCGCGCGATGGTTTCCCGCTCGAAGAGATCGGTGCTGTACTCGAACCAGCCGTGCAGCCCTTCCTCGCCTTCGTCCATGTCCAGCGTCAGATCGAACTTGGATGTTCCGCTGTCAATTTCTATCTGGTTGAGCGTCAACCCCGGCAGGCTTCGCACGGGCATCGGCGTGTTTTGGAAAGTGAACAGCACTTGAAACAGCGCGTTATGGCTCAGGTGTCTCTCCGGCTGAAGCACTTCGAGCAGCATTTCAATGGGCACGTCTTGATTGGCATAAGCTTGATAGGCCACTTGGCGCGTGCGGCGCAGCAATTCGCGAAAAGTCGGATTGCCGGAGATGTCCGTAGATAAGACCAGCGTGTTGAGAAAACACCCGATCAAGTTTTCCGTCTCGGATCGCGTGCGGCCTGCGGTCGGCGTCCCGACGCAAATATCCGTCTGCCCCGTGTAGCGATAAAGAAGAACCTGTAAAGCGGCGAGGAGGGTGATAAAGAGCGTGGCATCTTCACGACGGCTCAAATCTTTGAGCGACGCGCTGAGTTCCCCGGAGAGCGCGAACGAGAACTTTGCGCCGCCGCCGCTCGGGACGGCGGGACGCGGGCGATCTGTCGGTAAATCGAGGACGGGCAGAGTGCCGCCGAGTTGTTGCTTCCAGTAATCGAGTTGCGCGGCGACAAACTCGCCCTCCAGCGATTCGCGCTGCCAGATCGTGAAATCGGCGTATTGAACGGCGAGTTCCGGCAAGGGCGACGGCTGGCCCGTGGAGAAGGCTTGATAGAGCGCGGAGAGTTCGTGAATGAGCACGCCGGTTGACCAGCCGTCCGAAATGATGTGGTGCATCGTCAACAACAGGACGTGCTCATCGTTGCTCAGGCGCAGCAGGGTAGTCCGCACGAGCGGCCCGCGCGTCAGATCAAAGACGCGCCGGGCCTCTTCTTCAGCCAGCCGCAGGGCTTCGCGCTCGCGCTCGTCTGCGAGCAGGTGTTCCAAGCTAATGACGGGCAGGGACGAACTTGATACGGGGGCGATCAACTGGACGGGGTGTCCGTCAACCACCGCGAAGGTCGTGCGCAGAGATTCATGCCGCCTGACGATCTCTTGAAAGCTTCGGTCAAGCGCGGCGCTGTCGAGCGCGCCCCTCAGGCGAAGCGCTATCGGAATGTTGAAGGTCGCGCCGCCCGGACTCAGTTGCTCGATGAACCACAGACGTTGCTGTGCATACGAAGTGGGGAAAATAAAGACTTCCGCTGCTGCCATTGCGATGTTCCTATTAATCTTTATCGGAGACTTCGGAATTCGTGAGTGTGCCTTGTGCGGAAACCTGTACGCGCCGGAGTTGGCGCGAGACAGGCGTGACGGCGCGTGTCGAAAGCCCCGCGCGACTGTTTTGTGCGCGCGTGATGGCCTCGCACAAACCGGCCACCGTGGGACTCTCCAGCAAACTAGCCAACGCTACTTCAACCTGAAACTGATCGCGCACACGCGAGATGACCTGCGTCGCCAACAGCGAATGGCCGCCGAGGGCGTAGAAATTATCTTCGACGCCGACGCGCTGCGCCCCCAGAATCTCAGACCACATGCTCGCCACCAACTTCTCCATCTCGTTGCGCGGCGCAACGTAAGGCTCACACCTCTCGCGTTGCGTGCGGTCTGGCGCAGGCAATGCGGCACGGTCGACCTTCCCGTTGCGCGACAAGGGCAACTCTTCGAGTCGCATCAAGACCGACGGGATCATGTACTCAGGCAGTCTCTTTCGCAGGTAATGGCGCAATTCGTCAATGGCGGGATCGCGCGTCGGTTGCGCCACGAAGTAGGCCACGAGCCGCTTGTCGCCCGCCACATCTTCACGCGCCGCAACGACGGCCTCTCTGATCGCCTCATGCGCCCGCAAAGCCG
>CAXTRQ010000265.1:0-1032 GCA_964246705.1 uncultured Pyrinomonadaceae bacterium
CCCGCGCGCGCGTGGCGGTGGGCCGCCGCGCGGCCGACTACGATTGATTTTGCGCTCGGCGTGTTCGGAAGCGGCCCTAACACGCATCTCTCTCGTTTTGTGACGGCGCTGCTGCTCGGCGCGGTCGCCGCCTTCTTTATCGTGCCGGGAGCGTTGGATATCAGCCGGACGAAGTGGCGTCAACTCTCCGGCGCGGGATTTTCTTTGCGCGGGTAAGATCAAAAGCTGGTACGAGCTTCACAGGTAATTGTCGCAGACGGCTCAAGAAGCTCATAGGCTCGGACGCCTTGCGCGGCGTGCGATTTGGCAACTCCCTCTTCAAAGCTTTAACGATCTCCTCTTCTAAAGGTGTAAAAAGATTATGGATAACAGAATGAAATCGGCGCTCATCGGCGGCGCTGCCCTCGGAATCCTGTCGGCCATCCCCTTCGTCAATATGCTCAACGTGTGTTGTTGCGCGTGGGGAATCCTCGGCGGGGTGCTGGCGAGTTACATGTATATCAAAGACTCCCCCACGCGTGTTACGCCGGGCGACGGGGCGATGCTCGGTGTGATGGCCGGGGGAATCGGCGCGCTGATTTACATTGTCCTCGGCGTGCCGCTCTCGCTCGTCATGGGCAATACGATGGGCGCGGCGCTGGCGAGTATCATCGCGCAGCAGAATCCTGAGCAGGCCGAACAGATTCGGGCACAGATGGCGCAGGGCGTGTCGGTCGGAGCCGCGATTGGCGGCGCTATCGTCGGCGGCATTGTCTTAGCCATCTTTGCGACGCTCGGCGGTCTTATCGGCGCGGCGATTTTCGAGAAGCGCAAAGACGGCGCTCCGGGGACGACACCTCCGCCTCCGGCAAATTACGGCGGCGGCAGCTACGGCGCGAACGGCTAAGAGACCACAGCCTTCGCGGCGAGAGTTTGATAGTCACCGCCGCAGAACATGAGTCTGAAAGCAGCCGCGTTCTTCTTAGCGTCTCGGGGGGGGGGGGGGGGGGGATATATTTGAGGAGCCCGCCCCCCCGCCCGCGAGCAACACGC
>CAXTRQ010000265.1:1042-6988 GCA_964246705.1 uncultured Pyrinomonadaceae bacterium
GCTTCCTGGCGGGCCGTCGCCGCCTCCCGCCACCCCCCCCCCCCCCCCCCCCCCCCCCCCCCCCCGAGACGCTAAGAAAGCGGTCGCCCGTCCGAAACTCAATCACACAAAGAGGAATTTATGCTGAGAAAGATTTCCCCCGCTTTCGCACGGCTCATACTGACGTGCGCCTGCTTTGCGCTGGCGACGCTCGCGGCCTTCGCGCAATCGCAGGCGACGACCGGCAACATCGAAGGCCGCGTGCTCGACCCGCAGGGAGCCGCCGTACCCGGCGTCACAGTGACCGCCACCAATCAAGGCACAGGCTTAGAGAAAAGCGCCACGACGGACAGCGAAGGCAACTTTCGTCTCATTCTCCTGCCGCCCGGCTCTTACAATGTGAAGGCCGCAGGCGCGCAAGGGTTTCAACCGACGACGATACAGAACATCGTCGTCACGGTCGGCAGTCAAACGCCGCTCGACATCGCGTTGACGGTCGGGGGCGCAAATATTGATGTGACTGTGACGAGCGAAGCGCCCGTCGTCGAAACGACGCGCACCTCCGTCTCGACCACCGTCAATCAACGCTCCATCGAAAATCTGCCGATCAACGGACGCAACTTTCAAGACTTCGCAACCCTGACGCCCGGCGTCATCCGCGACCCGCGCGGCGGCGATCTTTCGGTCGGCGGCCAGCGCGGCACGTTCAACAGCCTGCAAGTGGACGGCGTTGATAACAACAATACGTTCTTCGGTCAGGCGTTGGGGCGCGGCGGAGTGCGTCCGCCGTATCAATTTTCCGAAGAGGCCGTGCAGGAATTTCAGGTTAACCAGAATGGTTTCTCGGCGGAGTTCGGACGCGCGGGCGGCGCGATTATCAACGTCGTCACCAAGTCGGGCACGAACGTTTTTCACGGCGGCCTGTTCGAGTATTTTCGCAAGGAGGCTTTGAACGCCAACGACCCCGTTATCAAAGCCAATCAGGCGCGGCTCGGTCAGCCGAACAAGCGACCGTCCTCCAAGATTAATCAGTTCGGCGGACGGCTCGGCGGCCCCATCGTCAAAAATCGCGCGTTCTTCTTCTTCACTTACGACGGGCAACGCTCTGACGTGCCGCAGGTGCTCGACGTGCCGAACTTGAACCTTGCATCCTCCGCTGCCGCGCGTGCGCTCCTGTTGCCGAAACTCAGCAACTATCAGGTCGGGCGTAATCAGAACGTCTTTCTCGGCAAAAGCGACATCACGCTCAACAACGCCAATCAACTCAGCTTACGCTACAACCATCAGGGCTTCGTTGGCGCGAACAACGAAAACAACGGCACGCTCAGCGCGGAAGAACATTCCGGCGACAGCCTCGTTCGCAGCGACACGCTTTCGGGAACGCTCACCTCGACGCTCACGCAAGCAGTTGTCAACGAGTTTCGTTTTCAGTTTGCGCGCGACAAAGAGCCGGGCGAGGCCAACAGCGCAGACCCCGAAGCCGTCATTAACACAGGCGCGGGCAATCTCAACATCGGGCGCAACAATTTCAGCCCGCGCGAGACCACCATCAAGCGCGCGCAGTTCATTGACAACATCTCTTACGTGCGCGGGCGCAGCAACTACAAACTCGGACTCGATTTCAATTTCGACCGCATACTGAATTTCTTCCCCGGACTCTTCAGCGGCTCTTACACGTTCCCGTCGTACGCCGCCTTCGCCGCCAACACGCCGTCGGCCTATACGCAAAACTTCGCGGGCGCAAACACGTCGGGCGGCACGACGAATCCGAACAGTTCCGAGTATGCCTTCTTCGCACAGGACGACATGCGCGTTACGTCGAAACTGACGCTCAACATCGGCGTCCGCTACGACTATCAAAAGCTCGCCTGCCCGCCTGTCCAAAATCCAGACCCGCTGCTCTTAGCCAACCACCTCGATACGAGCCACTGCCCCGACGACAAAAATAACATCGCGCCGCGCGTCGGTTTCAGCTACGCTCCCGACGATAAGACGGTCGTGCGTGGCGGCTATGGCATCTACTACGCGCGGACTCCGGCGATTGTCCTCGGCACGGCTCATTCGCAAAACGGCATCAACGTCACCGGCATTAACCTGACTGCCGCTGGCATCACCGCCGCCGGTCTCCGCTACCCGAACATCTTGAGCGCGCCGCCCGCTGGCATCTCTTCCAACCCGAACCTTTTTCTCTTTGAGGAAAACTACGTCCAGCCCTACGTCCAGCAGGGACGCCTCGGAGTCGAGCGCGAGTTGGTGAAGAATCTGAGTTTCTCTGCGACCTATCTCTTCTATCGCGGCGTGCACCTGACGCGCACGCGCGACGTGAATCTTTTTGCGCCGACAGCCTTCACGCTGACCGGCCCCGACGCGCAGACCTACACCTTCCAGCGTTTCTCCACCGCGCGCCCAATCTCGCGCGCCGCCGGGGCAGGCCCGTCGTATAACCGCATCAGCGTTTTCGAGAGCGGGTCGAAATCGCTCTACAATGCCCTCGCGCTTCAGGCGACGCAGCGTTTCTCGACGCACTTCCAGTTCATCGCGTCTTATACTTTCTCGAAAGCCGAAGATGATCGCCCCGACCAGACCATCGTCGTCGTCGGAGCCGACGACGCGAAGATCGTGGAGAATCAGCTTAACCCCGGCGCTGACTATGGACGCTCCGACACAGACCTGCGTCATCGTTTCGTCTTCAGCCCGGTCTACGAGACGGGGCGTTATAAGCACAGCGACAACGCGTTCCTGCGCGGCCTGTTGAGCGACTACACTTTCTCCAGCATCATGCAGTTCCAGTCCGGCACGCCTTACTCTGCGCTCGTCGGCGGCGACCCGAATAATGACGGCAACCGCGCCAACGACCGCCTGCCGGGAACTGTGCGCAACCAATTCACCACGCCTTCAATTTTTCAGTTCGACGCGCGCCTGACACGCGCCATTCCGATTACAGAGGCCGTGCGCGTGCGCCTGATTCTCGAAGCCTTCAACATCTTCAACCATCCGAGCGTCGCGACGGTCAACACTACGTTCTTTAACTTTGCGGGCACGACGCTCAGCGCGCCGTCTGCGGCGACGGCTTTCGGCACGCCGCGCTCGTTCGCCTCGCCCGCCTCCGGCACGACCACGTTCGTCACTCCGCGCCAACTTCAGCTGGCCATCAAGTTGGATTTCTAGCGCCGATGGTGGTGAGTTTTCAATAAAGAAAAAGCGGCGAGTTGCATGATGTGCAACTCGCCGCTTTCATTTCCGTCAATTGCTTGAGTCCGGTCTATCGTCGTCCTGCGTTGAGAATGCGAATCAGCGCGAGGAAGATATTGAAGGCGTCGAGATAGAGCGAGAGCGCACCCGCGACATATTCGTTCGTCGGATAGCGGCGGATGATGTTCGAGGTGTCGTAGAGCACGAAGCCTGAAAACAGCAGCAGCACCGCCGCCGAGATGCCGAACGAGAGCGCGGTTGACCCGACGATGAAAAGATTCAAAAGCGCCGCGAGAAAGACGACGATTAAGCCGGTCGTGACCATCCCGCGCAGGAAACTGAAATCCTTCTTCGAGATGAAGACGTAAGCCGTCAATCCCCCGAAGATGCCGACCGTTAACACGCCCGCCTGAAGAATCGAGGCCGGATTATCGCGCCCGACGATGTACATCAGAGGCGAGATAATCGCACCCGTCAGCGTCGTAAAACCGAAGAGAGCGAGCAGATTAACGCCCGGCACGTGTCGCACGGCCTGCGCGCCCATTACGCCGCCCATCAGCACGAAGAAGGTAATCCACGGATGACTGGCGACGCCAATCATAATCGCCGGAAACATGAAACCGAGCACGACGCCGCCGATGGCGAACAGCGTCGCCACGAAAAACAGCGCATAGACTTTACGGATAAAACCCATGCGCTCGGAGACGGTCGCCTGCGCCGCCGTCTGCGCTTGCAGGCTGCCCCAACTGCCGTCCGCCGGGGGCCATGCCTGCTGCCTGAAATTCTGATTCTGAGACTGAAAATCGTTCATTTAAAAAATCCTCTCTCTTTGGGAGAAACATGCCCTGCGCCCATTCCGGACGCAATTATTAGATGCTGTCGTCGTGCCTCGCAGATGCATTAAGGCGAACTATACACCAGTGCCCCGCGAGCCACAGAATTTCAACTGCTCGTCATAGCACTCTGGCCAAAGAATAACCGAGCCAGACCATCAACAGCCCTGCGAGATTCGAGGCGATTATGTTCGCTGCCGCAAACGCAAATTCGCCGTCGCGCAACAGCGTGAAGGTTTGCAGCCCGTAAGAAGAAAAAGTCGTGAAGCCACCGAGAAACCCGATCATCAACACCTCGCGCCACTGCTCGCCGACGTGAAAGCGTTCCTGCAAGAGATAAAAGAGCAGCCCCGCCAGAAAGCAGCCGACGACATTGACGACCAGCGTCCCCACTGGGAACGTCTCGCCGTAACGTCGCGCCACGAGACCCGCAACCCAGTATCTACCGAGCGTCCCCGTGAGTCCCGCCAGACCGATGTAGATAAGTTTCTGCATAGCGAAAAGCCTCTCAGGTCACCCTGCGTTCGGATAGTGATTTCGCGCGCAGGTGATTTATCATCTTTTCGTTCCCAGTTCAAAGACGCTAAGAAGAGAGTTTTTATTAGTACAGTTTGAAGGTTAAAACTTAAGACAGACTGACGCGATGAATATTCCCCCGATTCTTTTTATCCTCGCTGGTGCCGTGCTGTGGAGCACGGGCGGGTTGTTCATTAAGGCGACCGCGCTCGACGCTTTTGAGCTTTCTTTGGGACGTTCGCTCCTCGCCGCTTTGACCGTCGCATACTTTACGCGGCGCGAAGGATTTCGTCTCAACCGCGTGACGCTCATCACGGCTGCGCTCTACGCGGCGCTGCTGCTGCTCTTCGTCATCGCGACGAAACTGACGACCGCCGCCAACGCCATCTTTCTGCAATACACCGCGCCCGTCTACGTCCTGCTGTTAGAGCCTCTGATGTTCGACGAGAAATTTCGAGCGCGGGATATCAGCGTCGTCGTCTGCTGTCTGGCGGGGATGTCGCTCTTCTTCGTCGGGCAACTCAGACCGCAGGACGTGGAGGGTAACATCTATGCGCTGGCTTCAGGTTTGTGCTTCGCCTTCTTTATGCTGCTCATGCGCCAACAGCGCTCGGTGAGTGTGAACCGCGCCTCGTCGGTGATTTACGGCAACCTGCTGCTCGCGCTGTTGACCGTGCCTTTTATCGTCGTGCGCGCGGGTAGTCTCTCAGCTTTAGCGGCGCGCGCGCGCGTTATCACGATAGAAGACATCGGCATCGTCGTTTTTCTCGGCGTTGTTCAGATCGGTTTGGCGTACACGCTTTTTACGCACGGCATCGCGCGCGGCGTCCGCTCGCTCGACGCCGGGATCGTCGGCTACATCGAGCCTGTCTTGAATCCCGTCTGGGTTTTTCTGGTGATTGGCGAACGCCCGTCGAAGTGGGCGCTCACGGGCGGCAGCATCATTATCGCGGCGGTCGTCATGCACACGGTCGTATCGAATGCAAAGTTTAAAGTTCAAAGTTCTAATGACCGGGTTTTTAACTTCAAACTTTGAACTCTTTAAGCCGTCAATTGCTCGATAGCGGCGAAGAGTTGGTCGGGGTCTATGGGCTTGGCAAGATGGAGGCTGAAGCCGGCGGCGAGCGAGCGGTCGCGGTCTTCGTCCATCCCGTAGCCGGAGAGGGCGATGGCCGGAACTTTGTCGAGGCCGGGCAGGCGGCGCAGTTGCGAGAGCAGTTGGTAGCCGTCGAGGTCGGGCATGTTGATGTCGGAGATGATGATGCCGGGAGTTTGTCCCGCCGCCAGTTTAATCGCCTCGGCAGCCGTGTCGGCGGCCATCACGCTGTAGCCTTTGCGCTCGAACATAATGTTCAAAAGTTCGAGCATCTCCGGCGAGTCTTCGACGACGAGGACGTTGATCATTTTGGGGAGAATGGTCTGCCGC
>CAXTRQ010000266.1:0-6961 GCA_964246705.1 uncultured Pyrinomonadaceae bacterium
TTCACCAACCGCTTCACGTAGGCGCTGAATACTTCGACGCCAGCGGAAATCCATTTGAACCGACGACAACCAACAAGGGGTTCGCCGATCAGGGAGGCAACAAGCTCACCTTGTTCACGATTGTCAATGGTAAGGAGAAGTCGGCCGGAAAGTTCCATAGTTATTGGGACGACCAAACAGTAGAAAACGCTTTTGGCAGCGCCCCGAACTCGACGGTCGCCAAACAGTTGGCTAACAAAGAACCCAAAAATTGGAAGCTGACGGGTGATGTAGAGACTTGGGCTGAGGAGTTAGCAAACGAAATCATGCCGCTCGCACGTGAAGCACATGAGCGTCTTGAATTCATCAACATCAAGTCAAAGACCGGCGACAAGGACATCATTAGCGGGCGTGCAGAGGAGAAAAAGAAACCCGGCGGAAAGTTTTACGCGATCTGGGCGGGCGCGACCGTGAAGGACGAGATTCACAAAGCTGGCTGGCGTTTGGCGGCGCTGCTGGAAGAAGTGCTTCAGTGAATCCGTGGATTGTGTTGCCAGAGGCGGTATGCCTTGCGGGCATTGGTCGGAAGTGAGAGGTGAATAAAGTGCGTTCGAGATAAGGAACTATCCGGTTGCTCTTGTCCCTGAAAGGGACGAAGGACATGAGCCGGGAACGTGTCTCTTGACCGCCCCCGGCTCATGTCCTCTCGCCCTTTTAGGGCTGTTGAGTTTTCTTCACCGCGCTTGGCTTGTGCTCTTACCAGACCTGACAACGCTGGTCGGCGGCACGCACCATCGGGTCGCCCATCTTGCAGCCGAATGCTTCGGCAAACTGCGGCATGTTCGAGAGCGGGCCGTTGACGCGGAAGCGCCCCAAGGGATGCGGGTCTGTGAGCATTTGTTGCCGCGTCGCTTCGGGCGTCTGTTTTCTGCCCCAGACCTGCGCCCAGCCGAGGAAGAAACGCTGTTCGGGCGTGAAGCCGTCAATACTGGCCGGGCGCGGCTTGCCCTGCATGGATTTCTGGAAAGCGAGCCACGCGATCTTGAGGCCGCCGAGGTCGGCGGTGGATTCGCCGAGGACGAGTTTGCCGTTCTGGTTCAATCCGACATCTTCGACACGGAATGAAGAGAACTGCTGCTCGATGCAAGTGGAGCGCGTCAAGTAATTCTTCGCATCCTGTTCCGTCCACCAATCTTGCAGATTGCCGTGCAGGTCAAACTTGCGTCCCTGATCGTCGAAGCCGTGCGTCATCTCGTGACCGATGACGGCTCCGATGGCTCCGTAGTTGAGGGCATCGTCAGCCGTCGGGTCGAAGTAAGGCGGTTGCAGGATACCCGCCGGGAACACAATCTCGTTCATCAGGGAGTTGTTGTAGGCGTTGACGGTCGGAGGCGTCATGCCCCATTCCGTGCGATCCACCGGTCGCCCGATCTTGGCGAGGTCATAGTTGTTCTCAAACTTCGCCACGCGCATCAGGTTATCAACATAAGAGGTGCGTTCGATTTTAACTTGCGTGTAATCGCGCCACTTATCTGGATAGCCGATCTTGACGGCGAAGGCTTCGAGTTTGGCGATGGCGGCTTTGCGCGTCGGGTCGCTCATCCAATCAATCGTCGTGATGTCTTCGCGCAACGCCCCGATCAGATTATTGACCAACTCTTTCATGCGCGCTTTCGCTTCGGGCGGGAACGCCTTCTTGACGTAGACCTCGCCGAGCGCTTCGCCGAGATTCTGGTCGGTCGCGATGACGCAGCGACGCCAGCGCGGCAGCATCTCTTTCGTGCCGGTCAGGGTCTTGCTGTAAAAGTCGAACTTCTCGTTGACGAAAGCGTTCGAGAGCGCAGAGGCGGCGTCGTGCACGAGATGCCAGCGCAGGTAAGTCTTCCAATCGTCTATCGCGACGCTCGCGAGCATTTTGTCCACGCCACGGAAAAAGTCCGGCTGGCCGATGTTGATTTCTGCGAACTTCGGCGCGTTGATGCCCTTGAAGTAAGCCGCCCAGTCGAAGTTCGGAGTGAGCGTCTTGAGTTGCGCGACGTTCATTTTGTTGTAGCGTTTCAAGGGGTCGCGCCGGGTCACACGATCCATCGAATTCTGCGCCAACTCGGTTTCGATACGCATCACGGTCTGCGCTTCTGCCGCCGCTTTGTCGGCGTCGTCGCCGAGCAGCTTGAACATGTTGGTCACATGCTGGACGTAGGCGACGCGTGTGCTTTTCGACTTCTCGTCGTCCTTCAGATAAAAGTCGCGGTCGGGAAGTCCGAGTCCGCCTTGGCCAGCAGAGCCGATAACACTCGTGCTGTTTTTGTAGTCCTGTCCTGAGCCGAAGCCGAAGACCGCGTTGACGCCCAAATCATGCAGGCGCGCGAGCGTCTCCGGAAGGTCGCGCGCGTTTTTCATCTTGTTGATCATGGCGATTTCCGGCGCGAGCGGTTTCGCGCCAGCGGCTTCAATCTTCGCCTCGTCCATGCAACTGGCATAGAAAGCGCCGATTTTCTGTTCGTTGCTTCCCGCCGGAGCCGCCGTGTTCTTCGTGGCCTCTTCGAGAATCTGGTGTAGGGTTTCGACGTTCTTTTCACGCAAAGGGCTGGTGATGCCCCATGATGAGAAGGCCGCAGGAATTTCGTTCTTGGCGAGCCAGCCGCCGTTGGCGTACTGATAAAAATCATCGCACGCCTTACAGTTGGTAGTAGTGCACATGTTGGACGGATCGAAGCCGCGACTGGCGGTCTGCGCGAGAGCCGCCAAGCCGAGCGCCGCCGCCAATAGCAGCGCGGTCAAAGGGCGCGGGTTGAGATAACGCATAGAGATGCTCCTTACCGAAAGTTGAAATGAGTTGTTGACTGAACGGGGACGACAAATTTTTACGGAAATCGGGGATTGATGCAAGCTAATACGCGCGCACCCGCGCCGGGGTTTCGCGTGCACCTGCCAAAACCAGAGCGGTTCAGCATAGAGAGTCAGGGAGATTGTGAATTTACGACCATCCGAGCATACAAACTTGAAGAGGTGAAATCTGGAATCTTCATTCGCTCAACTTTTATGCTTCTTGGCGTCTTTGCGCGAAATTCAGCTTCACGCAAAGACGCCAAGCCGCTCAGGAAAAAAGACCGCTCAGAAGAAAGCTTTTAGACGCTCTCTAATTACACTAAGGCGCAGGCTGCGCGTGGTGTTCGCGCCAGACCTTGACGTATTTCTCGGTCTTCGGGTTGGCTTCGTTCCACTTCGGCTCTTGCGCCCTGCCTGCAATCGTCAGGATGCCGAGCGCGACCGTGCGCGCGACCCGTTCCATATTCGCGTAGTCAATCTTTTCCCAGTGGTCGCCGGGGGCGTGATAGTCCGGGAACTCGAAGGAGACGCCGACCGTGTGCGCGGGCACGCCCTGATCGGCGAGCGACTGGTTATCGCTGCGCGCAAAGAAGGCGTCGCTTTTCGTCGGGTGCTTGTAGACTTTGACGCCGGTCGCCGCGCCCGCTGTCTTTAAGATCGCGCCCACGTCCGAGAAATCAAAACCCGTCACCGCTACTGTCCCGACTTGCGGCCCTTCCGAGTCGTCCGTGCGCCCGATCTGCTCCATATTGATCTGCGCGATGGTCTTCTCGATGGGGAAGAGCGGGTGCTGTCCATAATAACGCGAGCCGCGCAAGCCCGACTCTTCGCCCGTGAAAGTGATGAAGAGAATGCTGCGCCGGGGTCGCGTCTTGAGTGTCGCCAGAGCGGAAGCGATTTCGATGACGGCGACCGTCCCGCTGCCGTCGTCGTTCGCGCCGTTGAAAATGTTGTCGCCCGCCATTCCCTCTCTCACTCCGAGATGGTCGTAGTGCGCGCTCACGACGACGTAGGTATCTTTCAGTTTCGGGTCGGAACCGCGCAGGAGTCCGAGGACGTTGCGCGACTTGATGGGCACGTCCGGCGCAGCGCGCGAAGAGAACTCGGCGTTCTGAAAATACCCGCCGTCTTCGCCCGCCGGTTCGAGTCCGGCGCGGCGAAACTGTGCGGCGATATATTCGGCGGCCACTTCGATGCCGCGCGTCCCAGCCCGCCGCCCTTCGAGCGCGTCCGATGCGATGAAGGAGAGATGCCCGCGCAGGCTCTCGGCAGAAATGTGCGCGAGCGCGGCGCGCACCTGCGGGGGCAACCTCGGCTTGCGCTGCTGCGCCGCGTCGCCCACGTTGAGCGCGGCGAAGACGACTGCGTGCGCGAGCGTTAAGTTCAACAGCCGCCGCCCGAACCGATTTTTCAACAGCATCTATTTTCCTTATTCGACCTTCACGCCGCGCCAGAACGCGACGCGCCCCTCAATATTCTTCGCAGCCTCTTTCGGCTGCGGGTAGAACCACGCCGCGTCGCTATTCACTTCGTCGCCGACCGCCACATCGTAATAACTCGCCTCGCCCTTCCAAGGACAAGTCGTGTGTGTCTCACTCTCGCGGAAATGCTCGCGTTTGATGGCGTCGGGTGGAAAGTAATGATTGCCCTCGACGACTATCGTATCGTCGCTCTCCGCCAGAATTGTTCCCTTCCATGTTGCTTTCATTAATCTAACCTTCCTTGATAAGGATTAAAGCCGCCATGTCGAGTTTCTAGCGGCGCTGGCCTTCAAAACACCTCGACTGCCGTGCACCGAATCTGCATCAGGTGACTACCATTTCAAATACAAAATGCTGCCAATCACCAACCCCGCCGTCAGGGAGTAAACAATGGTCGCCGCCCGTCGCTGCCCCGGAATGCAAGCCTCACTCATGGCCTTTTGCAGTAGGGATACTTCTTCTTCCCCGTCGGGTCGTGTCATCTTGTTCAATTCTAAGAGCGCGATTTCCATCCAGCGATACATTCTGAACAGGGCAGTGCCGTTGACGGTCAGAAACGCCGCATACAAGAGGATGGCAATAAGCTGTTGGATTAGACTCCAAGATTCTTTTGAAGAGAGAAGCCAGCCGACTATCAGACCGCTGACAGCCGCGAAAAAGTTCCAGAGTTGCATCAGATGTTCGCTCAGCTTGAACACTATATCCAAGATGCTTGGAAATTGCTTTTCACAAAGCTTGAAGCCTTCGTGTGAGGACATGAAAACATCTCCTTGTTCAGTATTCCTCTTGAGAGTAAAAAACGGTTCCGCTCAGCTTCGCGTCAACTGCCGGTATTTGATGCGGTGCGGCTGGTCGGCGGCTGCGCCGAGGCGTGCGCGGCGGTCGGCTTCGTAGTCCGTGTAGTTGCCCTCGAACCAGTAGGTTTTGCTTTCGCCTTCAAACGCGAGGATGTGCGTGGCGATGCGGTCGAGAAACCAGCGGTCGTGGCTGATGACGACGGCGCAACCGGCGAAGTTTTCCAACGCCTCTTCCAGAGCGCGCATCGTGTTCACGTCGAGGTCGTTTGTCGGCTCGTCTAAAAGCAGGACGTTGGCTCCGGACTTGAGCATCTTCGCCAGATGGACGCGGTTGCGCTCGCCGCCTGAAAGCATCCCGATTTTCTTCTGTTGGTCAGAGCCGGAGAAGTTGAAACGCCCGACGTAGGCGCGCGAGTTGACCTGCCGCGCGCCGAGTTGCACCACGTCGAGGCCGTCGGAAATTTCTTCCCAGATACTTTTGTTCGCATCGAGCGCGTCGCGGCTCTGGTCGACATAGGCGAGCGTGACGGTCGCGCCGATGCGAAAAGTTCCAGCGTCCGGCTGCTCCTGCCCGGTAATCATCCGAAAGAGCGTCGTCTTGCCCGCGCCATTCGGGCCGATGATGCCGACGATGCCGCCCGGAGGCAGATTGAAAGTCATGCCTTCGACGAGCAGGCGTTCGCCGTAAGCCTTCGACACGCCGTCGGCTTCGATGACCACCTGTCCGAGACGCGCGCCGGGCGGAATGTAAATCTCAAGTTCCTGCGCGAGCTTTTCTTTCTCTTGCGAAAGCAGCGCCTCGTAAGAATTGATGCGCGCCTTGCTCTTGGCATGTCGGCCTTTCGGAGACATGCGAATCCATTCGAGTTCGCGCTGCAAGGTCTTCTGCCGTTCGCTCTCCGACTTCTCTTCGCGCTGGAGACGCTGCTGTTTCTGCTCAAGCCAAGATGAATAGTTGCCCTTCCATGGGATGCCCTCGCCACGGTCGAGTTCGAGAATCCAGCCCGCGACGTTATCGAGAAAGTAGCGGTCGTGTGTGACGGCGATAATTGTCCCCGCGTACTTCTGCAAGTGCTGTTCGAGCCACGCGACAGACTCGGCGTCGAGATGGTTCGTCGGCTCGTCGAGCAAAAGGATGTCCGGCTTTTGCAGGAGCAGGCGACACAGCGCGACGCGCCGCTTTTCGCCGCCTGAGAGCACCTTGACCGGCGTCTCGCCCGGCGGGCAGCGCACCGCGTCCATCGCCATCTCCAGCCGCGAATCCAAATCCCAAGCGTCGGCAGCGTCCAGTCGCTCCTGCACCGTGCCCTGTCGTTCGAGCAGCTTCGACATCTCTTCGTCCGACATCTCTTCGCCGAACTTCATGTTGATCTCGTCGAACTCTTTGAGTAAGTCCACGACTTCCTGCACGCCCTGTTCGACAATCTCGCGCACCGTCTTGGTCTCGTCGAGTCGCGGCTCCTGTTCGAGATAGCCGACCGTGTAACCGGGAGAGGGCGCGACCTCGCCGATGAAATTCTTGTCCACGCCCGCCATGATTCTCAGCAGAGAACTTTTGCCCGAACCGTTCAGGCCGATGACGCCAATCTTCGCGCCGTAGAAGTACGAAAGATAGATGTTCTTCAGGACAGCTTTCTTGTCATAGTTCTTCCCGACGCCGACCATCGAGTAAATAATCTTGTTTGGTTGTGTGCTCATTGCGAATTCTTCAAATCTCCTGTGTGCATAGACAATTTATGAAAATCACTTGCCGGGCTGAGCGGCGGCGACAACCACCAGCACCGAGTTTACGTTACCGGCGGCGTCCTCTTCGGTGTGCGGGTTCGACGGGTCTAAGAGCCAGTTGCCGTCGACGATAAATTTATAAGTGTAGAT
>CAXTRQ010000267.1:0-6755 GCA_964246705.1 uncultured Pyrinomonadaceae bacterium
CTACACAATTGAGCTAAAGCGCAGGAAACAGAAAAGACCTACTAAACTGGTTATCTAAAAGGGGTGAAGAAATTATTTCACCCTGAAGCATGTTTTTCAGGGTGAAATGAATATTTCAGGGTGAAGAAATATTTTCAGGGTGAAATTTCTTTAGAAAACCCGCAGATTTGTTGAGAAAATGGATGTAAAGGCTAAATTGCTGGCAGGCTGATCTGGAACTTGATGCCCAACCTGTCGGTCGGGTCGTAGTCTTTAAGGCGAACGACGAAGCCACGTGAGCCTAAATTCCTTAGTGCGAACTGGCAGCCGCGGTGCGTCATCTCACAGGCTTCAGCGAGTTGAGGGATTTTGGCGTAGCATTCTGTGCCGCCGTTTTCGCCCGCACTTTCGAGCAGATATTTCAGGACAGCCGCCTCCCCCTTACTCAGGCGGTACTGGCGTTTGATCCTGTCAACGCGCGCCGGAATATCCGCGGCATCGGATATGTGTGGAAGCGCCGGGGTGATTGCCCGGACGGTGGCTTTAGATTGCTCGGGTTTGTTGGTGCGGGCCGTGGGTGTAACGCTGCGCCGCTGTGACGGAGACTCGACGCCCTTCCCTGCCGAAGCAGGCGGGACTACTTTTTCAGCGTGCGTCGGCTCGACTGACTCCGGCTGCGTTCGCTTGAAAAAGCGGTCGAAGACGGCGTCATTCTGTTCAGCGTCTATCTGAACGTCCTTCCACGCGTCTCCGTACTTGCGTCTCTTCGCCATTTATCAGTTCCTTAGCCACCCTCAGATAATCCATCGCGCCCGAAGCAGCCGGGTCGTACTGGATGATCGGCTGGCGGGCGGCGAATGCCTCGGCTAGTTTTATATTCTTATGCACGGGGCTCAGGGCGAAAGATTCGAAATGCTCCTTGATTTCGTCGTAAATGTCTTTCGCCAAGTTAGTGCGCTCCAGAAAAGTGGGGAGCGCGTAGATGCGTATCGGTTTCTGAAACTCTTTGACGATCTTTCTCAGTGTCTGCATGAGACGTGGCACGGCCTCCCACGCCTCGGGTTTACACTCGATGGGAATCAGGACTACCTGCGCCGCGGCGAACGCGTTGATTGTCACGAAGCCCAGGTTCGGCGGGCAATCGACGATGATGTAGTCAAAAGCGTTCTCGCCCAGCTCCTGGATCGCCATCTCCAGGCGGTGCTCGCGGTTGAACTCGCTCAAGAGGTCCACGTCCAGCGAGGCGAGTCCTAGATTGCTAGGCACTACCGAAAGGCCGAACGAGGTATCCTTGATACAGTCGTGCAGCCTGACGCGCTTCATCAGCACGTCATACATTACTTTGCCGTCTTCGCCGTAAGAGCCCAGAAGGTAACGCGAGGCCGTGGCCTGCGCGTCCAGGTCGAGCAGCAGACACTTGCGCCCGCTGTGGACGAGCGCCGCGGCCAGGTTGACCGCGGTGGTCGTCTTTCCGACGCCGCCTTTCTGGTTCGCGACGGCGATAGTCTTCATGAAACCTCCCGCCTATTAAAGAGCCCGGACAAAGTGCCGGGCGGGTTAAGAGGCGCGCCTCTTGTAAGCCTCTGTCGTTGACGGAAGCTCGCCGTTGCGCACGCTTCGCGCGTACGAGAGCAGCTTGTCAACGTCCTCGCGCCTGATCAGTTTTACCCGCCGGTCCAGCACGTCCTGGAGCGTTGAGATGTTGTAGCGCTTCACCAGACGCCAGAACGTGGCGCGGCTTACGCCCACCAGCTTGATCGCTTCCGTTGTCGAAACCGTCTTGGACTTTGACATAAGGACTCCGACTTCAAACAAAAACATAAAGAAGTAGCCGCCCCTACTTAGAGCAAAACGCCTCATAATGTCAACAGATATATTTAGTTATGTTTCAAGCAAGTATGAGGAGGGTGTGCGATGCACCCTGAAAAATTCTCTTCACCCTGAAAGGGATTTTTCACCCTGAAGAAATTTTTTCACCCCTCCTGTTTGGGGCAATTGTATATAACCGGCTCCTATTAGATTGAGCTGTATTTCAAGGGGTAAGAACATTGACGTTGCATCACAAATGATCGTCTGGTTCGTATAAATGCTGGTTTTTCTCAGCGAATCTTCAAGGTCGCATAACTTAACCTGATGCGAAACAGGCAGTGGTTACGTGTATCGACAACGAACCACGTGATCCAGTATCTCTGCGTTAACTTAATGTGATAGTGCTCCCACGACAGCGTTCCCTATGTAATTCTTCGGGGTGAAAAAATTTCTTCACCCTGAAATACCCGCTTCACCCTGAAGAAAACTTTTCATCCTGAAGAATTCATTTCGCCATGAAAAATTCTCTTCACGGTGAAGGAAATTCTTCGCCCTGAAAAAAATATTTCAGTCTTCTCAAGCAGTAAAAAGTGATGTAGGTATCTGACGCTGGAGAGGAGAGGCCCGCAATCCGGGTCTCAAAATACATGACCCGCGGCACCTTCAGTTTGGCGACCGAGTGCCACGGGTCAATCGATAACTCGCAGTTTGGCGAGCCGGTGTAAGTGTGTCTAACAGCAGAGAAATTATATTCCGCCGGCGTCGGACTGTCGAGAAAATTCTTTGGGAGTCAGAATCCTATGGCACTTGAAGCGCTCTCGACACCGCGATTCATACGCAAGACTCAGCTAGGCGCGAATGAGTACCGGAAAAATTTCCACCAGCTCGATGGGGACGCTGTCTCCGCCGTCACCTCGCCCGAAGCGGATCGCGTCACGCCCCTCATGAGTAAGATCTACCTACGCTTGGTGAGCGCCCCGCCGAAGTTCTGGGAACGGCAGGGCGTGCTCCGCTTCGAGTCGGAGGCGAGGGAAGGGAAGCAGGTCACCGCATGGGTCCAGTTGCGCGAGTTGCTGGGTGTGGCGAGCGCCACGGCGAGCAAGGCGCTCGCGTGGATGCACGAGGTCGGCGTCATCGGCTACTTCGCGGGAAAGAACGGCGTCGGGATCAGGATATTCATCAACCGCGCCACGTCGTCTGTGGGTACGCGCGCTCCGCAGGGTAAAAAAATTTTGGCCTTCTCTCCTGCTTCATGCGATGTGCGTCATGCTTCAGCGGATGAAATGCCCTTTAATGACAGCTTCGCTGTTCCAGAAGTTTCAGACACAGATGTTAATTCCCGCGCGCCAAAAACTGGCGCGGACAACGAGCAGGTGGATAAAACACTTCCCGAGCCAGCCCCGACTCCTTCAAACGTCCCTCCCTCGAATGTTGAGCACAACGCTGCATCAGCCCGACCCCCGAGTGTGATCTCGCTGGAGGATGTCGTTACACGATTGAGAGCAGAGCTTGAGCCAGCGATGCACATGGCAGCTCGTCAGGCAGCAGCGCGCGAGCATGAGCGCACGCGTGAATGGCTAGAGAACAGGGGACTACCAAAAGCCGCGCGCGTGGCCCAGCACGAAGCGTACAACGTCCTCCGGAAGTACGGAGTGATAAGTGAATCCGCACGCAGCGCACGCACGCACGCGGATGTCGGTCGCAGCGACTACACCCCGCCCGAGCCGCACCCACTCACACAGAACGAAGTCGCCGAGCTGGCCGAGGCGTGCGTGGCAATGCTGGAGACCAGGGGCCAATCCATTGATCTCACGCTCTCCGAGATGAGCGCCGAGGCGGGAGGCTTTCTGCTCCCCGAAGACGCCCCGCGGGTGCGTGAGAAGGCGAACTCGTTGCTCTCTGCCGGTGCCGACAGGGAAGGGAAGTGAGAGGAGAATTCAGCTCATGCCAGCTGGTTCTAACGTCCAAAGATTAGCTGCCGTTCCTGACGTCGAGGAAAGTGATTCTCCGCTCCAGCAGGTCTCGTCGGCCGCGGGAGAGCCAGTTGTCTGCTCCTTCTGCTTCGGCACCGGGATGGAAGTTGTGCTAGGTAAGGGCGCGCGACGCTGCCGCTGCCGCTACGAGGACGCCCGGAAAAGACTACTAGAGGCCGCTCGCATCCCGCCCCGCTACGAGCGGTGCTCGCTCTCGAACTACCAGCCCGCGGCGAACAACGGCTCGCAGCTCCGCGCCTTCAATTACGCCTACCGCCTAGTGAGCGAATACCCGTCGGGTGAGCGCGGCCTCCTTTTCATGGGCCCGTGCGGTGTCGGGAAGACGCACCTATCGGTCGCAGTCCTGCGCGAGTTGATCGAGAAGAAAGGCGTGCCGTGCCTGTTCTACGAGTTCGGGGCGCTCCTCAAGGAGATACAGAACTCTTACGACCCAATGTCACAGACTTCAGAGTTGACGGTCCTCGCTCCCGTTATCGAGGCGGAAGTTTTAGTGCTCGATGAACTAGGTGCGACGAAGCCGACCGACTGGGTGCGGGACACAATGATGCAGCTCATCGGCAGGCGATATAACGATAAGAAACTTACTGTGTTCACCACCAACTACCTTGACGAGCCCTGCGGCCAGGCAGGTGAATCGTTAGAGGATCGCGTCGGAGTACGAATGCGCAGTCGGCTCTATGAGATGTGCAAAACGGTGTACGTCGAAGGCGACGACCACCGCCGCCGATTCGACATGTAGATAGTAAGGGGGTAATAAGATCATACCGCCGTTGCAACACCGTCCTATCAGTCATACAATACGCCATTATAACCGGCCTTTCTCTGTCGCAGGTGTGTATGCATTCGGGCGGATGGCCGCGGAGATCAGCCATGTGGTCTGACAACGAGACGACTATCGATCAAATAGGTTTTCGAGTCCACGCCGCGCTGGTCCGCAGCGTCGTAACCGACCAAAGCCTGCTGCCCGTCGTGCTGGGCCTGTTCGGGGATTGGGGGAGTGGGAAGTCGAGCATCATGCGCATGCTCCAGCAGGATTTGAATTCCCCCGAGTACGGAAAGGTCGCGTGCCTCTACTTCAACGGGTGGATGTTCGAGGGGTACGAGGACGCGAAGACGGCGCTGCTCTCCTCTATCCTACTGCAGCTCGGCGAGCACGAGCGCTTTGGCCAAAAGGTGAAGGGTAAAGTCGTCGGGCTGCTGAAGCGGGTCAAGTGGATGGAGGCGGCGAAGCTCGGCGTCAGGCATTTCGGCGCGCCCCTCATCGCGGGACTCTTGACCGGGGGCGCCGGCGCGCTGCCCGCCCTCCTGGCTTCGCTCATCCCGGGGGCCGAGACCGACGCGGCGGAATCTGACGCGCCGAAAAAGAAAGGCTCCGGCAAGAAAAGTAAAGACGGCGAAGAGAGCTGGCTCGACCTAATCAAGGATGACCCGAGCAAGCCGGACCTGCTCGAAATCAGAAAGTTCCGCGAAGACTTCGCCGACATGCTGGATAAGAGCGACATCGAGTCGCTCGTGATCCTCATAGACGACCTCGACCGGTGTCTGCCCGAGCGCATCATCGAGACGCTCGAGGCCATCAAGCTGTTCGTGCTCGTCCCGCGCACGGCATTCGTCATCGGCGCCGACCCGCGCATCGTCCGCCACGCAATCGGGACGCGCTACGTCAAGCAGCAGATCGGCGAGGACGACTCGACCAAGCAGGAAGAGTACGATCTCATCAAAGATTATCTCGAGAAGCTAATTCAGATACCTTACCACCTGCCCAGACTGTCTCCCGCCGAGGTGGAGACTTACATCAATCTTCTCGCCTGCCAGAAATTCTTACGTGACGAGAACGACTACCTGCGGGTGCTTGAAGATTGGTCGTCGAAGCGCAGTCGCAACTTCTACGCCGCCTACCAGCATGCGACGATTAAGGAGGCGCTGGGCGGGAGAGAGCTACCGGACATGCTCGCGCGGCAGCTCACTTGGAGCAACGCCATCGCGCTGGTGATAACGGAAGGGCTGAAGGGTAACCCGCGGCAGGTCAAGAGGATGCTCAACGCGATGCTGCTGCGTAAGAAGCTGGCGGACGTGGCCCGGATCGAAATCAAAGACGAGGTGCTGGCGAAGCTGATGGTGCTCGAGTACACGCACCTCAACCGCTTCCAGCAGCTCAACAATTGGCAGGCGCGGGAGAACGGCTTCCCCGCGGACCTGAAGAAGCTGGAGGAGCACGAACTCGAAGTCGAGGGCGGCGAAGCGGTGCCCGAAGATCTCGCCAGGGAGTGGCTGACGCCGTCGCTGAAGAACTGGCTGCGGATGCAGCCATCGCTGAGAGACGTTGACCTGCGCGACTACTTCTGGCTAGCGCGCGACCGCACAAGCTCGACGCTCGCCGGGGTGCACATGGTCTCCTCCCTCGTGCGTAGGCTGTTCGACAGCATTGTCAGCGAGAACGAGGGGGAGCGCCACGTCGCGGCGGGCGAGGTGAAGCAGCTTAACGAAACAGAACTTGAGGCGCTGCTCGGTCTCCTCCGGCAGCACATCGAGCGGTATCCGGGCCAGACTGCGTCCGTAGACGCGCTAGTCCTGCTGGCCGAAGAGAAGGTGGAGGGCGCGTCGTCAACCGCGCTGAGCGCGATCCGCAACGCGCCGCCCGCCAGCCTCGAGCCGAGCGTCGCGTACAAGATTAAAACTATCGGAGCTATCGACGAGAGGCTTGCCGCCGAAGCGCGGACGACGCTCGAGCAGTTGCAAAGGCAAAAGGACACGATGATCGCAGGGGCCGCCGAAGTCGTGCTTGAAGAATTGAAGGAGTAGTCATGGGAACCTCGACCGGTTACGACATGCCGAAGGGCGGCGACTGGACGCCGCTGAAACATGAGGCGACGAAGTTCGTCAAGGAGGATGGCGCGCCTAGCGGCAACCCGAACCCCATCCGTCCTGAGGCGTTGCTCTCCAACTTCCTGAATACTTGCATTACCGCGGGAG
>CAXTRQ010000268.1:0-6730 GCA_964246705.1 uncultured Pyrinomonadaceae bacterium
TAACAGAGACTACTACAATGAGATTACTGACATAGATTCCCTCTTACAGAGGGGCGCGGACTATCGCCGCGCCAACCACTAAGTTTATTGAGGATTTGAGTGGGGGCTTATTCAAGCATAAGACCGAAGAGAAGCCCACAAGGAAGCGAGGTGCTAAGGGATGAGCACAGAGGAACGACTACTGAGGCTTGAGGCCGCATTCGTCACGCTTACCGATTGGTCACGCGACCA
The DNA here is from genome assembly GCA_964246705.1 of uncultured Pyrinomonadaceae bacterium. GTDB lineage: Bacteria > Acidobacteriota > Blastocatellia > Pyrinomonadales > Pyrinomonadaceae > DASZCR01. The sequence goes on from CAXTRQ010000268.1 coordinate 232, forward strand.
CGATGTGCGGATAGATACTTTCGATGCGAAGCTCGCCGCGCTGACTGAAAAGATGGAGTCTTTAGCGGAAACGCAGCAGCAGTTGACAGAGGCGCAGCGACAGACCGAAGCGAATCTATCAGCACTGACGATCATCGTCGGCGATACTGATAAGCGGCTCGACCGGCTGGCAGAAACGCTCGACAGGTTCATCGCAGGGCAAGGCGGTCAGGTTTGAAACTGCGAGAATTTGCGCAGTTTCCGAACCCCGATAGAGACGCGCAGCGCGTAAGCGAGGTGCAAAGTGATGGACAAGGATTGTTCGGAATGATCTTCCGAAAAACGGAAGAGGGGACGGATGAAACTTCTACACCCGGCTCTTTTCGGGCTGCCTAGACTGAAACGGCTTACGGAAGAGGGGCGGCCGGGATAGACCAAATACAAGGGGGGTTTCAAGATGGCTGACAGGGCACGTGGAACGCGGAGAAGCATGGGGTTGATTTTGATGACCGCAGGCGTTGTTCTTTTGCTTTTCACAATCACCTTAACTTTGAGTGAAATGACCACTTCTATTGCGCATGTACGGGACGTGGTATTCGTAGTAGGTATCGCGGCACTCTTAATTGGGGGAGCATTTTACGGGCTTGCCCGGTTAAGAATTTCCTGAAGACTAAGGCGACAAGAAGTGATTCAAGACAGCGGCTTTGAGGCCGTCGCGACCGCTGGTGTAAGCATAATTCAATCCGAAGGAGACGATGCAGATGGCAACCAAGAAACCTCGTAAGGATAGAAGCGACATCACCGTCAAAAACATCGAGAAGAAACACGGACTGCCGTCAGGCACGATCAGAAATGCTGATGGTAGAGATACGAGAGGCGATAAGAAACTAGAGACTATTCGTAAAGAAGCAGCAAAAAAGGGCAGCAAGAAATGACTGCTGGCATGGTCAAATCTCGCGTGCTATGCCGCTTCCCTGCTCGTTTTGAGCCTCAATCCATACCGGAGCCGGAGCATGGCCGGATTTAACACAGGGCATTTTTGCGCGATTTGTAAGAAATAGAAAGAAAATTTTAGAAATGACAGCGCCATCGAAATCCAAGCAACCGACGACTTCTAAGAAGCGGGGTGTCAAACGCGCTTCTCAACCCAAGCGATCCAACGGCTCTGGCAGCCAAAGTGAGTTGATCGAAGCGGAAGCGGGCAATCGCTACGTGCGGCGACACGCTAAATCCGGCGAGATGACGACTAAGGATGTCACGTTGCGGGCATTTCAGCGAACCTATGACAGGCATCACGCGCGGAAGGGCAAATGAAGCCCAAGTACACCTTTGATACCAACATCATCATCGGTTACAGGATTCGGAGACCTGCCGGAGAATTTCTATATGTCGGCGGTCGTCCTCTCGGAATTGATGACTAGCGCCGCCGGGCAGTCGGAGTTCGATGATTATCAGGAGGTGTGGCGACGACGAGCGAAAGACGGGACGCTGATCGTCCCGGAAGACACCGACTGGCTGATGGCGAGCAAGGTACTCTACTGGCTCGCGCAGGGACGGCGTAAAAAATCGGGCGGCAAAGCTCCACGGATTCTCCCGGCGGCGAAGCAGGAACTAGCGATGGATGCGCTGATCGCGGCGAGCGCCCGTCGCGAAGGCATTGTGGTCATCACGGATGACTCCGATTACAGCGCCATCAAATACTATCTTGAGGGACTTAAATTAAAGAGCGGTGCTGATTTTTTGGAAAGCTGAGGCACCCACGTCGGCTGCTACTTTTTGGAGGAAATCAGTGAAAACAATTAGGCGGGGTCGGCAAAACTACGACCTCCGTTAACTTGGCGGCTGCCCTCATCACTCAGGGACGCAAGGTACTGCTGGTTGATCTCGACCCACAGGCGACGGCCACCCGCTACCTTCTGGATAAGTACGGCACAGATGGTCAGACCATGTACCAAGTCCTCTTTCATACCATCATCCTCTCCGACTGCATCCAGAAATCACCCGCAGGTATTCCCATCGCCCCGAGTAACTTCCGGCTGGCCTCGCTCGATATGGACTTGAATAACGAGTTGAACCGGGAATACCGGCTCTCGATGGCGCTGGAAACTCTGGAAGGCTACGATTACGTGCTCGTTGACTGTCCCACCCATTTGGGATTCGCCAACATCAATACCTTCGCCGCCGCCCAGACCGTGCTCATCCCGATGGAGTGCGCGCCCGAGGCGTGGGAAGCGATTCCCTACCTCATGCAGACGCTCAGGAAGATTATCTGACAACTGAGCCATCCCTTGCGGGTGTACGCGCTGCCGACATTTCTGGATAGGCCGAACATCGCGCGCGACATTCTGGGCGAGATACAAGGCCACTTTGAAGCTTACACGCTCTCCCTTATCAATAAAAACGTCCACCTGAAAGAAGCCTTCAACGCCCGCAAACCGATCATCCAGTACGACCCTGCGGCATTGGGCATGATGGACTATTTGAGAGCTGCTAAGGAGATCATTAGTGAGCACGAAACAGAAGCGGAAGTACGGGGCAATAAGGAAGGGCGAGGAAACCGCAGCAGGAACTAACGAAGAGGTTTTCGATAAGTTCTTTCACAGCGCGCCGCCGCTTGGTAAGCCTCCTGCCCCTATTGTCACCCCGGTAGATACCCCTGTAACAACCCCCCGGCAGATATTCCTGTAAGAGAGTCTCAGCAGCGACCCTCACCACAGTATCTCGACGCGACACATACGGCGTCGGAACAACGCACCTATTCGGTCATGTATCGAGAGACAGTCAGCAAAGGAATAACGGAGAGGCATTTCGGACCAAAAGAATTGTGTGAGCGGACAGGCATTCGCTCAGACCGTATTATGAGAAGTCGAGGCGCATACCGCACTTAGAGGTTATGCTGGCTTATGCGAGGGCGGCGGGAGTGTCGATGGAGGTGATCGTGGACGACAAACTCGACTTGCCGGATCAGATACCTCCTGTGCCGGAAGCAGAGAGTGTCATGAAGGACGGACGGAGGGCGCGACGATAATTCGATTTACTGTCCCAAGCCGCTAGTCAAAGCTATGCACTTTCAGTGCAAGACTTTCAGTTGCTATACACTTCTGGAAATGCTAGAAGTGCGAGGCGATGAAAGAGAACAGATACGGCAGCCATACAGCCACCAGATTAACGGCGCATCAGATATGGGCGACAAAGTATCGGTATCATGTGCTAACAGATGACATCAAAGTGCAGTGTCGTGATCTGCTCATCCAAATCTGCGATGCCGAAGACGTGCGCATTCTCAAAGTGGCGAAGAACTTGACCATCCGAGAAGTGTCTGAGAAGTTTAGCGTGCCAGCGTCAAGTGTCCGTGTTTGGTGCTGGCAGGGACGTTTTCCGAATGCCTATCAGGAAGAGACCCCGCGCGGGCCGGTATGGTATATACCCGAATCTGATTTAGAGGGGTTCGAGAAACGCAGCGTGGGCAGACCTTCAAAACAGGCAATTAAGAAAGGCGGCAGAAAGTGAATTTGGATGGCGACGTAAAGAGTAGCCCTGCTCAAGCACGGCCTAAAGTTATCGGTATATAGGTTGAGACCATCAGGCTTTCCGTTTAACTAAGGAGATGAAACATTTGTCAGCACAATTATCACCAGTCGAAGACGCTAAAAGCGAGCCAGCGAAGCGCACTCAAGGCGGCGTTGCTACTACTGACGTTGTGCTGTCGGCTTACATCGGCGGCAATGCCGAAGTTTTCCCGCAACTGCTTGCGCTGCATGTGCCGGAAGGCTCTACAGTGGCGGACGTGACGTGGGGGAAAGGCGTCTTCTAGAAGGATGTTCCTGAAGGTAGCTATAAGCTCTTACCTTCGGACTTAAAGACGAACGGTGTTGACTGTCGCGCTCTTCCTTACAAAGATGCTTCGATTGATTGTGTCGTGCTTGACCCGCCGTATATGGAAGGATTGTTTCGCAAGTCAAAAGAACATCTCGCAGGCGCGGGAACGCACAATGCTTTTCGTGAACACTATTCAAACGGCGACACTTGCGACGAAAACGCTCCGAAATGGCACGCCGCCGTGCTCGATCTTTACTACAAAGCCGGACGCGAGGCTCATCGTGTGCTCAAAGAGAACGGCGTCTTAATCGTCAAGGGTCAAGATGAGGTGAGCGCCAATAGGCAGAACCTAACGCACGTCGAAATCATTAACGAGTATGAGCGTGAGTTAAGCTTCTACACTAAGGACTTGTTCGTTGTGATGCGTCAGAACAAGCCCGGCGTCAGTAGATTGAAGAAACAAGTCCATGCCAGAAAGAACCACTCTTACTTTTTAGTTTTCGTGAAGATGTCGAAAGGCACTGACCGCAAAACCTTTAGGACAAAATAAGCTTGTCGTCTTCGTCGCCGCCTTCAACAACTATCGGTTTCGCCGCGCTCTTTAGTTCTCGCTCTTCTATAATCTCATCGAGTAGCACATACGGCTCATTGTAGAGCGGCGGTTCTGGCGGATACTGGATAGGGACAAGCGAGGCTAGAAGATATTTGCGCTGCGTCTCTGTGTAGCCGCGATAATTGCTGCGCGGCAGTTCGCTGGTCTTCGTAAACAGAAATCGCCAGTCGTTCTCAAAAGCGAAGAGGTTGACTGATGGCAAGTCGAACTCACCAATCAACAAGCATGTAGTGTTAACAGAAGACCCGTCAGGCAGTTGAATAATGCGCCTGTCGCTCGCATCGCACTGAGCTTTACCTATAAACTTATCCCCGACCTGACGAATGCTATTAGTTTGCAGCGACTTTGATTCAACGATAAAGCTGTGGCCGCGATAAGTGATTACGAGATCACCTTTCTTCTTTCGGTCGTGATCGTCGTATTTAACAGCATGTGTGACGCGCTCGCCAGAGAACCACATCTTGCGCAGTTTCATTTCAGCCACATAGCCGAACATATTGCCACGCATACTTGGATTGGCGTCAACGATCTCCGTTAGCTCTTCGGCAGTAAGCTGCCAGCGTTCGAGGATAGTAGGGTTTATTCTCATTCAAGGCGTCAACCGTATGTTCGAGATTTAGGAACTTTCTTCTTGATTGGTCTAAGGCTATTGTGAGAAAGCCCAACTTTGCTGTCACCAACCCACTTCATCAGTAATGCACGTTTCTCTTCTGATGTTAGCTCGTGAGCCGGGAACTGAGCCTCCATTTCGCGCCGTAGGTTGTTGAATTTTGCTAGAGCTTTCTTCTCAAAGGGCGTGCGGAAGACCTCCTCGCCTTGTAAGGTAACAATATAAGAGCCGCCATCATCTTTGTTTAAATGCAAATCACCCGGCAGAAACGATAACTTCATGCGTGTGCCTCATTGTGAGTGTAGCGCATTGATAGACAGCCCGACAATTTATCTCAGATCGCACCATTGACATCCCGCCCCGCGCCGGAATAAATTGCCCATCTCAAAGCTTACGGTCTACCTGTGAGCCTCACGTTGAACAAAGATTGGTAATAACGAATGAGGTCGCATATCAAGCAATTGGCCGCATCAATGTGGCCTAATTAGCATGATGGTGGGAGGTAAAGATAATGGGTGATTGGTTCAATAGGTTTGATACTGGGCGAGATATAGACCGTCTAGGCATCAGCCGAGTTTGGGGGGTGCGCGAGATGTTGATATGGGCCTTCTTTTGCGCGATTCTTTTCGGGGGGGCTGGTTGGGGGGTTGCTTCACTGCTACATATAAATCAGGAGGCGAGCCAGTTCAGCGGTATAATTGTGGCGGCTATATTATTTGCCGTCATGTTTCTAGTTCCACCTGCCCGTCATTGGGTGCGAGTTCTATGTCATGCCTGCGTCTCGTGCACGATCTGGGTAGGATTTGCATACTTAATCAACTACATCTATCCGTTTAGCGGTATTCTGCCGATTGCAATGATGATCGCATTTGGAATCTCAGGATTCGCTGTCGGTTGGAACATAGCTCTTAAATATAAATGGTAATATGTTGGTGCTTAACCGGTTACATATTCAATGTATGGCGCAGGGTACCCCCCCCATCCGTTGCCTCGATAGCATGACTTAAAATGTTTTGAGTATCTCCCGATGTAACACGGTCTTCTCCCAAGTATCAGGCTGACAAGTAAGAGTGGCGTGCGCTACAATCGCGCGCATTATGGCTCTCACCACATGCGCGGATTGCAAAGCGGAGATTTCATCGGAGGCTAAAGCCTGTCCGAAGTGTGGGCGGCCTTTCAAAGCGGCAAGAGAGAAGAAAGTCGAAGAGACTGTTATCGGGATTATAGGTGTCATTGGACGGTGAGACTTACAACCTCATCACCTTCGGGCGCGAGTTGACGGGCTATGACGAAGTAGAGGCCGAACGGCGTAGCCGCTCGGATGTCGAGCGCAACTGTCGCCTGATCGGTTTGCAGGTGTTGAAGATCGCAAAGGCGGACGAATCCGGCGCGATTGAAGGGACGCTATCAATCTCCGATTTCGAGGACATGGACTCGGACGACGTGCTGGCACTCAAAGAGGGCGCACATGCAAGAAT
>CAXTRQ010000269.1:0-872 GCA_964246705.1 uncultured Pyrinomonadaceae bacterium
TCTCCCCCTTGACCTCTGTGGAGGATGAGTTTCTAACTATGCGCCCCGCTAATCTTTTTATAGACGGCCAACGCCTGCGCGACGACTTGATCCATGTTGTAATACTTGTAGGTGGCGAGGCGTCCGACGAAGTGGACGTTCGGTGTCGCGTCGGTCAGCGCCTTGTACTTCAGGTAAAGCTCTGCATTTTCGGGACGCGGCACAGGATAATAAGGATCGCCTTCGGCGCGTGGGAACTCGTAGACGATGGCGGTCTTCGAGTGCTCCTGCCCGGTCAAATATTTGAACTCCGTAACGCGCGTGTAGAGATAATCGTTCGGATAATTGACGACCGGAGCATCCTGATAGACTGGCTTATCAAGCGTCTCGTGCTTAAACTCAAGCGAACGATACGGGAGTTTCCCGAAGCGCAAATCGAAGTACTCGTCCACTGGCCCCGTATAGACCATCTCTCGATACGGGATGATGCGCTCAATGTCGCGGTAATCCGTATTGAGCATAACTTTAATGTTCGGATGATCGAGCAAATTCTCGAACATGCGCGTGTAGCCGTGCAGCGGCATCGCTTGATAGCTGTCCGTGAAATAGCGGTCGTCGCGGTTCGTGCGCGTCGGCACGCGCGCCGTCACACTGGCGTCCAACTCGGAGGGGTCGAGTCCCCACTGCTTGCGCGTATAGCCGCGAAAAAACTTCTCATAAAGCTCGCGCCCGACGCGGCTCACCACGACATCTTCCGACGTGCGAATCGCCTCGCGCTTTTCCGCGACCGAAGCGAAGAACTCTTCGACTTGAAATGAAGTGAGATTGAGGCCGTAGAGATTATTAATCGTGTCGAGGTTAATCGGGATGGGCAGCAGTTGCCCGTCCACAGA
>CAXTRQ010000269.1:882-6721 GCA_964246705.1 uncultured Pyrinomonadaceae bacterium
CGATGCTGATACTGACGCCACTCCGTAAAAGTTGAAAGGTACTCGAAGACTTCGCGCGAGTTGGTGTGAAAGATATGCGGGCCATACCTGTGAATCAGCAGACCCGCGTCGTTATGATGGTCGTAAGCATTGCCGCCGATGTGCTGACGCCGGTCAACAATCAGCACCTTCTTGTTCGAGCCACGCGCCAAACGTTCGGCAACGACGCTACCGGCGAACCCCGCGCCGACAATTAAGTAATCAAACATCTCTTCAATTCCTTGTCTTTCTCTATGGGGTTTAGTCGCCGCTCGCCGTATAGACAGCCGTGCGTGCAGCAGCAGCAGCGGCGGTGGTCGAAGATTGTTGGCTTCCGACGCTTGCGACCGCCATGCTCTTTCTGCCGGAGGCGAGACGACGTGCAGCGACATTCTCAATCAACTCGGACATGCGCGCCCAAGTTTTGTCCCAAGAGTTCTTCGAGAGAAATGCGTCAACTTTTTCCAGCCACTCGCTGCGATCAACCGACTCGTCCATCCCGACCTCGGCGGCGGCTTTGATGAAGTCGTCAACATTGTCGGCGATACGCACTAGACCGAGTTCGCCATAAGGGCGCACCACGTCACGAATCGAAGTCGAGACGACAGGTTTTCCGGCGGCCAAATATTCGGGCGTCTTCGTCGGGCTGATGAAGCGCGTCGAGTCGTTGCGTGCGAACAAAAGCGTCGCGACATCCCAACCGGCGATGTAGCCCGGCAACTCTCTGTAAGACTTGCCGCCGAGATAGTGAATGTTCGGACGGCGCGGCAAGTCCGCCTCGTCAATTTTCACGATTGGCCCGATGATGACGAGATTCCAGTCGGGACGCGCCGCCGCGATTGCGTCGAGCAGGGCGATGTCGAGGCGTTCGTCAATCACACCGAAGAAACCGAGTCGCGGGTGCGGAATCATTTCCTGATCGGGCGGGTCTGTCATCAACTCTCTGGCCTGCGCGAAATGCGCGCTATCAATGCTGCTCGGAAACGCATAGACGTTCTGGTGCTTGTCGCGCTTCGCTTCATAGAGACTCTGCCCGCCTGTGAAGACCAAATCTGCGCGCCTGAACAGTTCCGCTTCGCGTTCACGCAAAGCGCGCGGCGCGTTCTTAAAAGCTGACAGTTCATCCATGCAATCGTAAACAACCGCCAGCGGCTTCAAGTGGCGCGTCCACCCCATCGCCATCGGCGTGTAATACCAGAGAATATGATTGTGTATCTCCTGCTGCGCGAACAACTGTTCGATAAACGCTTCCTGCATCCGCTCGATTGTCTGTTCATCCAGCCCGTGCGGCAGATGCGGGATGACAACGTACACGCCCTCTTCACGACGGCTGACATCGAGGCGCGCCGCTCCTTCGCCAAATATCGGTTCTTCGACAAAAAAGACGCGACGCTCCTGTGTGCAACGACTCAGGAGATGCTGCGGCCTCTGAAAAACGAAATCCCAACGCAGGTGCGAAAGACAGACGAGGTCAGCATCTACGGATTCAAACTTCGGTTCAAACCAATCGAGATTCGACGCACCATTGCTTTTCGCATTCTCCAACTTTTCAAACGAGACGACGTTATTGTTTATCGCGCCTTGCTCGTTGTTCCGACGAGCACCCTGCTTGGTTATTGAATTGAGTTCGCGAGCACTTTTCATCTTTTCTATAGTTCCCTTTCGAGTTTAAATCGAAGAAGTTCTCCTGCTAGAGATTCTTTTAATGTCGAGCCAACCGACAGCCATCGAGTATCGCCGTCGCTCGAATGAAAGTTCCGGCGAAGCTCTACTGAAAAATTACCAGTCACCGCTCAACGGGCAACTGTTATGCCTTGGAAGCGTACGTCGAGCAACGGTCAGGTAGATGCTCAAAGCTTCGCCTAAACAATGGGGGAACAAACGCGGTTCGATTCGGCATGCGGGAGGCTGCCGTTAGGACAAACCACTCTTTGTATGGAAGCTAAACTTAGCCATCAATGTTAACGTCATACTTCTATGTCATAGAATTTTACCAAGCTGTTACGCTTATCTGAAATCATTCTTGAGAGAACAATGCCCACAAGGCAAACGGATGAATGTCTCTGTCAATGAATCTTCACCGCCAAGCATGAAAGCAAGCCACCGCGACAAACACGACGCCTTCCGCAAACTTTCAAATGGTTAAAAGAAAGGTGAGATGCATCGGCAGCGAACTCACCTTTCGTCCCTCCCCTTGCTCGTTCAGTAAAGCGTCTGTCAAAACAGACGGTCTTTACATTTCGCTTCGTAGCAATAGCCTCGCTTCACCAATACATGCCGTCAAGCAAGCACTAAGCAGACGACTAGCGCAGCAAACATTGATAAGCATTTGCGACGCGCACGCTACTTAATTTTCTCTGATTTAAGAGTGAGGTGAGTATAACATACGTCTGGTTGATAATTCGTACGAGAGCGTACAAGAATTTGCTCTAAAAGTGTGCGTGGTGCTGATGGCTTGCAACATCAAAGACATATCTTGCGACGGCGTTATACATGCTAACGATTGTTCGCATCGGCCGTTCGTTCAACCTTCGACGCGCCGCATCATCCCTTCACTTGCGGGCTGTGACTCCCGCCAGTCCTGCAATCACAGTGATAAGCTCGGACGGGTTGACCGGCTTCGCCACGTGCACCTGATAGCCTGCGAGAAGCGCACGCATGCGGTCTTCGTCGCGTGCGTAAGCAGTCAGCGCGATAGCCGGGATGCCTCCGCCCTCTTCCGGGCTGAGCGATCTCACCTTACGCATCAGCGAGTACCCGTCCTCGTCCGGCATGCCGATGTCGCTAACTAAAATGTCCGGTCTAAACTCTGCCAATGCGGCGAGCGCCTCCGGGGCGGATGCGACCGCCAACACATTTGCGCCGCGCTGCTCCATTATTATCTTCAGCAACAACCGTGCGTCGGCCTCGTCATCAACGATGAGCACTCGCAAGCCGGTCAGCATCGGGATTGCATCAACTTTGGTCTCCGCGAGTGAGGTCGAGAGCCGCTGTGAATTCGCTTCAATACTTTGTGCGGGCATGACAGGCAGGTGAATGGTAAAAGTTGTCCCGTAGCCTTCACCCGGACTCTCGGCAGACACGGTTCCGCCGTGCATCTCGACCAGATGCCGCACGATTGAGAGACCGAGGCCGAGGCCGCCGTGTGTTCGGGTGATCGTACCGTCGGCTTGACGAAAGCGGTCGAAGACGAAAGGAAGAAACTCCGGGTTGATACCCTGCCCCGTATCCGCGACGGTGATGCGAACTTGAGAATCAGCATGGCTGAGACTGACCTTCACTTCGCCCCCGGCGGGCGTGAACTTGACGGCGTTGGCGAGCAGGTTCCACATCACCTGTTGCAGACGCGCCGGGTCGCCCCACACAGCGCCCACTCCGGCTTCGATCTGAGATTCGATATTAATGTTTTTGGTCGACGCCGCAGGGCGGACGGAGTCCAACGCCGCCTCGACGATGGAACCGAGTTCGGCGGTGTGAGCGTTGAGAGCCAGCTTCCCTGTGATGATGCGCGAAACGTCGAGCAGGTCTTCGATTATTTGTGTCTGCGCCTTCGCGTTGCGGTCGATTGTCTCGATAGCCCGCGCCGTGGCCTGCTCATCGAACTTGGTTGTACGCAACATACTTGACCAACCCACAATGGCGGTCAGCGGTGTGCGTAGCTCATGTGAGACAGTCGCCAGAAATTCGTCCTTGATTCTGTTCGCCGTCTCGGCCTCAGCACGCAGCCGTTGCTCGGCCTCGTAGAGACGCGCACGCTCAAGCGCCTGAGCGCACTGCTGCGCGAGCGCCAACATGAAGGCGCGGTCGTTTTCAACAAAGGACTGCGGCTGCGGGAAGCTCAGACCCAAGGCTCCGATAGTGCGGCCTTTGACGATGAGCGGGAGGGCGACGAGCGCCTGACTGCCGGTGACGCTGGCGAGGGGGCCGAGCATCGGATAGCGCCCCTCAAAGTTGGCTAAGGATTCGATCAACACAGGTAGATTCTCACGCACCGAGTCGGCGAGCGGCACGGGTGTTTCCACGGCGAAGCGTTTCCAAGATGCGACAGCCTCCTGCGGGAATCCCATTGTTGCGACTATCTCCAAGTACTTGCCGCTGCCATCGAGCGCCACCACGGTTCCCGCGTGCGCGCGCAGGGAGTTTATCCCCTGCTCGATGACGGCGTTGGCGACATGCTGCGGGGTCAGTGATTGCGAGAGGGCGGAGGAGACCGACTGGAGACGCGCCAGCCGATCTGATGTCTGTTCGGCAGAGTGCCGGATTTCCCGTTCGGCACGGTACAATTGCGCGTTCTCGACAGCCAGAGCCGCGCGCCGCGCGAGGTCTTGCGCGAGAGACAAATCTTCGGGCGTGTGGCGACGGCTCGACTTCGTGTTGACGAATGTGATGACGCCCAGAATGCGGTCTCGCGTTTTGAGCGGCACGAGCATGACCGAGTGGAAGCCGATCTCACGCATAATTCTCAAGTGCTCTTCGTCGCGCGCGCTCTTGACGAGCAACTCGTCGGGGATGTCCGGGTAGAACTCGGACTCCCCCGTGCGGAGCACGTTGTATAGACCGAGCGGGTCTGCCGGGTTGGGCGGGTAGCTCCGGTAAATTTCGTGCGCCCATGCGATTTTCGCCGGGTCAACGTGCGCGACGGCCAGACGGCGCAGTGTCCCGCTCTCGTCCAATATATCTACGCCGCACCAGTCTGCGAACTGTGGGACAGCCAGATGAGCGACCGTGGCGAGGGTCGTCTCGTAATCGAGCGACGAGGAGAGGGCGGTGCTCGCTTCGGCGAGAAAGCGGTCGTTAGCCTCCTGCCGCATGCGCTCGCTGATGTCCATCGTCACGCCGCGCATGCCGACCGAGTTGCCGGAGTCGTCAAAGATAACCGACGACTGTGCCTCGACCCACACGATGCTGCCGTCTTTAGCAATCCAGCGGAATCTGCTTGTGCCGACTTTGCCGCTGGCGAAGATCGCCGCCGCTTCGCTGGCGGCTCGCTCCCGGTCTTCTTCATGCACAATCGTAAGCCAGAAGTTCGGCGTCGAGAGCCATTCATCCTTGCTGTAGCCGAGCATGGTTTCCACGTAGTCGCTGACGAAGTCAATGCTCTGGCTCTTCACGTCCGGCTCGCCCCACGCCTCCCAGACAACGCCGGGAACACTTGCAACCATCGCCTGAAGATGGCGGCGCTGCCCCTCGATCTGCACGGCGAGCCTTGCCTTTTCTTCCTCCGCCCGCTTGCGCTCCGTCACGTCGCGCGCCACGCCTTCAATCGCGGTCGGCTGCCCGTCACTAAATGAGACGCGCGTGCTCACTTCGAGCGTTAGACGCCGCTTGTCTCTCGTCAGTATGTCCAGTTCGTAAACCGTCGGACTGGGGTCGTGCAGCTTGAGTTCCAGCATCCGTTTCGCCCGCTCAAGATGTTCCGGGGCGACGACCTCTGAGATGTTCAACCCGCCGAGAATCTCTTCACGCGTGTAACCTGTGATCTCCGCCCCTGCACGGTTGATGGCGAGGTAATTCCCTTGAAGGTCGTGCGAGTAGATGATGTCGTTGGCGTTCTCCAGAAGGCTGAGGTAACGCTCCTCGCTGCGCCGCAGTTCCGCGTTCATCTGTTTGCGGGCAGTGATATCAGTGTCCGACCCCGTCAGCCTGTACGCCTTCCCCGTCGCGTCCCTGAGCGCGACGCCCTGCGCGTGGAACCACAGATAATGTCCATCCTTATGGCGACGCCGAACCTCGACTTCATACTTCGGGGCGTCTCCTTTGACGTGCGCCCTCGTGGCCGCGATGACCTTCTCTCGATCATCCGCGTGGACGAGTTTGTGCC
>CAXTRQ010000270.1:0-265 GCA_964246705.1 uncultured Pyrinomonadaceae bacterium
TCTTGGACTCAGCGGTGCAGTATCATGACTGAGGCCAGGTGAGGAAGTGTTGCCGCTTGAATCAGTTCGGGTCAGATGTCGGAGTCGGGTTATTGTCTACATAACAATCATTCTGTCTAATAGTTACCGTGTTGAGCGAGACCTGCGCGCATGGGATTCTGCGAAGTGGAGTTTTAAACGGGGCTTTATCATCGAAGTGCCCCGCTGGATGAACGGCGAAGGGGCAACGCCGATAAAATCAGGAACAACTAAACTAGAAAAAAAA
>CAXTRQ010000270.1:275-6626 GCA_964246705.1 uncultured Pyrinomonadaceae bacterium
TATAAGCGCTGCCCCTTCGCCGTTCCACAGAAGACCCTTGCGGCTGAATCCCACAAGAGAAACAGAATCTCGAATTGGCCGGCACCGCCATAGTGTTGCCTACTCTGCCGCTATGGCAAGACGGTCAGCGTCGCACTCCTCGTCACATCTCCGCGTGACGCTGAGATCGTCGTCGAGCCAGCGGGACCCACCCGGCCGCGGGACACCGGGAACGTCGCCCATGTCGCGCCCTTGGGCACCCTCACGCTCGTCGGAACCGATGCCACGTTAGTCACCGAACTATTCAGCATTACCAGAGTTCCTCCTGCCGGGGCCGGGTTGTTCAACGTCACAGTGCCGATCGTAAACTCGCTCCCCTGAACAACCGCCGGGTTGAGCGTCACCTTGATGGGCAGCGAACCGGCGTCGCCGTCTATGAGCGTTAAGACTGCCAGCGAAGGGGTGCCGAGGGTAGCGCCGTTCGGGCTGTGGAGACTGAGGCTAATAGTCTCGTTCGGCTCGCTCGCCTCGTCGCTCGTAAGAGGGATGCGGATGGTCTTCGCAGTCGTGTCGCCATCAGTGAACACGATGGGCTGCCCCGTCTCAGTATAGTCGCCACTAGTAGCCGTGCCGTCGCCGGTGTCAAAATAGACGAAGACGGTTCCACTGCTTCCCGCCGTGCGGGTGACGGTGATGACGGCAAATGCCTCGCTCTCGAACACGCTGTAAGTCGGGGAACTAAATTGGAGGCTACCTGCCTGGCAGGCATCACCTATCCCGTCATTGTTCCCATCCGTCTGAGCCCTATTGGAAACGTTGGGGCAATTATCGCGACCGTCGCTGATGCCGTCTGTATCTATGTCCGAATCGTCGTCGACGATGGTGAGGGTGGCAGCGCTCTGCGCGCTCAGGCCCGTGCCGCCGGTCGGGGTGGTGAGAATGACGCTGAGCGTTTCAGGGAATTCGGTAAGAGCATCGTTTGTAATAGGGATGGTGAAACTATTCAGAGACTGACCGGCAGAGAAAGTAAGGATTCCGGTGGTGGCGCCGTAGTCGCTTCCGGCGGTGGCAGTGCCGTCGCCCGTCTTGTAGGTGACAGTGGCGGGAGCGGAAGCGTCGCCCGAGCGAATGATGGTAACGGTCGCCGTGCCGGGGTCATCCTCGTCAACGTCATAGTTGGCGGCACTGAACTCGAAGAGCGGGGGGAAGCACATTTCGCGCACGAAGATGTCCGGTGAGCCGTTAAAGTCGCTGGCGATGAGGTCGCTGGCGTTGCTCATGAAAGCGACGAAGCGGCCGTCGGCGCTGATGGACGGCGCGTAAGAGTCGCCATTGCCGCCTGCCGCCCCCGCGCTGTTGACGCTGACGATCGTGGTCGTGTTCGTCCGTAAGTCGCGCACGAAGATTTCCCTTCCGGTGCTAGGGTCGCTGGCGGTGATATAACCTGTCCCGCTCATGAAAGCGATGAATTGGCCATTGGCGCTGATGGACGGCGCGTAAGAGTTGCGATTGCCGCCCGCCGTCCCCGCGCTGTTGACGCTGACGAGCGTGGTCGTGCCGGTCTGTAAATCACGCACGAAGATGTCGCTTGTGAAGTTGCTATCGTTACTGCTGAGATTGCTGGCGTTGCTCTCGAAAGCGACGAGGCGGCCGTCGGCGCTGATGGACGGCGCGTAAGAGTTGCGATTGCCGCCCGCCGTCCCCGCGCTGTTGACGCTGACGAGCGTGGTCGTGCCGGTCTGTAAATCACGCACGAAGATGTCGCTTCTGGAGTTGCTATCGTCAGTGGTGAGAATGCTCGCTGTGCTCTCGAAAGCGACGAAGCGACCGTCGGCACTGATAGATGGATTAACAGAAGAACTGTTACCGCTTGGTATGCCCGTTTTGGCGACACTCACGAGCGTCGTCGGGCCGTCGGCGAGCACCCCGGTAGCAGCGAATGGGAGCGTCAGAGCTATTAACAGCCACGCAAAGGCCCCCTGCATTTTCATCGAGTCTCTTCGGCGGCGCGTGCCCGTCGTTCGTGGTTGCTGTCGTATGGAAGAGAAGAAAGTGCCGAACATGTTGTGATTCTCCTTAATTTGCTGATGTTGCGGGACGGCGGACAGGGATGCCCTTCAAGAGAATTGCCCTTAAGTGTCTTGACTTGCGCTCGCAGCCGGAGGCCGCGACGTGTGGCCGCAGCGCAATGCGGTCATGAACCGGGAGGGAATATGCGCCCGGCGGCGGGCGAAAGGAATAGAGGCGGCTACACGAACCGGGTAAGCGCAGACACACAGTCGCCCTAAGTGGAGCCACACAGAGACGTGGCGGCGGCCGGCTGGTCGATTAACCGGCGCGCGGCGATTCGCCTCCGCGGCGGCCTCTCCGCCATCAGGTAAGTTCCGACTTGTGGTTGAGGGCGAAGGTGAGCAACGCGTTCGAGCCGTGCAGGTCGAGCTTGCGGCAGATGTTGTTGCGGTGATTCTCGACGGTGCGGTAGTCGATGCCCAGCGCGGCGGCGATCTCCTTGCTGGTTTTCGTCTCGGCGATCAGGCGTAATATCTGCCGCTCGCGCGAACTCAACTCGGCGAGGCTCGGCTTGCGGTTGACGAGCGCGGCGGCGCGGCGCTGCCGGTTGATTAGATGGGCGGTGATGGAAGGGCTGAGATAACTCTGCCCGTTGATGACGGCCTTGATGCCGAACACGATCTCTTTGATGGCGCCTTCCTTGAGCACGTAGCCGCACGCGCCGAGGTCGAGCGCCTCGTTGACCATGTCCTCTTCGTCATGGATGGTGAGGAAAATAATCCGGACTGGGAGACCCTTCTCACGCATCGCGCGCGCCAGCTCGAAGCCGTCCATCTTCGGCATCGTGATGTCCAGCACGGCGATGTCGGGCCGGTGCCGTTCGATCAAAGCCAGTGCCTCCTCGCCGTCGTCCGCCTCGCCCACGACCGACAAGCCCTCATCCGAGTCGATGGCCTGCCGTAAGCCCTGACGCAGCAGCGGGTGGTTATCGGCAATGACGATGCGCGCCTCAGCGGCCATGGCGATTCTCCTGCGAATTGAGTCTGAGCGTCACGACGGTTCCCGCGCCGGGCGTCGAGTGAATGGCATACTCCCCGCCGAGCATGTGCGCGCGCTCGGAAATCCCGACAAGTCCGAAGCCGCGCTGCGAATCGGCTTCGCCGGCGTCGTCCGCCGCCGGATTAAAACCCCTCCCGTTATCTTCTATCCGGACGTGGAGGCCGCGCCCGTCTCTCTTGATGAGGACGGAGGCCCGCTCCGCCCCCGAATGCTTGATGATGTTGTTGAGGCTCTCCTGCACGATGCGGTACAGGTGAATCTCCGATTCTTTGGAGAATACACCGTCGAGCCGGTCGATGTCAGCGGAGAACTCGACGGCCGACGAAGCGGAGACCTTTTTGAGCAGCGCGGCGAGAGCCTTGGTCAGGCCGAGCCGGTCGAGCTGATAGGGGCGCAGGTCGTAAGCGATCTCCTTGATCTCGTTAATGGCCTGCGAGGTCGCTTCGGAAATTTCGCGGAACTCACCGCGGGCGATACCCTCGCTCTCGGGGATATCCAGGCCGACGAGGGCATGGTTCTTAATCAGGATGAGGCTCTGCCCCAGCCCGTCGTGCAACTCGCCGGCAATCCTTTTCCGCTCGCTCTCCTGCGATTCGATCAGTTGTCTGGTAAAAGCCTCCTGCGCGGCCTGCCGCGCGCCGTGCGCTCTCTTCAAGAGAGAGACGCGACGCGTATAGAGGAGGGCGGCGCTCCCCGCGACGCTCAGGACCGCCAGCGCGATAAACCACCACGTGCGCCAGAAGGGGGGGAGGACGACGAGTTGCAGGCTCCGTCCGCGCGTGTCCCAGACGCCGTCGCTGTTCGCGGCGACGACGGTGAAGATGTAAGTGCCGGGCGGGAGGTAAGAGTAATAGGCCGTCCGCCGGTCCCCAGCCTCCACCCAATCCCGATCCACTCCCGCCAGCCTGTACCTGAATCTGACCCGCTCGGGTTTGATAAAACTCAGGCCCGTGTAATGAATTTCAAGTTGCGTCTGTCCCGGCTCGATCCGCAAAGGCCGGCGCAGGTCTTTCGCTTCGCGGTCAACGAGCGCGGATTCGATGACCACGGGCGGCGGCGCGGAGTTGGTCATCACGGCCCCCGGATCGACCACCGCCACGCCCGCCTGCGTCGGGAACCATAACCTGCCGTCCCGCGCCCTGATGCCTGCCGGTTGCGTCCCGCCGTTGCACTCGACGTTGAGCATCCCGTCAGGCTTACCGTAGGGGACGGAGGTGATCGTCCGAACCTTGCCCTCGGCGAAGTCATTCAACTCACGCCTGCTCACACGGTAGATGCCGAGGTTGCAGGTGAGCCACAAATTATCACGGCCGTCCTCAAGGATTTGAAACACGCCGCCGTTGAAAAGCCCTTCGCGGGGCGTGAAGCTGGTCATCCGGCCGTCTTTGTAGCGGCTCAAGCCGCTGTCATACGTGCCGATCCAGATGGCTCCGTCGCCGTCCTCGTCGAGAGAGCGGACGCGGTCACCGGCCAGCCCGTCTTTCGTGGTCAGGACGGTGAACGAGTCGCCCGCGAATTTCACCAGGCCGCCATAGGTCCCGACCCAGATGTTGCCATCCCGGTCTTCGATGATGGCGTGCAGGTTGTTGCTGGGCAGCCCGTCCCTCGTCGTCAACTGCGATAACGCGCCGTTACTAAATCTGTAAAGTCCGGCCGCCTCGGTACCGAACCAGAAGCCGCCCGCGCGATCTTGAAGAATCGCGGTGATCCCGCCGCCCTGAAGCGCCAGCTTCTGTGGGAAGGCGTTGAATTTCCCGTCTTCGAACCAGCAGGCCCCGGAGTACCCGCCGACCCACAAACGCCCTTCACGGTCTTCGGCCAAGGCGGTCACCAGGTTGCCGACCGGCAGACCATCCTCTCGGGTGTAGTGGGTGAACTTTCCGTCTCGATAGACGGACAGGCCGCGGGGCCAAGTGCCCATCCAGACATTGCCGGCACGGTCCTGGTAGATGGGATAGACGTTATCCGAGCCTAGACCGTCGCGTTGTGTATACGTCGTGATGATCTGCCGGCGCAGGCGATTCAGGCCGCTGGCGGCGGTTCCAACCCAGAGGCTCCCCTCGGAGTCTTCGTAGATGGACCTGATCGAATTGCCGGAGAGACCCTGCGCCGTTGTGTAGCGGCTGACCCTCTCGCCCGTCGCGGCCGCATTATAACGACCGTCATCGTGGGCATGACTTAGTCGAACCAGTCCCTCGTCGGCGGTGCCCATCCAAAGATGACCGCCGCGGTCTTCATAAAAAGTTTGTACCCAGTCGGGCAGTCCGTCCCGCTTAGTGTAAGTCCTGAACACTCCGTCCTTCAACCGCTGCACACCGGCGTCCCTAGTGGCGATCCACAGACTCCCTTCCCGAGCACCGAAAAGCGAAGTGATGCGCGCGCTCGTCAGGCCGTCCGCGGTGGTGTAGACGGTCTCGACGCCGTCTTCAGTCTTGTGCAGGTTGGAGCCCCCGTATGACCAGACGACGCCGTCCCGGTCTACGTATCTAAAGCGCGTCAGGGGGTCGTCTTCATACGTGTGGGTTGGGAGCGGCTCTTTCTCCGGCCAGCGAATGATGCCCGCGCTCGTCCTGACCAGCAGATGACCGCGCGGGCCGGGGTCGTTCTGAATTTGCAGCACCCGGTTGGCGGGCAGCCCGTCCGCGACGGCGTAGCCGGTAAAGACTCCGTCCGCGTATCGCGCCAACCCGGCGTCTTCCGTGCCGGCCCAGAGGACGCCATCCCGGTCTTCGCAGAGGACGGTGAAGCGATTACTCTTCAGTCCCGGCGAATTCCCCGAGTTGAAGACGGTGAACTGCGCGCCGTCGAAGCGGACTAACCCATCGAAGGTGGTGAACCAGAGGTACCCGTCGCGAGTCTGTAGGATGGCCTGGACGGAGTTCTGGGGCAGCCCCGTATCCGTATCCCAGACGTCAAATTGTGACTGGGCGGAAGCCGTCAGCGGGCAACTCATCGCTATTGTTACGCAGATGACCGCTCCGGGGTATGAAAGTGCCGGGCGAAGAGTTGAGCGCAAAGTAGAGCACCAACCGAACAGCGCGTGAACTGTGTGAATGAGTTCCATCAGATGGGGGGCTTGAACGGCATCATCTATTCTTCGCCGGATAGCGCATAGTGAAAAAGAGCAGTGTGCGCGCGTCCTTATATTGGCATAACGCTTGGAGTCACCTTCATTAGGGTCAATTGGACAAAAGATATGTTATGTAGACAATAACCCGACTCCGACATCTGACCCGAACTGATTCAAACGGCAACACTTCCTCACCTGGCCTCAGTCATGATACTGCACCGCTGAGTCCAAGA
>CAXTRQ010000271.1:0-6625 GCA_964246705.1 uncultured Pyrinomonadaceae bacterium
GTGAAGCTCGATGAGAAGCTTATCTCTCTATCCACTAAACGGGGGAAGATTCAGATCATCTCGGCGTTGGGACTTGAGCCTCAGTCCCGACACGCTGTTGCGGTGCCTTCGGCAAGTGCCTCTGGCTGCGCACTCGACCCCGCGCGTGCTTGGCGTTGATGACTGGGTCTTTTCCAGAGGACTGCGCTACGGAACTATGCTGGTTGATTTGGAACGCCATTGCCGGATTGAGCTGCTACCTGATCGTCAAGCTGAGACGTTCTCGGCGTGGCTTAATTCACACCCCGGCGTCGAGATCATTAGTCGAGATCGAGCGTCAGCTTATGCCGAGGGTGCACGAGATGGCGCGCCACAGGCGATGCAGATCGCTGACCGCTTCCACCTGCTCAAAAACCTCGGCGAGACGCTTGAACGTCTCGTCAATCGCCAGCACCGCTTTGTCCGTCAGGCCGCGCAAGAGGTGATGCGGCAGCCTGCTGCTCCGATAGAAGTTCTCAATCAAGATCAGAGTGCCACCGCTCGGCTCACCCGTCCTCAACTGGAGAGCGCACAACGACGTGAAAAGCGGCTCGCTTGCTATACCGAAGCGATGGAGTTGCGCCGTCGCAGCGTAGCGGTGCGCATCGTCGCCAAGACTGTTGGTGTCTGCACTCGAACGATCCTTCGGTGGGCGCGTGCCGGAGATTTTCCCGAGCGCGGCACGGCGCAGCGTCACAGCATCCTTGATAAATTCATGCCTTACTTGAAGAAGCGATAGGCCGCAGGATGGCACAATGCGCGGCAACTATGGCGGGCACCTGCACCTGCAAGGCTTCAGCGGTTCGAGCGAGATCGTGCGCTACCACGTTTCACGCTGGCGGGCACAACTGCCATTGCACCTGCGCTACGGACGTGGGTTGGAGAGCAACGAGCCGCGCACGATGACTCGACCCTCATCACGTCAAGCGATGTGGATGCTGTTGAAGAAAGATGAGCAGTTAGAGGATTAAGAGCAAGAGTTTGTCACCAAGCTGTGTCAGTTGTGCCCGGAGTTGGAGCAAGCACGGGAGTTGGCGCACGCGTTCAACCGGATGGTCAGGCAGCGTCAGGCAGATGAGTTAGAGGGTTGGCTAGCGAAGGGACTAAAGAGCGGTCTAGCAGAGTTCGAGAGCTTTGTGAGAGGTCTGCGGGGGGACATGGCGGCAGTTAAAGCAGCGATCTCATATGAGTGGAGCAACGGGCAGGTTGAAGGGCAAGTCAATCGGCTCAAGCTGATCAAGCGGCAGATGTATGGGCGAGCCAACTTCGACTTGCTGCGAGCGCGAGTGCTGCACGCCACATAATAAAGGGCGAATTGGTGGAAGTCAGAGAAAACTACATTGCTTTCATCAAATGTGCGGAAGAACCCATTACTACTTGGCGCTAACACATTTTCATTACCTGCCGCTTATCACTTTTGAAAGAAGAATAGAGCAGAGGCTGTGGTAGAAGTTGGATTGTCGAAGAAACGGACACTTTCATAGCAGAACAACGGTAAGGCATTCAATCTGGCATTAATCGCCCGCCACGTTGGCCGGAGCTTATATCGTAGTCGGAGCGCCAGACGAATGAGCCGGAATGAGTTGGTTATGCCCGTCTGTCTTTGGTGATAACCTGCGCGCGAAATTGACCCGCATGCGGCGAGCACGCTCCCGTCCCGCGCGTGTACGCCGACAGCAGCCTTCCGGCCTTTCGGGCAGCCGTCTCTTTATAACTTCACCGTCCCAAAGGTAAAAAGACATGGCTACGAGCGAGACCGTCGAGCTTGGCTCTAACGTCGAACAGGCGCGTGCGTTCGACGCCGGGACTTGGGTGCGACCGGCCACAAGTGGGGAAGCCTGCGCTCCAACATCAGCGCCTACGTCTCCAAGCTACCTCCGGGCGCGATTAGATGACTGCACGGTTAAAGCTTCCGACGGCGCGCTTAAGAGGTTTTATGAAATTGGTGAGATGCTCGCGGCGGAGTTTCAAACTCAGTGGCAAGATTTCGTCGCCCTCTGACAGTTGAAATTTCTTGGACTAAGGACGGTGCTTGATGGACAAATCTAAAACATCATCTCGACAAGTCGTTCTTGGCTCTCGCATCTTTTTCTTTAACTGTGCCGGGTTACTCAGGCGGCGCGTCTTCCTCTTCATGCTGCTTCTACTCTGCGCGCACAGCGCTGCTTCTCCTCTGAGGAGTGCTACACAACAGACCGTTCTTGGGCGAAGCGGTTCGGACGGGAGCAGTCCTCAAGTGCTGACAGTGGGTAATCCTGTCGTGGGAGAATTCAGAAATGGTAAGCCTGACACCTATCTACTGGCACCGGAACCAACGGGCGCTAAGCGTTGTCTCAAGCAGCCGGTTCTTGCGTGTGGCAGACCCGCCGATTCCGCTCCGGTTCAACGAAAGTTTGCGCGCGGTCTAAAACCATCGAGAGTTTCCGCCAAAATCATTTGACAGTCATCCGAAGCAGTCATATATTCCGTGTGTCAACAGCGAAACTTAACATGCCGTAGCACCCAAAGCATCGCTACCCTCATGTAATTGATTTCCATTAATTGATTGCCATCATTGAATAGGCGGTCCCTCAGTAATACGTCAGGAGCGTGGCCTATTCTGCAAAAACAACCTTACGGAAGGGGTCCGTGCACGGTTTCTATTCAGCTATCGGGTAAAGGCAAGCAAAGAAAGGTGATTTCGGCGAGACAAGGGCGTCATTTGTCTGCACTATAGCACTTCCTCTCTTGATGCCTCCGTTTTTCTCCTCGATGAGGGTGTGTGATGTCCCGGAAGTTAGCCGATTCCATGCACTGGCAGATTTATCAAGCCTATCTGCGCGGGCCGCACGCCCTCTTTCACTTGTTCGAGAAAGCCTTCGGTCGGCAGGCTCTCTCTGGGCCGCCAGAGCCTGCTCAACAGCAACGCACCATTGACGCCTTATCCGAGCACATCGTTCGGCTCAAGTCACGGATCGAGAAGCTACAGGCCGAGGTCAGCCAACTGCATCACCGTAACTTTCAACTTGGGCGCAGGAACGCGGAGTTGGAGGCGCTCGTTGCCAAGGACTCGCACAACACCAGTCGTCCGCCCTCAACTGACCCACCCTGGGCGAAGCGGACCAAGAGTCTGCGTCGCCCCTCGGGCAGACGACTAGGCGGGCAGGCGGGACATTGCGGCTCGACGCTGCAACTCGCGGCACGCCCCAATCGGGTGGTCGAGCACCGGCCGCATGAGTGTCGCCATTGCCACTCTGCACTCGTCGAGGGACAGGTCGCGCGCCACCTCCGGCAGCAAGTCTGGGAGGTCGTGCCAGCACGCCTCAAGGTGACAGAACACCGGCTCGCGCTGCTGCGCTGTTCGGCTTGCGGGAAGGTAACGCGAGGGGAGTTCGCGGGCAGCGTTCGCTCGGGCGTGCAGTACGGGTCGGGAGTAAAGGCTCGGGTACTCTACCTCCAGCAATATCAACTGCTGCCGTACCAGAGAACGAGCGAGGCCATGCGTGACCTCTTCGGCTGCCGGCTTTGTGCCGGGACAGTCGCTAACATCGTCAGGGAGTGCGCCTCTGGGCTGGTCGAGACCGAGTTGAAGATCAAGCAGAAACTCAGACGCTCTTCAGTCATTCATGCCGACGAGACGGGGCTTCGGATCAACAAGCGGCTCGGGTACGTGCATGTGGCGAGTACTGCACACCTCACGCACTATGCAGCGGCTGCTCACCGCGGACAGACAGCCATGGACGAGATCAATGTCGTGGCGCGCTATCGCGGGACGTGCGTCCACGACGGGCGGCTCGCCTACAAGCACTACACGCACTGTCGTCACGCGCTGTGCGGAGTGCATCTGTTGCGGGAGTTGACCTACTTCGTAGAACTCTCAGCAGAGACGAAGGCGTGGGTCGCTCCGCTCAAAGAACTGCTGTTGGAGATGAAGGGCGAAGTTGAGCGAGTCAGTGGAGAGGGCGGGAAGCGACTCGCCGAGGAGGAACTCAGATCACTGACGCAAAGCTACGACCGGCTAGTGACCGAGGGGCTTCCGGCACAGCTGCCACCCCAGTTGCCGGAGCAGGTCAAGAAGCAGGCGCGCAATCTGCTATTGAGGTTGGAGAGAAGAAAGGAAGAAGTGCTACTCTTCTTGACGGACTTCCGAGTTCCTTTCGACAACAATCAGGCGGAGCGAGACCTGCGGATGGTGAAGTTGCAGCAGAAGACCTCGGGGTGCTTCCGCTCTGAAGGAGCTGCGCGGAGGTTCTGCCGCATTCGAGGCTACCTCTCGACGATGAGAAAGCAGGGGAAGGGAGTCCTCTCTGCGCTCGCAGGAGCTTGCCAAGGAGCACCGCTAAGTCTAAGAAAACGCTGCGAATAGCTGAATAGTTCTATGAAAGGGCGGTCAAGCACAAAGTTCTTCCATCCCAGCCGCCGCTAGATGGTGTCCCGCTTGGCGGCTAGCCCCTTTGCCCGGAGCGAACTCCGACCCGCTCACGTTGCACGCTTCGCCGCCGGCTCTCTTTCACATCCTTCACGAGACTGCTCAAGCCCACAGGATCGTCCGCGCGAGCGTGGCGACCATAGTTCTATCTGAGACTTCAGGCCCAAAGCGCCTGCGGTCTATGGCTCTCTCCGGTCATCCGCGGGGGCATACAGTTACTGGTGGTCTTTGACGCTCGTGCTCATGACGCGCCGCGACACTATTCAGCTTGATACTCTCGCGCGAACCTTTATCGTCTCTCGGATGTGAACAAAGACCCCACCGGCGCCGCCCCGACTGCTTACTTCGAGGCACGGCTCGCCGCCGACTCCGCTCTCGCTCGTCGCTTAGGCCGCTCGATGCATCGCACGCACAGAGTCGAACGGCTCGCCGCGCTTCCAGAGCGCCAGCGTGATGGCGGCCAGCTTCCGCGTCACGGTCAGTCGCGCCAGCGCGGGGTTGATGCCTTTGGCGAGCAGCGCCGCATACTGCTGACTGAACGGCTCGGCGGCACAGGCGCTTTGCGCCGCCGACTTGAAGACGCTCTTCAGGCGGCGGTTATAGTTGTGGTCGAGGCCGCGCGTCGCCTGAGCCTGCGTCGCCTTCTTCACTCGGCCACCCTCGACCCGGTATTCGGCGCTCGCCCTCGTTACGACCGCCAGCCCGCAGTAGGCCCAGAACTGCCGCTTACTCCGGAAGCGGTGCGGAGTGTCGACCGAAGCCATGATCTGTGCGACCCGCACCGCGCCCAGCTTCGGCACCCCGGCCAGCAGCTTCTGCGCGCCGTGCCGGCCGCTCTCCGCCAGCATCGCCCGCTTGGCTTCGGCGCGCAGTTCCCGCAGCGCCGTCAGTTGCCGGTACAACACTTCGGCCCGCAGCCGCACCCCGCGCTCGGTCAACTTCTGAAGCCACTGTGCCTGCCGGTCTGCGCGATACACGTCGTGACCGGCGCACGCGATGCCCCGCGCACGATAGATGGCCTTGAGGCGATTCATCACCCGCGTCGTATCCGCGACTAAGCATTCATAGCTCCTGACCATCTCCTTTAGGGCACGTGTCCCGCGCTCGCCGTGATAGACCGGCTTGAGGAGGCCGGCTCTCAGGAGTTGCGCCAGCTTCAGGGCGTCGATCCGGTCGCTCTTGTTGCCGACGGCGAGCAACTTGTTGTGGCGCGGGTTGCAGACTAGGACTTCGGTCACATGGGGTCGGAGCAGATCGTAGAGCCAGGTGGCCTGCGCGCCTTCTTCAAACGTGACATGGAGTCGGCCGCGCAGGCCGCGGACGAAACCCCTGAGTGTCTCGGTCTTGGTCTCAACGATGGCTTCCGAGGTGGTCTTGCCCTCGGCGTTGAGGACGACGATGACAGTCGTCGCTTGATGCACATCCATCCCGAGGTAGAGTATCTTCTGCATGGGCACTCCTTCCGGTGGAAACTTGAGAGTCGTCAAGCAGCTCCAAGCTACCACTCGCGGGGCGCCCTTTCATATATAGCGTTACCGTGCACAACTATCCCTTACGGAAGGGGTCCGTGCACAACTATCCTCGCGAGTCGCTCTACACTATGTGTTACCGGAGTTAAAAATTACCGAGGTAAAAGCAATTGTAGTGCGGGCTCTGGGTGCGGAGGCGACGGACGAAGTAATCGCTCAGATTTATAATGTGACCGGAGGCATCTTCAGACACGTCGACATGATTATCCCACGTATCCTTCAGCTCAAAGCGCGGGCGGGAGAGCGCCTGAAGAAGAAGGAGGTGACAATGAAGGACATAATCATCGTAGCTGGCTCGCGCCTGATTCTCGGTTAGTGGTCGTCCATATTATTTATCTGATTACGGTAAGCCTTGATCTATCTCACCACGGTAACGCCGGATTCGTCGAGCGTGTGACACCGAAGCCGCCCGGCGACGACATCTTCTTTTTCACCTGCAAAGGATGCGGCGGCAGTCATTTCCGTCACGCCGGGTACGTCGAAATCATGTTGCCCTTCATGCGTCCGGGCGGAGAGCGGCTTGGTCGGCGTGGAGAGTTTGCCGGTCAAGGTCTGCGTGAGGTGCAAGAACTGCTACGTCTGGATAAACGAGCAGATGTACGACGTGACGAAGCGGATTGACTTACAGGCGTGGGAGAAGGCTGAGCGCGAGTTGCAGACGGCGACCGGG
>CAXTRQ010000272.1:0-3560 GCA_964246705.1 uncultured Pyrinomonadaceae bacterium
GCCGGAAGAACTCGAACAACTGATGACGCGTTAGCCGGACTGCCGTTGCGCTCAACCTCCCACAGTTTAAACCCCGCCGTCTTCTTAGCGTCTTGGCGCGAAACTTTATTTCACGCCAAGACGCCAAGAAGCATAAAAGTTGAGCAGTTGAAGATTTGAGGTTTCAAATCTTCAATCTCTACGCTTGGGCGTCGGTGGCTCACAATCGAAAACCTTTTCAAACTCTTACTCGAAGCCTTCGGAAAGTTCCGCGACGATTTCACGCGCCGCCTCGCGTGCGCGTTCGACTTCGTCGGGCGCGAGCGAGACTGCGCCGACGACGGCGTGTCCGCCGCCGCCGTAGCGTTCGCAAATCGAGGCGATGTTGTGGCGACGCGGGCGCGGGCTGAAAGGATTCGAGCCGACGGAGATTTTGGTGCGGTGGCTGCCACGCGTGACCGCCACCGAATAGGTCGTCTCAGGATGCAGGTAGTAAGGAATGAATTTGTTGAAGCCCTCGATATTTTCGTCGGCGAGATCGAAGTTGACCACGCCGCGCGCATAGGTGGATTTACGACGAATCAATTCAATCATTTCGCGGTGGCCGTCGAGAATCGGACGAAAGCGACGCTGAACTTCATCGGCGCTCGCCACTTCGTCGAGCGGGCGGCGTGTCAGTTCACCGATAATCCATTCGATGAAATCCTCTTCCGGCACGCTTTCGATAACCTGCATCAGTTGCAGCGCGGGCGCGGCTAGTTCGACGACCTGCGCGGGCGAATCGTAGAGCGCGCCGTCAATAATGTGCGCCCAGTGAACGAGCGGGTCGAGCGTCGGGTCGTGGAACGAGAAGCGCGTGCGCGCGACTTCGGCGATAAACTCCGTGCAGGATTTGCTGTCCGGGTTCCAGAACTTCCGCCCCGAAGTGTCGGCCTTGAAGTGGGCTTCGTCTTCAGTTGAGAGGAAGGCCGACTGATGGTGGTCGAACCACCACGTAAGCCGCACGGAAGGCGAATATTTAAAATCAACGATGGCGTTCTCGTCGCCGTCGAACATCGTCTCGTCAAAGAGCGCGCCGGGACGATGCAGGAGCGAACTGTATTCGACAGCGGCCTCGGCGTTGACCTGCGAGCGATAAAAACGTGTGAAGACAGCGGCGGAGGCGACCCCGTCGAAGCAGTGGCCGTGATAGAGCAGGCGAAGTCTCATGTGTGTCTCTCATCAGCGGAGAATTTTGAATGCCGCAAAACAGACTATGATACCAGCAGCCGCGCGTCGCGCGCCAGAAGCGGATTCATTCTTAAATCTTTGCCACACAATTCACCGCCGCAGACACCGCAGAGCACGGAAGTGACTGAGAGATTTTTAATTTCTCCGTTCTCTTTAGTTCGCCGCACGCATTGGGCGCGCGCCGCTTTTAAGGATTTTGTTTGGTGGGTTCGGCAGAGTTTTGGGCGGGCAGTCCGAGACGCTCACGGATAAACTGCTCGGCGTCTTTTTCAATCAGTTCGCCGCCGCCGACAAAAGCCTTCTCGGTCAAAACGTCGCCCTCTTTGTTCAACCTCGAAGGGTCGAGAAAGACGTTGAAGGGCGAACCCCAGCGGCGCGTATCGCCCGACGCCTGACGGTAGCCGTAGTGTGTGGTCTTATCTCGCGCGTCGCCTGTTTCCGATTCGATGACGACGGGATAAGGCGCGCCCTGTGAGCCGAAGTGATCGCGAATCTGTTCCTGCGTTCCATACTCGCTGACGGCCACGACCTCGAAGCCGTCCTTTTTGTACTTGTCGTAAAGCTTGGCGACGATGGGTGATTCCATCTTCCAGTTGCCGCACCACGGAGCGAAATAGACGACCATCACGAGCTTCTTGCCCTTCGACCATTCGCGCAGATTGACGCTTGCTCCCGTCGTCAAAGTCTTAAACGTCCAATCTTTGTAATTGAGCTTCTGCTCAAGAATCGGCGCGTATTCGTGCCCGCCCTGCGCGCGGACGATGTGGACGGCAGGCGCGAGCAGGAAGGCGGAGAGCATGAGAGCGTTGGCGAGAGTGCGTAGCTGAGACATGAAAGTTTAGCTCCTATGAATCGAAAGAGGCGCAATTACTGTGACCGCCGTCGCGCAAGCCAAGCACGGCGAGCATCGTTTGATGAAAGTGGGACAATCGAATGATCGCCCGTTGTTTTGAGAGCAAAGTTCAATCGTCGCTTTTGGCAGCGGTAGGTACACCCGGCGCTTCATCGAGCACGGGCTTGATGGCGGCTTCAAATCCGGCGCGGTCAGTGCTGCCGAAGATGGTCTTGCGGATGCGCCCCTCGCGGTCAATGATGAAGGTCACGGGGCGACCCGGCCCTGTGCCGAACTTATCGGGGGCATCCTCGCCGCTCGTCAGGACGGTGTAGTGCTGCGGGTTGTCCTTCTGAAAATCTTTAACGGCGTCCGCCGCGTCGTGCGAAGAGACGCCGACAATGGTCAAGCCCTTCGCTTCATACTCTCGCTGCATGGCGTTGAACTCAGGAATCTCTGCGCGGCAGGGCGCACACCACGTCGCCCAAAAATTCAGGACGACGACGCGCCCGCGCAGTTCGGTCAAGCTAAAGGACTTGCCTTCGAGCGTCTGAAATGCGGCTTCGGGCGCGGCGGCGAAAGTTGCGGCGTTCGTGTTCGACGCCGGAACAGCCGTCCCCTCATCCGGCCTCTTCGTTAAAGAACTGACCCACTTCTCAAGCGTCGGCATGTTGCCCGCGCGGTTCGCAATCCACGTCAGAGAGTTCGAGGCGATCATCAATCCGATGGCGATGAGCAGCACGCCGGAGACGACTTCGACCTTGTGCAGATGGCGACGGAAGCGCGCGTAGAAACCCAAGAATTGGTTGATGCCGAGCGCCGTGATGAGAAAAGGCACGGCGAGGCCGAGCGTGTAGAAGGTTGAGAGGATGAGTCCGCTCTGCCAGCCGCCGCTCGTCGCCGCCAGCCCCATAATCCCGCCGAGAATCGGGCCGATGCACGGCGTCCATCCGGCGGCGAAGGCCATCCCCAGCATGAGCGAACCGAGCGCGCCGCGCGGTTTTTCGTCCGAGAACTTGCGCGTGTCTCGATAGAGCGCGCCGATCTTTAAGACGCCCATCAACTGAAGACCGAAGCCGATGATGACGCCGCCGCCCAAGACTCTCAGACGCCAGTCGTTCAGAATGGCTCTGCCGACCGCTCCGGCCAGCACGCCGAGCGTCATAAAGACGAGCGACAGACCGGCATTGAAAGCCAGCGAGTTTAAGACGACCGCGCGCCGTGCCGCAGCCTGCGACCCGCCCTCGCCCTTCAGGTGGTCAATACTGACGCCAGAAATCAGAGAAATGTAACCGGGCACGAGCGGCAGCACGCACGGGCTGAGAAACGAGAACAGCCCGCCGACGAACGAAATCAGAATGGTATAAATATTTGCGCCTTCCATAACCTGATAATCTTACCTTAAATTCGAGTAAATTGCCGCCCCCGCGCGCCGGAAGAACTGATTGACGGGTTGAGATGTCAGTCTCATTTTTTCCTTCGACGCCAGAGGCTCAAGTTGAGATAGATGCCGGAAGCG
>CAXTRQ010000272.1:3581-6619 GCA_964246705.1 uncultured Pyrinomonadaceae bacterium
CCGCGATGAGCAGCGGCACTTGCCAAGACCCCGCGAAGTAATAAAAGTGCGCCTGCCGGAAGTAGCGCGTGAGCACGCCGGGCGGCGGCGTTGTGGAGACTGCGCCGGTCTCCGCGTCAATCAGGAGCGAGTCTGCGCCCATGCCCCCGACGGCCTGATAGACCAGCCGCCCATCGCGCACAAGGAGCGTCAGCGCGGTGGTCGGCAATTCTCTGCCCGCGAATTCGTTGGCGCGTCGCAACGCTTCCGGCGCAGATACTTGGACGCGCGCCGCATCAATCGTCTCAATCGTCCCGCCCTCGACCGCGTTCGGCCACGCATACAGCAGCCCGCTCGAAGCCCACGCCAGCACAGGAACCGAGACGATTAAACCCAACCAGATATGTGCGCGATAGATAAATGATCTCATCATTGAAAGTTGAAAGTTGAAAGTAAAGCTCTTGTCTTTAACTCTGAGCTTTGAATTTTGACCTTTAAAATTTCAACTGCTCTTATTCCTCTTCAATCAGCTTTCGCACCATCGCGTCGAGCGTTTCAGTTTCGATGACGCTGGCGCTGACGGTGATGAGGCGCACCGCGCCGTGACGGTCAATGAGGATGGCGGTCGGGAGCGCCGAGACGCCGTAGTTGGTCATGTTGATCTGGTTGTCTGTGACGCCGAAGCCGTAGGCGACGTTGTTGCGCTTTTTGAACTGCCGCAGATAGGTCAACTCTTGTGGCGGCGTCATGCTCTGGCCTTCCGCGTTGCCGAAGTAGTTCGTCAAGCCGACGATGACCAGCCCGCGATCTTTATATTTCCGGTAGAGCGCATTCAGCTTCGGGATGGTGATGCGACAAGGGCCGCACCACGTCGCCCAAAAGTCGAGCAGGACGACGCGCCCGCGCAGGTCTGCAAGTTTGAAGGGCGTCTGGTCAATCCATTCGTTGACGCTAATCTCCGGCGGCTGGGCAGCTTTGTTTGCGGCGGGCGGCGGCGCGCTCGCCGGAATACGGAGCGGCGAAATCGGCTCGCCGAAATCTACGAGCATCTCGGTCGTCTTGCCGTAGAGGCTGGCGGAAGGAAAGGCGAGCGCAAGACGGCGCACCTCTTGCAGCACGGCGATGGCCTCGTCGCGCTTGTCGGCTTTGAGCAAAGATTCGGCCAGAACCGACGCTGAACCGTAGAGCAGCGAATCGCGCTGAGCGCGGTCGAGCGTCTTTCCCTGCGTGAGTTCGAGGACGGCATTGTAGGCGGCGCGGGCGTGCCCGGCGGCCTGTGCAAACTGTTTCTTGCGATGATAGGGAATGGCGACGAGCGTCTCCAGCCGATAGCGCGTCGAGGCGGATTGCGGCGTATGGCTCGCGTAATCGTTCAAGCCCTTTTCAGCTTCGGGCAAAAGATTCAGCTTGACGGCCTGTTGGACTAACACGCTCCGCGCGTTCTGCTTCATGTCGTCTGAGGCCGTCACCTCTTCGGAGAGGAAGCGGCGCATAGCGTCGAGCGCACCTTCAGACTTTTCGGCGAGCACGTAGAGCATCCCCAGATAATAGATGTCCGTGCCGCGCAAGGGGCCGAGCGCGGCGAGTTGCGCGGCGTTGCGCAGAGCTAGTTCGCGTTGCTCCTGAATAATCTTCTGCTTCAACGTCTCGTTATAAGGGACGTTCGTTTTCGCCAAATCGTCAAACTTTTTGCGCGCATAACCGGCGGCCTCTTCATAGAGCGCGACCGCATGTGCGCCTGTGAGTTTCGACGTGTCGTCGGCAATCGCGCGTTGCGGTCGCGCCTGCGCCGACGCACGTCCTCCAACGCCTGCGCTAAGTAGACACAGCGCGACTCCTATCGTGAAAGCAAAAGCTTTGACCCAAAACCTTTTCATCGTCTTAACCATTCTCCGTGCGACCCTGTGAACGTGCGTTGAAAGCGTGCGGGAGAGAATGCTTCGAGCATGTGTGACTCAAGCGGCGCAGGCAGATTGTGCGACGCATCATGAGCCGCCCCACCCGTCATCATTCCGGCAATCAACTCTCCCGTGAGAGGTGCAAGAAGAATGCCGTTGCGGTAGTGCCCGGTCGCATAAAACAGACCGCTCACTTCCACTGATGCGCCGATGACAGGCCACTCGTCGTCCGCGCACGGACGCAAGCCAACCCACGTCTCTCGCAGTTCGAGTTCGGCGAGCGCGGGCGAGATTTCGAGCGCGTTTGTCAGAATGGTTTGCATCCCTCCGGCGGTCACCAGTTTTTGAAAGCCGACGCGCTCGGTTGTCGAACCGGCGAGAATGCGCCCGTCGCGGCGCGGTACGATGTAGCCGCGCCGCGTGTAGACGACGTGGCCCTGACGCAGCACTTGCATCACTATGCCGCGCGGATTGAAACAGAGCATCTGCCCGCGCACGGGTTCGACGCGCGGGTGCTCGTGCGGCGTCGGCTTCGCCAGAAGAAATTTTTCTCCGCCGTTGGCCGCGAAAGGAATACGCGAACTCCACGCGCCCGCCGCCAGCACCACCGCGCCCGCGCTCAGGTAACCGTTCAAGACTTTAACGCCGACGATGCGCTCCCGTTCGACGTGCAGAGCCGTCGCCGGGGC
This sequence comes from uncultured Pyrinomonadaceae bacterium, assembly GCA_964246705.1. Taxonomy (GTDB): domain Bacteria; phylum Acidobacteriota; class Blastocatellia; order Pyrinomonadales; family Pyrinomonadaceae; genus DASZCR01. Next base: position 6,148 of record CAXTRQ010000272.1, read on the forward strand.
GTTCTCCCAGATGCGGACGCCGCGAGCTTTCGCCGACGCGACGAGCGCGCCGACGAGGCGACGATTTTCCACCTGCCAATCCTGCGGAAAGAGAAGCGCAAAACGAATGTGCGGTGAAAGCAAAGGCTCAAGCGCGAGCGCGTCCTCAAAGGTCAGACGCTCGACGCCGAGACCCGCGCGCTTTTGCCACGCCAGCCGCCGTTCCAACTCGGCCTCGTCCTCTTCCGTGAAGGCAAGATAGAGAGTGCCCGCGCAGTCAAGCTCGATGTCGTAGCCAGTCTCTTCCAATAGCGTTTGGGCGAAGGCCGGGTAGAGGTCGCGGCTGGCGCATTGGAGTCGGAAAAAGGGATTGTCTTCGTCGGCTTCGGATTGCGGCGCGAGCATCCCTGCGGCGGCGTGTGAAGCTTCCTGTCCGGCAGCGCCGCGCTCGACGACGACCGTGTTCAAACCGCGTCGTCCGAGTTCGCGCGCA
>CAXTRQ010000273.1:0-6596 GCA_964246705.1 uncultured Pyrinomonadaceae bacterium
ATAGAGTTAGCCAGGTGGCGAATTCACTTATGATTTATGTCCATGCTTCAATTAACTAGAAAATCAGACTGATACACATTTGGTAAATTGATGTATCATAAAGGACGTTATGAGACGCCATTCCAGAAGTGGGATTGAGCCACCCGTGAGTACCCGAATCATCCGCGTCGAACCCCGCAGCCTGTCCCGTGTCGGCCTTGAGTTCCTGCCGGCGGTCATCACCGCCGCCGGGGAGCAAGCGAGTCGTCGCTTCATTGAGTTCTTCACCGCTAACATCAGGAACAAGAACACCCGGATGGCTTACGTGCGGGCGCTCGTTCCTTTCTTCGGCTGGTGTGACGGTCGAGAGATCGGCCTTCACGACATCCAGCCGGTGCATGTCGCGGCCTATATCGAGGGGCACTCCGGCTCCGCGCCGACGGTGAAGCAGCATCTGGCAGCCATCAGGATGATGTTCGACTGGATGGTGATCGGCCAGATCATCCCGGTAAACCCTGCCGCCTCGGTACGCGGGCCGAAGCACGTGGTGAAGCGCGGGAAGACGCCGGTGCTGAAAGCTGAGCAGGCGAGACTACTCCTCGACTCAATCGACATTAGTAGCATCTCCGGCCTGCGCGACCGGGCGCTGATCGGCGTGATGGTTTATTCGTTCGCTAGGGTGAGTGCCGTCACTAGAATGAGGGTCGAAGATTATTACCAGAACGGAAAGCGGTGGTGGTTCCGGTTACACGAGAAAGGCGGTAAACGCCACAATGTCCCGACGCACCATAATGCGGAGGCTTACCTCGACGCCTACTTAGATGTGGCAGGTATCGCCGCGCAGAAGAAGAGCCCACTCTTTAGAACGATCAACAAGCACCGTCAACTAACTGACAGTTCCATGTACCGCGAGGACGTGTTGCGGATGATCAAGCGCCGCGCTGAAGACGCGGGGCTTCCGGCCACGACCTGTTGCCACACTTTCAGGGCGACGGGTATCACGGCCTATCTGGAGAACGGCGGGACGATTGAGAACGCACAGGCCATCGCGGCCCACGAGTCGCCGCGTACGACGAAGCTATACGACAGAACATCTGATGAAATTACTCTCGACGAGGTGGAACGAATACTTATTTGAGGCAGATGCGCTAACCGCTACGTGATCTTTGAAAATACAGTCTCCTGCTGAGGTGTTTCGACAAATCGCTGCACGAAAGAATGAACGAAAGGTATCTTTCGGGTAACGAACTGCCCGCCTTTTGAAATGGAGTGTTTTCAAATGCCCCGAAAAGAAACCGCGCTAGTCCCACAAATCGTTGCAGGAAACAATCAAAACGCCTTAATCCGCTTCGAGGCGGGGACTCCTGACGCTATTAGTTGGTGGCTGGAGCAGTATTTTCGCTTCGAGGTAACAACCAGCGCCTCTTCTCAGAAGGTGCAGCAGCGCGACCTCCAGACCTTCTTGGATTATTTACTGGGGGAGGAGGGAACTGACAAGCGCGTTGCATGGTCGCCCGGGCTGTCGAAGAGCTACCAGAGTTATTTGAGGCGGGAGCAGGCGAGCGGCGGCCAGCGCCGGTGGAACGACCGCACCGTCAATCGCATGCTGGCTCACCTCAAGACCTTCGCGAAGTGGGTTCACCGCTTGCGTCCGTTCCCCCTCGGCGACCCGCTCGCCAAGATCAGGTTGCAGCCCGTCGGGACGGGGTTGGAGATCGAGCGGGCGCTGACGCCTTCGGAACGACGCAAGCTGCTCGACGCGGCAGACCTGCTCCTTACAGATCGGCGGTCGCTCGAAAGACCGCAGCCGCTACCGGAATGCGGAACGACCAGCGCACAAAAGCTATCGCCCTTTTCGCAACCGGGCGATCATCTACACCCTGATCGAAACCGGGATGCGCCGGGCAGCCATCACTAATCTTAACCTCAGCGACATCGACTGGAAGAAGCGGACGGTGAGCGTCGAAGAGAAGGGAGGCGTCACCCACACGTACTCAATCAGTAAAGAGGGGCTCAACGCGATTAAGGACTATTTGGAGAACGAGCGGGCGGTGGATGCCGCGCAGTGGCACTCGCCCGTCTTGTTCTTAACGCCGCACACGAACCCGCGCGCGGGCGAGCGCCTGAGTGTCCGGTCTGTGAACGTGATTTGGGATGAGGTCTGTAAAACTGCCGGGGTAGAGGGGAAGACTCCGCACTCCGCGCGCCATGCTATGGGCAAGCACATAATCGAGAAGACTGGAAACATCGCCGCGGTGCAGCGTCAGCTAGGGCACAAGAACGCTGTTTACTCGATGCAGTATGCCCGGATTACGGGAGAAGAATTACGCGACGTGATTGATGACCGCTAACAAACCTCTGATGAAATCATGCTTTGCTAGGTCGAGAGAATATTGCTCTGAAAAGCCGTTTAGAATCTCATGAGTGACAAAGAACAGAAGAGCTTAGACATCCTCGGTATTAAACCCGTCGGGGAAGCCATTAACACAACGGTCGAGGCCACCATGAAAGGGGCGGGGGCGTTCCTCAGCCGCATCTGTTTGCCCGCGGCCGAGGAGTTCGGGCTCCTTCTGCGCGACCGGGTGAGCCACTGGCGGGCGAACCACGCCGCCCGCATCGCCGAGAAGGCTAAAAATAAGCTGGAAGAGACGCGCGGGGTGGAAGGGATGCAGGCGCACCCGCGCCTCGTTTCGGCCATCCTCGATCATGGCTCTTGGAGCGACTCGGATCAGGTGCAGGAGATGTGGGCGGGGCTCTTAGCTTCCTCCTGCACCGAGGATTGCAGGGACGATAGCAACCTGATATTCGTCAACCTGCTCTCGCAACTGACGGCCACGGAGGCCAAGTTCTTAGACCGGCTCTGTGAGGAGATAGACAAAAGAGTCTCCCCCGGCGGGACCATTCAGGCGGTGCTGACTTACTTCACACTCCATAACATCATGGATGTATTCGGCATCGGTGAATACTACCGCCTCCACCGCGAGTTGGACCATCTGGCTTCACTCGGTCTGGCACACTTCAGCCTGCCGGAGGTGCTCGACGAGTTGGCCCTAAACCCCGACGCCGAAAAGCCCATCATGGTAGAAGGCTGTCCGACTCCTCTGGCGCTGTACCTGTACGTCAGGTGTAAGGGATTCGTGGGCGACCCCATCGAATATTTTGAGCTGGACCACCAGTGTTAGAGGAGGGTGAAGCTTTCGGTGAGTTTTAGGCCGGAAATGGAGGCACCTTACGAAATGGTGAGGTATCTTAAAAATACCTCGTAAGGGAGTTCGTCTCTTACGGCATGCCCCGGCTTTCAACATTGATTGCTACTTGCCTTCATCTTGCTAATGTACATATACACTGATATCATGTACATGAGGTGGGACACATGAGCAGCACTACAAGCCAGCGCCGGAACAAGCACCTGATCCTCGACCAGACGAAGCTCAAGAAAGCTCAGAAGGTCTTGGGGGCTAGAACAGAAACCGAGGCCGTCGAGCGCGCACTTGACTCCGTGATTGACGAGGACGAGCGCAATCGCCGGGCCTCGGCCGCGCACGAGCGGTTTCTTCGGGCCGCTGTGCGCGAAGGCCTCCAAATCCACGACGCGTTCGGCCGCTTGGAGGCCGATTAATCTTGCCCGGGATCCTCTTCGACACCTCCGTCTACATCTCCGCCTTGCGACAGGGTAACGTCTCAATTCTCTCGTCCCGGCGCGCCACGCGTGGGGGCGAGGCTCAAGATCACCCCCTGTGGTTGAGCGCTGTTGTCCTGGAAGAGCTTTTGGTAGGCGCGAGCGACCGGAGGATGAAAAAGCTCCTGTCGCACCTGGAGAGGGATTTCGAGCGCGCGGGCAGGCTCCTTGTCCCTCTTCAGTCGGACTGGACCTCTAGCGGTCAGGTTTTGGCCCTCATCGGAGAGAAATACGGCTACGAGGAGGTAGGACGGGCGCGGATGACCAACGACGCGCTGATCGCCATGAGCGCGTCGCGCAATGGAATCACCGTACACACCATTAACGACGACGATTATCGTAAGATTTCCGAGTTCCGACCCTTCGAGTGGGAACGGGTATAGCATTCATGGCGTGAAGTACAGAAAATCGGCGAAGGAAGAGGACGCGTTGAAGAAGATTTATACCGCGTCCACGTCGACACAAGCCAGAGCGGAGAAGCGTGGTTCACGACTTCTCCGGAAACGAGGCGCTCGGCGAGGAGATCAGCCGCAATGCGCAAAGAAGTGGTTACCGCGAGGAGGAGGACGATCTTGATAGCGTCCTCTGGAAGCGCCGGGAGAAGATAAGCTCTAAAATGCCCCCAGTAGATACGATATAAATCGTATATACCATTTATTCTTTTTGACAGTACGCGGCCAACGCCTTGTGCATACCCTCATCTCCTGAAATTAGCACCGCTTTCGTCGAGGGCATCACGCCGCGCGGCCATGATTTCGCCCACCGTATCGATGTAATGGAAATGCCCCGCCGTCGGGTTCTCAAGCGGTAAAGCACCTGTGAATACGCCGACGAGCTGAAGTCGCATTTCGGCATCCGCCGTTCCGCCAGCAGCATTCCCTATCATTCTGTAGACCGGGCTGCCGCTGGCCCCGTGGTAAAGGGGCTTGGTCGCAATCGCCGCCCTGTCGGAGGCAGATATCTGGTGCTCCTCGATGTCAATTTCCATGTGCGCGTCGTAAGGGGCAGGCTCCGTGCCATAGTTCTCCGGGTACGTAAGCACTACGACTTCGGCACCGGGAATTAAACTCGCGCCAAGGGGCAACCACTCCTCCGTCCGCCAGGGGCGGATGTCGAACAGTGATAAAGACTCCCTATCGAGCTCGATGACGGCTACGTCCCAGACATTCTCCGCACGCAGGAAAGTGCGCCACCGCCTGATGCCGCGAGCGTCTGACAGCTCCAGCCTGTAATCGCGAAGGCCATTACCCTCCTTGGCTTTTAACTTCAGGTTAATGGCCGTCCGGCCACGTTCGGCCTCCGTATTCTGATCCCCGATTATTCTCTGCCCGCCCGCCTGTGTTATCACGTGCCGGCACGTCACCAAATAGACGTGCGCTCCGGAGGAGACGAAGAACCCCGTCCCCAGAGGAGACGCCTGACTACCCGCCAATCTTTGGATTACTGTTATCGAGCTATTTCTCTCAGCGTAAAGCATGTGGAATATTGTGGGTCCGAAGAAATGTAGAGCTACTGCCGGCTAATCAGTTCAACTCAACGAGCCTGCTATTTCATCGCGGTAAGGAAACAGAACACTCATTATCGGCATAGTTGCGACGGACAAAGTCGGGTTATTCGGGTCGAGCGAAAAACGTAGCGATTGAATAAGCACGCCCAGTACGTCTCCGTTCTCCTCGAACACGGGGCCGCCGCTAAAGCCCTTCTGAATCAAGCCGCCCGCCAAAGCAACATGAACCGCTCTTCCTGGCGTGTCTCTCATAAACATCGAGAGACATGAAGGCGAGAAATACGTGTGGTCTCCTTTATAATCAGGCTCTTGAATCCTGAGTGACGCGAGATAGCCGACGGTCTTCCCTAGGAAGGGTGTGCCGGCCGAAAGCCGCGGATACCTGCTCGGCGGGGCCGATGTGACATCGACTTTCTTTTCCACCGCCTTAAGCACAAGCAGGTCGGCGTCCCGCTGCTCGAAAACAAGTTCGCACCTGTACAGGCCGTCGTATTTCACGACGACGGGCCAGGCGTATTTCTGTTGTATCTCACGCCAAACGTGCCACGCCGTCAGGACGTGGTTGTCAGTTAACAGGCAGCCCATGCCGTGTAGCTTTCCCGTTACACCCGGGGAGCCGCCGCCCACGCTACACTTTGATAAAAAATGGATCTTGGCAGCTTCTTCAAACATGATTTAATGCGTAATGTCATTCTTCTCAGTCAGATCAAAATAGTCTTTCCAGTCGTTGAGAGCTGACCGCTCGCGTTGCAAAACGGTTAAAAGGTTCTCTGTCTCCTTGAGTCGCTCCTCCGTCTCGCTCTTCATCTTTTCAAGGACTGCGACCGAATCAGCCCGGGCCAGCTCCAGCGCGTGCTCGAGACTAAGGAGATGTTCGGCCACTTCGATGCCGTTGCGGTAAAGTGTAAACCCGTCTGCGGGGACCGGTTCATCCGCCTTGAGGTTAACGGCATAACGATCATATTCATCCCAGTGACGAGCGCCGACCCGTGGTAGGCGGTAGATCTCCGTCAGTGATTCAGCGAACTTCCGATGCTGCTCCTGCCGTAACTCCTCCCGCTTGCAGAGGGTGTAAATCACCTCGTCCTCCTCGAAAACGTAGACGCGGTCGAGAAGCGGATATGTTTCCAGGTAAGTCAACAGCTCCTCGCGCCTCTGGAGCCTTCGCGGAGGTTCTTCCCGGTTACGGGCGACTTCGTCGGAGCTAATAACGAAGCAAGGCAGCGGCACGACTTTTGGAGAGAACGGCTGCTCTCTCTCATAGAGGATCATAGATAAACTCCCGCCGGCAGCTTAAGAGAATCATAAAGCCGGAACCTATACTGATATCCAAGATATCACCTAGACGTCTATATGTCCGATAAGGGGGTTTAGAACCCTAACGTTCGTCCAAAATAGCACAGAGGTACGCGCGTAAACCATTAGCCGAAA
>CAXTRQ010000274.1:0-6552 GCA_964246705.1 uncultured Pyrinomonadaceae bacterium
ATTGGAGATAATGAGCGAGTTGATTAGCCCGGCGGTTCAACTCTCCGTAGGTGATGGCTGTGTTTTCCTGTTTGACAGCAATAGCGTTGGGAGTAAGTAACGCCTGTGCCGTGAATAGTTCATGAACACACCACCCGCGCGGATAGGAAGCCGCTGTGTCGTTCCACTCAAAGATTAATTGATGTTGCTCTCGTTCCGACAGCAATGATGCTGAGTCATACCGTTGACCATGATGCTCAGCCATGTGGGCGAGCATCGCCTCGTAGTAGCCGCCGATGGTGTCGATCTGGTCTTTGCCGAACTCGTTCACATCATAGTTCAATGCCAGAGTCACTTGAGAGGTGACGGAATGCAGGCTGAAGTTGGCGGTGAGGCTGAAGTTTGTTTTTCCGAACCCGCCGACATCTTCAATCTGCAACTGTTCCAGACCTTCGAGCCTTTCGTAGACATGATAGTTGAGGAAGCTGAAAGTCGTTTCAAAAAGCATTTCGCTGCCGGAACTTTTTTGTATCGAAGAAACCGGGTAATAGCGAAAGGGCATAGCCTCCCTTTCCGTTTCAAACGCGCGTTTGACCAACTCCTCCCACGTTCCTCCCGCCACGCTCATACGAAACGGAAGCATGTTGAGAAAAAGGCCGAGCACATCTTCTCCTCCGGCCACTTCTGGGCGACCGTGAAACACGACGCCTGTCAGTACATCCGTTTGACCGCTGAGCAGTCTGAGAAGCCTCAGATGCGCAGCCAGTAGGACGCTCTTGAGAGGCACTGACGCCTTCCTCGCAAGCCGCTTCAAACCCTCCGAAACATCCGACGGCATGACGATATCCTTGATGCCGACCGGCGAATCTTTATCGTTATTCCCGTTTGAGTTCCAACGCGGCAAACGGCTGACGACGAAATTGTCGAGCTTGTCCGTCCAGTAGCTTTGTGCCGCGCTGGAGGCTAAGGATTCTCTTTCCAGCCATACGAAATCCCTGTATTGCGCCTGCACATCTTCGCCCGCCGCCCCGCCCCTGATGCCCATTCGATACCAGTAGTATCGAAGTATCTCGGTGAAAAAGCTGGCGACACTCCAACCATCGAGGATGGAATGGTGAAAACTGAGGGTCAACTGAAATGTCTCGGTCGAACATCGCCCGACATGAAATCGCCAGAGCGGCGCGACGCTCCAATTGAAGCCCCTACGCTTCTCACGCTCGACGAGGCGCTCTACGGCCTTCTCCTGCTCCGCTTCGCCATAGTCGCTCCATTCCTCGATTTCCAGTTCCAATGGCACACTCGCATGTACCAACTGCATCGGCTCGCTGTAGCTATGCAGGTCAAACGATGTGCGGAGCACAGCATGCCGCTTCGACATCGCGTCCAACGTCGCGCGCAGCGCCGCTTCGTCAAGCGGCGCGCGCAAGCGGTAACTGATGATGTCATGATAGACCGCGCTGTCCGGCATGTGCTCGCTGTGAAAAATCATTCCGGCCTGCAAACGTGCCAGAGGGTAAGCATCCGTGACGCCGGAAGGGACGCGCAAGCGGTCGGCATCATTCATCAATGCAAAAGGTTCGAGATATGGGAGCGCGGCCATGTCGTCCGCAGGCGCGCACACACGTTGCGCGCTCATTTCATAAATATTCTGACACTCAAAAATCTGCTGAAGAGAAAGTTCGACGCCCGCATCGCGGGCACGCGCAACAACCTTGATGGCCAGAATAGAGTCGCCGCCTAAGTCGAAGAAATTGTCGTGGATGCTAACACGCTCGACGCCGAGCACATCGCTGAAGATGCCCGCCAACAACGCTTCTCCTGCGGTGCGCGGCGCGGCGTAATTTTCCGCCGACTGCTGCGAGCGTTCAGGAGCAGGCAGGGCGCGACGGTCTATTTTGCCGTTTGATGTGAGAGGCATCGCGTCGAGCATGACGAACATTTGCGGAATCATGTATTCGGGCAGCTTCGCCTTCAGAGATGCGCGCAACTCATCTATCCCACCGCCGGCCTCGCCGTTCACAGTGCCAACCACGTATGCGACCAACTGCTTGCTGCCCGACTCGCCCTCTCTGACCACGGCGACGGCCTCGCTCACCGACGCGTGCTGCATCATTGCCGCTTCGACTTCGCCCAACTCGATGCGGAAGCCTCTGACCTTCACCTGATGATCGCGCCGCCCGATGAACTCAATCTCTCCTCCTGCCCTGTATCTCGCCATGTCTCCCGTCCGGTACAGTCTTGCTCCCGCGATAGCGTTGAACGGATGCGGCACGAACTTTTCCGCCGTCAGGTCAGGTCGATGCAGATAACCGCGCGCCAGTCCGTCCCCTCCGATGTAGAGTTCGCCCGCCACTTCGACCGGAACCGGCTGCATCCGCTCGTCCAGTACGTAGACCTGCGTGTTGGAAATCGGTCGCCCGATTGGGACTGACCCGACGAGTTGCTCATGGCTATTTGCCGTGTGACAACATGCGAAGGTAGTGCTTTCCGTCGGCCCGTACCCGTTGATTAGTCGCAAGCTTTTAACCGTCTCCAACGCCTTTCTGACATGCGGAGCGGAAAGGACATCGCCTCCGGCCAAAAGCTGTCGGAGAGGCTTCAGGATTTCGAGGCGCTCGTCCACTACCGAGTGAAATAAGGGGGCTGTCAACCACATGGTTGTCACATGATGTTGGCGGATAGCATGTGCGAGGTCGTCGAGCGTCGGCGTCGGCGTCGGCATCAAGACCAGCCGCCCGCCGTTCAGCAGGCATCCCCAGATTTCAAACGTCGAAGCATCGAAAGAAATAGGAGCAGCCTGCAAAACGATCTCGTCTTCCGTGAGATTGACGTAGTTCGTGTTTTTGACCAGACGGACGACGCCTTTGTGTGGAATGCTGACGCCTTTGGGTTCGCCCGTCGAGCCGGATGTATACATCACATATGCCAGATGTTCGGATGTATTGACGGCGTGCGGGTTTTCATGCGGCATGTCGTCGAGCGTTTCGAGTTGAACGTCTAAAGCGAACAGATGACCGGCGAAGCCTTCGAGTTCCGATATGCAATCCGAACCGACGAGCATCGCTTTGAAGCCTGCATCGGCAAGCACGTATTTGATTCTCTCGCCCGGCAGTTCGGGGTCAACCGGCACGTAAGCGCCACCGGCTTTCAAGACACCGAGCAGACCGATAATCATGTCCTGATTGCGATGCACCATTATCCCGACCAGATCGTCGGGTCGGATGTCGCACGCTTCTCTCAAGTAGTTCGCGAGTCGGTTGGCTTTTTCGTTCAGTTCACCGTAGCTCAACACTCGTTCTTCTGAGATAACGGCGATGCGTTCGGGATGCGCCTGAGCTTGTTGTTCAAACACTTCCTGAATCGTTTTCTTATCGGGATAACTGCTCCGCGTGCTGTTGAGTTCGAGGATCAGGTGGCGCGTTTCCTGTTCACTGAGAAGATTGATAGCGCCGAGCGGCGTGTCTAGCTGACGGTAACAGGCGAGGAGCGTTTGGTAGTGACTTGCGAGTTGACTGATGAAAGCTGCGTCGAAGGTGCACGCATTGTAGATAAACTTGAGGGTGAGGCCATCGCTCTGTTTCGTGATGTCGAGAACCAAATCATGTGCGTCCCTTTGATACTCACGATGGAGCGGGCGAAAGTTGATCAGGATATTGGTCGCGGTTTTTATTCCGAGATGTTCTTCGTTGAAGATATGGTCGAGTGGAATGCTTTGATATTTGTAGCTCTGCGCGACGGTCTGTCGCACCCTATCCAGCAACCCTCTGATGGTGAGTCCTTCGGCTACTTGTTCGGCCAGTAAGACTTCATCGGTGTAGGCGCTGGAGAGTGCGGCGTTCGCCAGTAGCGGGGATTTCAAAGAAACAAGGGAATGGCCGCTATAACGAGAAATGAGGTGGATGAACGCCGACAAAAGGATCACGAAGTCTCCGAGCGCCTGGCCGCCCGATAGTTTTTTGATAATCTCCTGTATGTCTTTCGTTAAGACTATGTCATGGCTGCTAGCAGCTATCTGAAGTTGACGCGCGACGGAGCGGGACGAGGTGAATCTGAAACACTCATCAAAGTCAGACAGGTGGCGCTTCCAGAAAGCAATACCGTCCTGAACGTTGCCGCTGGTCAGCAGGATGTTTCGATTGTCCTTCATGTTAATTCCTTAGAGCGTGTCTTTACAGGTGAGTTTCCGAGATTCGGGCGGCGGGCATCGTATAAAGCGAAGTTTGAATCAGCTTTGCGGCGATTTTGGCGGCGATTGCGGCTTCGTATTCGCGGTGCCCGGTTTATCATCCCCTGCGCCCGACTCCTGCTCGCCATCGTAGCGACCCCGTCTGAGAGACTGTTGCACCTCTAGCGACTTTTCCATTCCGGGTTCGAGTATCTTCTGCAATCCTATGACCCCCGCACTGAGTATCCCCGGCCCTTCACCAACGCGCTTTTCAAACTCTTCGCTGGTCATCGGCTTGCGCGGCGCGCCAAGCCGGGAGAGCGCGAAGAGTCCGAGTCCGAAGACGAGGAGGAAGAAGCCCAAGCCAATCAAGTCACCGTAACCCATCTTTATTACCCCTTTTTGAAAATGGAGATTGCCGCGTCTCGTAGCGGCGTCGCTTAGATGTCTAGCTGGATATACACGTCCATCGTTTCAAAGATGCTCTCTTCGTCTTCGCCGAGCTTTATATCCATGATCTTTTGATCCGGGCTGGCCGTCACCTGCTCAAGAATGAGCATCAATCTCGACCACATCTGACGAATCGTCTCCGCCTTGAACAGATCGGTCTTATAGTTGACACCGGCAAGTATCTCAGCACCCGTTTCGCTGAAGGAGAACCAGAGGTCGTACTCGGAGGTTTTTATCTCTTGATAAAACGGAGAGATTTGAAAATCAACGTTCGCCTGTTGCTGCTGCACGGAGTTCTGATTCTGTAGAGTCAGCCCGGCGCTGACCAATCCTGAGCGGCTGGCCTGACGTTGCGGATTCAGGTCGCGCACCAAAGAGTCGTAAGGGTAACTCTGGTGCTCGTAAGCGGCGAGCGTTGTCTCCTCAACTTTTTGCAGCAACTCCCTGAAGCTATCTTCTCCCCTCACCTCCGTGCGAAGTATCAACATGTTGAGGTAGAGACCTATCTGACTTTCCAACTCGTCGTGCAGTCGCCCCGATATTGGCGAGCCGAGGAGGATGTCTTCCTGTGCGGTGTGACGATAGAGTAAAACGTAAAGCGCAGATAGCAGGCTCATGAACAGCGTCACGCCGTTTTCCCTGTTCATTCGATACAGACCTTCGCTCAACTCTTCGTCAATCGAAAAGTTCAGGTGGGCTCCGCTTACGCTCTGGACGGGTGAACGCGGAAAATCCGCGGGCAATTCAAGCGCTCGTAATTTTCCGCCGAGTTTCTCCAACCAATACTGCCGGTGCTTGCTCATCTTCTCGTCGTCGAGTTGTTTGTTTTCCCACTCGATGTAATCTTTATACTGAATCCTTAAAGGTCGGAGAGGATTCTTGCTGCCGTCTTTGTAAGCGTCATAGAGTGTCAGCATTTCGCTGAGAAGGATGTTCTGCGACCACCCGTCAGAGATGATGTGATGCATTGTCAGAACAAATAAGAATCTCGTTTCGGAGAGCTTGACCAGAACCGTCCTGAAGAGGGGGCCGGTCTCAAGGTCGAAGGGCGTCACGGCCTCACGGTCGGCCAACCGTTGCGCCAGAATCTCGCTGTCGTCCCGCTGGCTGAAATCCACTCTGTCGAGTTGGTAATCAAAACTGTCATGAATTTTCAGTTTCGGCTCTTCATCCACCAGCGTGAATGTAGTTCTCAGGCTTTCGTGGCGTTCGACGACATCCCTGAGAGCGCGTTCGAGGATTTCGACGTTAACGTTCCCATCGAAGATATATGCGGTCGGAATGTTGTAGGCGATTGAATTCTCCGCGAGCTGAGACCCGACCCAGAGTCGTCTCTGGGCGCGCGGCAGATCGTAATAAGGGCGTTCCTCGACTTGCTCAATAGGGGAAAACACCGAACTCTCACCGTTCCGGCGCATGAGTTCGGACAAACCGGCTATCGTCGGCGACCCGAAGAAATCTCTGATGGGTATCGAGACGTGGCATTTCTTATGTATCCTTGAAAGCACCTGTGTAGCCCTGATCGAGTTGCCGCCAATCTCAAAGAAGTTATCGCGTACGCCGATGAGTTGCGTGTCGAGCACCTGCGACCATATCACCGCCAGCACATCTTCGAGAGGCGTTCGCGGCGGCACGTAAGCTCCTTCCAAACCTGAGCGCGCCCTATCCGGTTCAGGCAGACTTCTAACGTCTATCTTCCCGTTCGGCGTGAGAGGTAATTTGTCGAGCATCACAAACATCGAAGGAATCATGTATTCCGGCAGCTGCTCACTCAAATACCTGTGCAGCATATTTGCCTTCGATTGCGCCACATCTTCAGCCACCACGTAAGCTATCAAATATTTGTATCCCGTCTCGTCCTGCCTCATTACAACAGCGGCGCTTTCAATCGCAGGATGCTTCGTCAGCGTCGCTTCGATCTCTCCCAACTCGATGCGATAGCCTCTGACCTTCACTTG
>CAXTRQ010000275.1:0-6476 GCA_964246705.1 uncultured Pyrinomonadaceae bacterium
GGCCGCGCGCCCGAACGCGAAGAGATTCTGCGGCAACTCGTCCGCGCGCTCACACGGCTCTACGCGCGCCGCCACTCGAGGGGCGGCGCGCGCGCGACACTCGACGAATGGTCTGCGCGCTCGTCCTACGCGACGGGCAAGCGCGTGAGAGTCGCTTTAGGGACTGAGAGAGGGACGGAAAACTTTGAAGGCACGACGCGCGGCCTTGAACTCGACGGCGCTTTACGTGTAGAAACCGACGCAGGCGAAATCAAAATTGTCCGTGCCGGAGACGTGAGCGCGCTCAGAGAAGCAGTCTCCGAAACGTAAAGGTGCAAGCGACTCTTGGTTCGGTGTCAACTGACAAGCAAATGAACGGTAAAAGAATCGTCATTTCCACCTTCGGCTCTTTCGGCGACGTGCATCCTTACGTCGCCATCGCGCTCGAATTGAAAGCGCGCGGGCATCATCCCTCGATTGCGACTTCGGAAGTTTACCGCGAGAAGATGGATGTGCTCGGACTGAAGCTTCATCCGGTGCGCCCCGCGCTGCCATTCCTGAGCGAGCAGCCTGACGAAGTGGCGAAACTGGTCGAGAAGTTGATGGACGCCAAGGCCGGAGTGCATGAAGTCGTCGCGCTGATTCAGCCGCACCTGCCGGAGATTTATGAAGATGTGCTGGCGGCAGTTGAGGGCGCAGACCTGCTCTTGACGCACCCGCTGCCGTTCGTCGGGCCTGTCGTCGCCGAGAAGACCGGCATCAAGTGGATTTCGAGCGTGCTCGCGCCCATTTCTCTCTTCTCGGTTTACGATCCGCCCGTACCGCCGCAGATGCCCGGCCTCTATCATCTCCTAAAACTGAGTCCGCTGGTCGGACGCGCGGCGTTGAAACTGGCGAGACTGCAAATGAAATCTCTGTCCGGGGCGGTCAATCAACTACGCGCACGCGTCGGGCTGCCGCGCGGAGGCAATCCCATACTTGAAGGGCAACATTCTCCGGCGCTCGTCCTCGCGCTCTTTTCTTCTGTCCTCGCTGCGCCGCAAAAAGATTGGCCGCCGAACGTGCGCATGACCGGCTTTCCTTTCTACGACCGGCGCGACTTTGCGGACGACGCGCCGGGACTGCCCGCAGGGATGGCCGAGTTTCTCGACGCCGGAGAGCCGCCGATTGTTTTTACATTAGGTTCGTCGGCCATCTGGGTGGCGAAGGATTTTTACAGTGAGTCAATCACCGCCGCGCGCACGCTCGGACGACGCGCACTGCTGCTGATCGGCGACGAGCGCAACCGCCCCGCAGAGCCTCTGCCGGAAGGCATCGCCGCGTTCGATTACGCGCCCTACAGCGAAGTCCTGCCGCGCGCCCGCGCCGTCGTGCATCAAGGCGGCATCGGCACGACGGGACAAGCTCTGCGCGCGGGACGACCGATGCTCGTCGTGTCCTTCAGCCACGACCAATTCGACAACGGTGCGCGCGTCGCGCGTCTCGGCGCAGGCCGCACGCTGCCGCGCAACAATTACGATGCCCGAAGCGCCGAGAGGGAACTGGGGTTTTTATTGAATGAGCCGTCTTATACACAAAGGGCTGCCGAAGTCGGGCGACGCGTCCAAAGCGAAGACGGAACACAGACTGCATGCGATTTAATCGAAGGCGTGTTGAATAATGTGTAGGGAGCCACGGGAGGCATCTTAAAATCTTATGTTGCTCGTCATTGATGTGGGGAACACGAATACTTCGCTCGGCGTCTACGAGGGCGAGCAGTTGGTCATGCACTGGCGTCTGACGACGGCGCGCGTGCGAACGATTGACGAGTACGGCGTCTATGCGCGCAATCTGTTTGCGCTGGCGGGGCTGGATTTTCAGGCCATCACGGCGGTCGCCGTCGCATCGGTAGTGCCGCCGCTCAATTACACTCTGAAGCGGATGTCGGAGCTTTATTTTCATCGCACGCCGCTCTTTATTGACCACACGACGGAGACGGATTTGGAGATTCTCTACCAGCCGCCTTCGGATGTCGGGGCTGACCGCATCGTTGATGCCGTCGCCGCTGTGCACAAGTACGGCGCGCCGTGCATCGTCGTGGATTTCGGAACGGCGACCAGCTTTGAAGCCATCAACGCCGCGAGGCAGTATCTCGGCGGCGTGATTACGCCGGGCATCACCATCTCTTCTGAGGCGCTGTTTCAACGCGCCGCGCGCCTGCCGCCGGTCGAGATTAAACGCCCCGCTAAAGTTATCGGCTCTTCGACCGTCGCCTCGATTCAGTCCGGCCTCTATTACGGTTACGCGGGACTCGTCGACGGCATTCTGCGGCGGATGATTGAGGAACTCGGAGGCGAGGTCTTCGTCGTTGCGACGGGCGGCCTCGCGCCGCTGATTTCCGCCGGTTCCGAACTGATTAATCAGGTTGACGACACACTTACGCTCGACGGCCTACGCTTAATCCACGAGCGCAGCACGAAGGGCTAATCCGTGATGGTCATGGACGCGGGCAAGGCTCTTGACTAAAACGGCAGGTTGCTTGATGCTGGCACGTCGTCCCGGCAGCGGCGAAGTTTTAACTTTTAAATCGAAGTTTTCGTTTCCCGGTTCTTGATGGTTTGCACTAACAGTTTATGGATAACGGAAAGAGCGCGGCACGACTGAGCGAGACGCCGGAGCGCGCCGGGCTAAACTATTTCAACTACTACACGGAGATTGAAGACACCTTTATTCGACGGCGTGGAAAGCACCTCCTGTTGAGTCCTCTGGACTGGGCGCTGATTGAAAGCTGGAAGACAATGGGCATCCCTCTGCACATCGCGCTGCGCGGCATCGAGAGCGCCTTCGATTCCTACGCCGTGCGACCGCGCAAGCGTAGCGTTAAATCCCTGATGTACTGTCAGGAAGAAGTTGAAGCGCAGTTTGCCGAATGGCTCGAAGGGCAGCGCGGCAAAGATCAGGACACGGCGGAGGGCGCGCAAAGCGCGACGGGCGCGAGCGTTGATGAAAGCCACGCCCGGCGCGACGCGGATGCCGCATTGCCTTTTCCGCGTGCTGCCATCAACGCGCATCTCGCCGAATGTCGCGCGTCGCTTGAGAGCGCGGCGGACGAGCGTCTCCGAAAAGGTGATGCGGAGTTGTCGGAAACGCTCACGCGCGCCGTCGCGCGGATGTCGGAGTTGGAGAAGGATTTTGCGGACGCCGCGCGCCCCAACGCCGAGCAACTGGAAAGTTCTCTGACCGATCTGGAAAACCTGCTGGATCGCGCCCTGAGCGCGCGGCTCCAGCCCGCGCAACTTGCACAGAGACGCGCGCGCGCCGAAGAGCAACTGCTCTCGTATCGCAGTCGCATGGAGCGCGCCACCTACGAACAGACTCTCGATAATCTTCTCGCCAAGCTTCTGCGCGAAGAGTGCCGTATCCCACGGCTGAGTCTGTTCTACCTGTAAACCTACAAACCCCCTTGAGGTAGGGAGAAAGAGATTTCCCATGGCAACAATGACAATCAAGCGCGTCGGCGTGCTCTCCTTCGCAAAAATCTCCGGCATCGTCGGAGCCGGATTAGGTCTCATCATCGGAGTCATCTACGGCCTGATTATTATGACCATCGGCGCGGCGATGATGTCCGGACGCGGAGGGCCGGGCGCAGGCTTTGGCATCATCGGCGGACTGCTGATGATGATTATGATTCCGGCCTTCTACGGCATCCTCTCCTTCGTCTTCGGCGCGCTCTACGCATTCGTCTACAACGTCGCCGCAGGTTTTGTCGGCGGCGTCGAGTTGGAACTGGAAGAGGTCGGCAGAGGATACGCCGCGCCGCCGCAGCCACAGCAGCCTTGGTCTCAACAGAACCCTTACCAGCCGGGACAGCATCCTTATTAACAGGCAGCCGTTTAACGAGCCGTCATGAAGAAGCAGTCGCGCTCGCGCCGTCGCCCGCCGTCGGCACATAAAGAAAAGTCGAGGCCAGACGCAGGGGAATTGGAAGTCGAGATCGAGCGCATCCTGCCGGGCGGCGCTGGGCTAGCACATGCGGGTGGGCAAACAATTCTCGTCGGACTGGCCGCGCCGGGCGACCGCCTGCGCGTACAGATCGAACGCGTGCGCGGCGCGGTCGCCTTCGCTTCCATCATCGAAGTGCTCGCGCCCTCGCCCGTGCGCGTCGAGCCGCCCTGCCCTTACTTCGGTCGCTGCGGCGGCTGCGATTTTCAGCAGTTGAATTACGAAGCACAGCTTCATGCGAAGGTCGAGATCATCCGCGACTGCCTGCGCCGCGTCGCACGCATCGAACCGCCCGCGAAAATTCCCATCACCCCCTCGCCCGACGCTTGGCGCTACCGCTCCAGAGCGCAATGGCAGTTTGACCGCCACGGCGAACGGCTGGGTTATTTCGAGCGTGGCACACACAATGTCTGCGACGTGGCGGACTGCCCCGTTATCATCCCCGCCTTACAACAAAAACTGGAAAGTTTGCGCGCCGGATTACGCGGACGGGCGCTCATCGAAGAGACGGGCGAATTTGAAGCGATAGCGGGCGACGACGGCGTGATGCTCTCGCCGCCTTTCGACGACCGCGGTGCGCGCGAGCAGAGGCGCACAATCAACGCCGAAACCTACCGCTTCGGAGCCGACTGTTTCTTTCAAATCAACCACGCGTTGCTTGAGCCGCTAATCGTCGAAGCGACACGCGGCGTCAAAGGCATGCGCGCGCTTGATCTCTATTGCGGCGTCGGACTCTTCACACTGCCGCTCGCGCGCCGCTTCAACCACGTCATCGGCGTCGAAGGGAACGCTTCGGCGACCCTCTATGCGCGCCGCAATCTCACCGCCGCCGGGCTCTCGAACGCAGAAATTGAAACAGCCAGCGTGGGCGTGTGGCTCGCCGCCCACGCCGCCAAACTTCCGCCCCTCGATTTCATCCTCCTCGACCCCCCACGCGCCGGCGCAGAGCCACAAACTATAGACTCCATCAACGCCCTTCGACCCCCACACATCTCCTACGTTTCCTGCGACCCCGCCACCCTCGCACGCGACCTCCGCCGCCTTCTCGCCAATGACTATCAACTCGTCTCCATCCAAGCCCTCGACATGTTCCCACAGACCCACCACGTCGAGACAATTGTTCACCTAATGTCCTAATAGAAATCCTAAATACAAAAGTGGATGCGAATATATAGAAGTGGGCGCGAATATTTACAAAAGTGACTGCGAACGTGAACCAAACGAGACTTGAATCTTGTGATGACCTTAAACCTTTAAGAGATTCGGAGGAGATGCCGCCCACATTTTACTATGCTTCCATGCCATCAATGTTACTGGATATTATCACGGGCAGGTACATGCGGTAAGACTCGGTGCTTCTTAACCCACAAGCTGACCGTAGTTTGATGAACAGATAGCTTCTTTGCGACATGCACTTGGCTGTAGCCTTTCATACACAGCCGCACTGCTTTTCGTCGTAGGCTCTCCGGACATGTGACCTTTTTGGTTAGGCCATCCTTTTTAATCCTATTGGTTAAAGCTTTCCGGTTAAAAAACTTGATCATCTCACTATAAATAGGTTCCCGACCTGTTTTAAGAATGAAATTGCGCGCAGAATAGAACTCTTGTTCCGTTGGTTCGTATCTCCACTTCATTAGATGGAATTCAGATACGTTCCTGAGCCAGAAGGGCACATAAAGAGCAGGACGAATCCATGCACTATTCCTAATGCGATGAGATCGGTGAAAGTCAATAAAATTCCTTGGCCAATCCTGAAGAATCTTTTGCAGTACCAGGATTGCAGTACCACGCATTTGTACATCACAGCTCTCAAAACTGGTCGTCCGTCGTAGATTGGAAGTATCAACTTCAAGCCCGAAATATTTAATGGCCGCAGCTAAAACACTTTTATTCAGTTCTGCTCTACCAACAAGCGGAAATGCCAAGTGGCGTAGTCCTTCGAAGTACATGAGCGAATGAACATATTCATTCGGTAAAAGCTCAACCCAATCATGGCTTGCCGATTCTAATAAGTGTTTTTGAAAGTCAATTACACATTCCCTTGCTTTGACTATTTTAGAAGAAGTAGCTGCATCCCGAAGGTCCGACTTGCATTTATAGCAGACCGTTAGTGTAAGAGGTGCTTTATCATTATCTCCTGACGCGTTTAAGTAAAAGTTGATGGCTTCCCCACAATTGTCGCAACGGTCAAACAGAGCAACCTTATGTTTTATACAAAAAGCAAGAAATGCTAACCGCCATTGACGCTTGAAGTAAGGCTCATCACCTTCGGAAAGACATAATGGGCAATATTGCAAGCCAAAACATTCCTGTCTTGGACGATAAACCGCATAACGTGGCAGTAACCACCTGACTCTCTTTTCTTGCAGTGAAGGTTCGAACAGACGCCCTTGATATTCATTTAGAGTTGTAGCTACTATCCGCTCTATGGTTGTGTTTGTCTTATGTGACAGTATTTCGATGGACTGCACCCCTAAAATGAGACAACCAGTTAGGGTGATACCAGTTGAATGTGA
>CAXTRQ010000276.1:0-3360 GCA_964246705.1 uncultured Pyrinomonadaceae bacterium
CGCCAAGACGCCAAGGCGCTCAGAAAGCAGGACGCTAAGAGAGAGGCTGTCGAAATTTGTGAGACGGCAGCGGCGGGACTTTCCTTTCCGGCTCTATCTCATCGCTTGCGCGGTTCTGTTGGGAACGACGCTGAGGGTGAGGTCGGCGTTTGCGCCGGGCAGGACGCGCGGGTTCTGGCGGAAAGCAGTCTCGATGCGAACGCGGTCGCGGACGAAGGCGAAGAGTTCTCCGGCGGTAATCAAGTTGTCGGAGTTTGTGTCGGCGTCGCCGCGCAAGCCTTCCAGCAACGCCCACGTAAAGATACCGTGTCCGCCGCCCCAACGTGGGCTTTCGGCTGAGACTTCGTTGACATCGGATGAAGTGAGCACGGCGCGACCCGTCTCGTTGAAGAGTCTTGAGGCGTAGAGGTTGATGAGGTTGTTCTCGACGCCG
Source organism: uncultured Pyrinomonadaceae bacterium (assembly GCA_964246705.1). Classification (GTDB taxonomy): domain Bacteria; phylum Acidobacteriota; class Blastocatellia; order Pyrinomonadales; family Pyrinomonadaceae; genus DASZCR01. The sequence goes on from CAXTRQ010000276.1 coordinate 434, forward strand.
CGCGTTGCGACAAACTTTTCGCCGCTCAGCCCCGCGCTGTGGCATGTGTCAACGAAGACGACGACACGCTGGGCGCGCACGCTGTTGTCGAGTTGTTCCTGCAATTCGGTCATCTGCAATCCCGTGTGCGGCATGTCTGCGACCTTCGTATCGTGCAGCAGAAAGTAGAGGTTCTGCGGCGCATAAGGATCGGGGCCGCCGTGGCCTGCGATGAAGATGAAGATGAGATCGTCGGCCCCGGCTCTGGGCAGCATGCGCGCCAGCGCGCCGCGCACGCCCTCTAAGGTCGCCTGTTCGTTCTCCAGATAAGAGATGTCGGAAGAGTTGAAGCCGCCGCCTTCACGCCGTTGCAAAAAGTCGCGGACGGCGCGCGAGTCTGCGTCCGGATACGCGAGATCGTTCAAGCCGCCGTCGTGATATTTATAACGCGACACGCCGATAATAAGCGCGAACTTTCTCCCCTTGAACTGTGAAGAGACTGCCGCCTCGCGCCGCCTCACAGGAATCGTCATCCGCGAGACATTGCCCGCGCGGTCTTTCGCTTCGATAACGACCGCAGAAGTCTCCGGCGTGATCTGAACGATGCGCTCAAAAGCGACGGCGTTCGTCGCGGCCGCGTTACCCGTCGTGACCGAAGCGGCGGCGTTGCCTTCAAGTACGAGCTTCAGGCCGCGCGTCCCGGTCTCGTCGGCGGGCGCGAGTTTGGCGGCCTGATTGTTGATCTGCACGGACACGACCGCGCCGGAATTGTCTGCGATGACGCCGTAGACTTTGTATGTCCCGGCGGTAGCCGTCATGCGTAGCGCGCCCGTCGGGTGTTGCAGCAGAATGGTTGGCGGCTCTGTATCGCCGCCGGTCTGGACTGGAAGCAGTTCGATAGTCGCGCCCGAAGCGACGGCTTTCTCATCTCCCGCGCGATTGCCCGCCAACAGCACGTAGGAGGCGTAGTAGGATTTTCCGCTCCGGTCAATGGCATTGATTTCAATCACGTTCTTGCCGGGCTGCAAACGAAAGCGGGGTTTGCTGTCGAGATTGCAGTTGACGTTATAGCCATCCCGCACTGGGCGGATGTCCTGAATCGTGCCCGCCGCTTCGCCGTTTATCTTCGTGTAGATTTTGCCGTAGTTAATCTGGTCGGCGTAAGGCTTCTGCACGCGCAGGCGAATGGTGTGCAGTTCGTGTGTCGGGATGACGGCTTCGGAGGCGGTAATCGGCGCACCGCCGAGGTCTGGCAACTCAAGCGCAAACGGCCTGCGCTGCTCGGCTTCGTCCAACGGCGCGGACGAGACTTCACTCGACGGCAGCCATAAAAGGGCGGCGCCTAGAGCAACGAGAAACAGGGCGGAATAGAATCGTCGCATCTTGATTTTCTGAAGCTGTGCCGCCCCTCCGCAGCTTAACTTGCGCCACTACCGGCAGTGGGGCGTTTCTTCTTTACGGTCGGCGGTTGCCGCGTTGCGGCTTGCCGTCGGCAGCCGGTTGCGTCGCCGCTGCGGGCAGTTCATGTGGGACAGAAGAATCGGGCGTCGAAGAGACCGGGCGCGACGCGTTGCCGCCCTGCGCGACGCCAATCGGCTCAATGTTTTTGGTCGAGACATTCATCGCCGGACTCGCCGCCCAATTCAACTCTCCCGCTTCCTGCATGTAATCGTAAATCACATCCATGTTTGGAGGCAGCGCCCCTGCATGCTCGCGCTGATACATGCCGACATAATCTTTGAGACTCGTGATGATGTCTCGCATCTGCTGCGGGTCTTTGTTTTCGATGAGCGCCAGCGCGCGATGCAGGCGCGCTTCCGGCAGCACGCGGCGCGCGTCCAGATCAATGGCTCGACGAAACTCTGCGAGCGCGCGTGATTTCTCTGTCGCGTTGCGCGCCGTCAATTTCAAAACTTTGCCGTAATAGAAGTGCGCGTAAGGGTCGTTGGAACGAATCCTGAGCGATTCTTCCAGATTGTCGCGCGCCATCTGAAACATATCGTAGTAGAAAGCGCGCACGCCGTTGTCGCGTTTGAGTTCAGCCATCACGGCTTCAAACTCGGCGGTCGTGCCGATTAGTTCTCCGGCATCGAGCTTGGCCTGTAATCCTGCGGACATTTGTGCACTGAGGGTTTTCTGCGCGGCTTCGGCGCGTTGCGCCGCGTTGGCCGTCGGATTCAGGGTTTTGCCCGTGCCGCCGTCGTCCGTCCGCACGCCTGTGTCGGCGGTTTGATGCGCGGCCAGATTGGTTGCGCCGATCAGTAGATTCAGAGGTTGCAGGTTCGAGCCGTTAATTACCGAGTTGACCATCACCATGCGTTCGATGATGCGCGCAGGGTCGCCCATAAAACCGAGTCCGACGCGCCTATCGCGCTGCGAAGTGCGCTGCATGCTGGCGAAGAACTTCGGTACTTCGCGCGGGTCGTAATTGCGGTCGAGCATGTACTTCATCCCGAGTTGGTCTGCTTCGTCCTCCTGAACCTTGTCCCAAGAACTGACGGCGTTCGTGATGACGAACTTGAGCAAGGTCGGCGCGATGACGAGTCCGGCGAGGAGGCCGTTGTTCATCATCTGGTCGCTGCTGCCGCCCGCCATCCCGGTCACACCGGCGGTCGCCGCGCCGATTACTGCGCCCCACATGGCGCGCTTCTTCGCCTGCTTCTCGTTGTAAGGCTCGATGCCCTGCCCAACCATCGTGTCGTCGAACCAGTGCTCCTTTTCGACGTGCCCGACCTCGTGGCCGAGCACGTAGGCAAGTTGCGCTTCATTATCAACGAGCGAGAGCAGCCCGGTCGAAATGTAGATTGTTCCGGTCGAGAGTGCGCGCGCTTCCGGTATCGGGTTGAGCGTGATTTTGAAGGCGTAGAGCCTTGGGGGGGGGGGGGGGGGGGCCGGGGGGGGGCGGGGGGGGGGGGGGTGGGGGGGGGGGGGGTGGGGGGGGGGGGGGG
>CAXTRQ010000276.1:3370-6457 GCA_964246705.1 uncultured Pyrinomonadaceae bacterium
GATTGACCGACGCGGTTGACGTAATCCTGCGCGAGCGGGTTGTCGTAGAGCGTGTTGCTGACCTTGATTCTATCGCCGTCATGCGTGATCTGCTCGTCGGAAGAATCGCGCATGTTGATGTCGTAGGCGAACTCGGTGTGCTCGCGCTGCTTCTGGCGATAGGCGTCGTCTACGGTGTCACGAAAATCAGCATCTTTGTTGTAGAGTTCGATGGAGAATCTTTTAATCTCCTGATACTTGCGCTCAGATTTTGTGAGCTTGGGCTTATCATCGTTTTTGGCGGTCTCTTTTTTGTCGTCTTTTTTGTCCTCTTTTTTGTTCTTGTTCTCCTTCTTGTCTTGAGACGTATCGAGACGCTTTGCCATGCGGGCGGCGCTGGCGAAGGGTGCGGCTAACAACAGTGCAGAGGTGATGACGATGGATAGAAAAGAGCGAGAGGGGTAACTGAGCATGAGCGGCCTCCTGTGGGATAGTTGAAAAAGAGGATACAGCGAATGCGTTAACTTGACCGGAGCGCGAGCAGCAGCAGTATTCGGACTGTCAAAGGCTTGCGAGGCAACTGGAATCGTGAAGATTGAGGTTGACACCTTTTCTTCGATTACAGTGCGCGGAAACTATCACGAAACCAACAGACAAGCAATAGAAATTTGCGACACCCGCCGCGCTGCCGTTGGTCTATACTGTCGTCCGATTTTTATCCGAACAATAATCAAGGAGGATTATACCGGCGAATGCCCGCGAAAAACGAAGACCTGCATGGTAACGTGCCCGACAAGGCCGATATCGCGCTGCTTTTGATTGATGTCATCAATGACCTTGAGTTCGACACAGGCCGCGCGCTGCTCGCACATGCGCTGCCGATGGCTGAGAACATCGCGCGCCTCAAGAAACGCGCCAAGCAGGCCAACATTCCCGTCATCTACGTCAACGACAATTTCGGCAAGTGGCAATCGGACTTTAACAAACTGCTCGCGCACGTTTTAGAAGACGACGTGTGCGGGCAACCTGTGGCTGAAATCCTGCGTCCCGGAGAGGATGATTACTTTGTTCTCAAGCCGAAGCATTCCGGCTTTTACTCGACCACGCTCGATATTCTTCTCGACCACCTGCAAGTCAAAGTCTTAATTCTCACCGGCCTGACCGGCGACATCTGCGTGCTCTTTACGGCAAATAACGCCTACATGCGCGACTTTCATCTCGTCATTCCCGCCGACTGCGTTGCCTCTTCCGACCCGGAAGAGAACCGGCACTCGCTTGAAAATATGGAAAGGCTGCTGAAGGCCGACACGCGCGCTTCGACGGAAATCGGCCTCGCAGAGTTGAAGCGCAAGACGCAGCAAGTGCCGATGAGAAGACGCGGCAACCGCCGGAGCAGTTCGCCGGTCGCAAGTGAGGTCAACGAACGCGGCTCTCATTGCTCTCCGACGCCTGCCCTCAAACGTACGCTGACGTACTGAATTGTTCGCTCGTCGAATGCTATTTCTATGCTATCTTAGCTCGTCCCCTGCCAGTCTTAATTCCCTTTTGGCATCGCACGCACGCGCCGCGCGTTTTTCGGCTCGTCAAAAAGTTAGGTCGAACCGGCGGAGATGAGAATGGGATTACAAGACAATCAAGGAAGAGATTCTTCGAGCTTCCCGCATTCACACAGGCATCTTTCTCAAAACACAAGAGGGCGTTTCGTCGTCCACGAGCATCACGCTTCGGTTCTCCATTTCGATTTTCGTCTGGAGATGGGCGGCGTCCTGAAATCATGGGCTGTCCCGAAAGGCCCTTCGCTCAACCCGCAGGACAAGCGTCTCGCCGTCGCCGTTCCAGACCACGCCGTTTCTTACATCAATTTTGAAGGCACTATCGCCGAGGGCAACTACGGCGCGGGTGCGGTGCGCGTCTGGGATAGAGGAACATACGAAACGCTGACGACCGAAGACGGTCTCGCGCAACTCGAAAAAGGCAAGCTCGCCTTTCGCCTGCAAGGCACACGCCTGCGCGGCGAGTTTGTGCTCTTGAAGATGCAGAGGGGCGACAAACAGTGGTTGCTCATCAAAAGCCGCGATGAGTTTGCCACTCAGGATTGGAAGTTAGAGACCATTCTCGGCATTGATGATGTGAGCTTAACAGCGAAGCGACGGCAAGCACGCGCGCCTGCGAAGAAAAGCGGGAAGCGCGAAGGCGACCGGAAACGCAGGAAATAAGAGTGAGCGCGACACGGTTTATATAGTGCGTATGGCAGCTTGAAGAATTGAAATCTCGACTATTCAATCGCTCGACTTTTCTTCTTCTGAGCGCCTCCAGCGTCTTTGCGCGCAACTTATTCTTATGCCAAGACGCTGGAGGCGCTCGGAGAAAAGAACGCTCACGAAGACGGCTTTCAAACATGAAGATTGAACGACGAGGGAGGGGAGAAAACTTTGAGCAGCAAAGAGAGAACAAGTTCGGCGGGCGGGCGCTGGGCGGCGCGTCTGCCGTGGATAGCTTTCATCATCATGGTTGCCATCTCGACTGCGCGCGCACAGCAGCAGCCGTCCCCCGTCCAAATGCCAAAGGCTTCGACTTCCTTCCCGGGCAGCCTCTATGTCAATCAGTCGCCGCCACCGAAAGAGGAAGAGGACTTCATCGTGCCGGGTCGCCCGTCGCTCAGCAATCCGGCTGAGTTTCAAAAGCCGGGCGTGTTGCAGGTCGAGTATGGCTATGATGGAAATTTTCGCGGCAAGGATTTTAGCGCGCAGCAGACCGCGCCATCGGCGTTGCGTTTTGCCGCCAGCCGGAGGCTGCTCCTCGAACTCGACCTCGACACGTTGGATTCTCAGACGGACGAAGCGACGCGCGTGCGCGAAACCGGCATCGGCGATACGCATCTCGGCTTTCAAGTCGTCGCGCTCAAAGAGACGCAGGAGCATCCGGCGCTGGCCTTCGCCTACTACGTCAAGCTGCCCACGGCGAGCGAAGAGAAGGGACTCGGCACAGGACGCTTCGATCATAAAATCATCAGTCTGTTGAGCAAGAAAGTTGGCGGCAACGATGTTGATTTTAATGTCGCCTACCTTCTGAACGGGCGCGAAGGCGAAACGGGCTGGGAGTCGGGCG
>CAXTRQ010000277.1:0-6407 GCA_964246705.1 uncultured Pyrinomonadaceae bacterium
TCCCGGCACGACAAGGCGTGGGACGACACGGCCACCAAGTTCCTGGAGCACTTCTTCTACATCGCGCACGCGATGAACGACCGCCCCGCGACGCGCGGAGACGACGGCATTGATTTGTGGGACGAAAGCGACGGCTTCTATTACGACGTGCTGCACCTACCGGACGGAACGTGTTCGTTTCTGCACGTGCGCTCGCTGGTTGGATTGATTCCGATGCTGGCGGTCGAAACTATTGATGCGGAGTTGCTCGAACGACTGCCCGAATTCAGGCGACGGCTTGAATGGTTTCTCAAGAACAGGCCGCATCTGTGTGAAGGCATCGCTTCGGTCACTAAGAAGGGCGAGCAAGACCGGCGGCTCTTCGCCGTCGTCAACGAAGACCGCCTGCGGTTGCTCTTGTCACGAATGCTGGATGAGAACGAATTTCTTTCGCCCTATGGCATCCGCTCCGTCTCGCGTTACCATCTTGCCCATCCTTACCGGCTGACTCTTGAAGGCGAGACTTATGAGGTGAGCTATCAACCGGCAGAGGCCAGATCAGGTCTCTTCGGCGGCAACTCGAATTGGCGCGGCCCCATCTGGTTTCCGATCAACTATCTTCTCATCGAGTCGCTGCAAAAATTCGATTACTATTATGGCGAAAACTTTCGCGTCGAATGTCCTATCGGCTCAGGACAGATGCTCACCCTCTGGCAAGTGGCGACGGAACTCTCACAACGCATGATCGGCATCTTTACGCGCGACGCACAGGGCAAGCGCGCCGTCTTCGGCGGCAACGAAAAATTTCAGAATGACGAACGCTTCAATAGCCTGATTCCCTTTCACGAATATTTCGACGGCGATTTTGGGACGGGTCTCGGCGCAAGCCACCAGACCGGCTGGACTGCCCTCGTCGCCAAATTGATTCAACAGAGCGGAAGCTGAAGAAAATCAAGCGGGCGAGCTATTGATTGATGTTTAAGTCTAAGGCGAGCATACGCTGGTCTTTTGAGACGTAGAGTAGATTCGTGGCTTCGTCGCTAATAAAGCGTTCGTCCGGGTCGCTCAGTCTGATGGCTCTGTCGGTCGCGCCGGTATTGAGGTTGACGCCGAGCAGGCCACGGCCTCCCTCACGTCCTTTCAAATCTGTAAAGAAATACATCCAATCGCCGCGCAACGCCGCGAGCCGCTTTCGACGAAAGAGAAAGCGTGAAAGTCTTTCGAGTTGTGTCGCCGGATCGAGGCGGTCGAACAGACGTTCCTCCACGTCAACCGAAGGACGCGGCATCGAGGGACGCGGCATCGTCGTGGGCACGCGCACATTCTGCATCTGGCGCGCGCGCGATAAAAGACCGTAGGAAGAGAATCTATCGCGCACCTGCGCGCGCGCGTAGTTCTCCGCGAGGCTCGTCAAGTTAGGGACAGTCGCATGCGCAGCGAGTCCCGACCAGCGTAGAGTGCTCGCGGCGTTCAATATCTGTGCGCCACGAAAGACGGTCGTCGCCGCCCCGCCATAACGAAAATAGAGTGAGGCAGCGCGTGCGACAACTCCGGCGACCGTCCGCAGCAAGCCGCGACCGGGCGGATCGTGCCGCTCGCGCCATATATTCTTGCCAGCCGAAGTTTCAAAAGCCGCGACCTCGGTCTCGCCTCCGACCACGACCTGCCCGCGCTCATTCAATAGAACGAAAGCGGGACGTTCGACTTCATGAGAAGACTTTGCGCGTCGCTTCCCCGTCGAGGCGTCGAGCATGATGAGATCGTCGCGGTCGGCGGTGATGATAGTCGAGGAATCGGGCAGAGCAATGTTGGTGATGCCTTTATCCGCGCCTTTGTATCGCCACAGAACTTTTCCGGTTTCGATATTAATGGCGCTGACGCCGTAAGGGCCGCGCTCGACGCGCTCGCCGTTCTGCAACCGCGTGAATTGCCCGCCCGTGCGGACGTAGAGCACATCGCGCGTGAGCAGCATTTCAGGTGTGAGGCCGAGGTCTTTCGATTCCCAGACGGTGTCGCCGCTCACGCGCGAGATGGCGCGCACATGCCCGCGCCCCGAAACATAGATGTTCCGCTCGTCCATCACCGGATCGGCATCGGTCAGAGCCAGTCCTTCCTCGTTGACGCGGAACTTCTCGCGCTGTCGCTCTTTTCCAGTCCCCTGATCGAGAGAAGTCACGCCTTCGTAGAACAGATAAAGGCGATCATTGAGAAATGCGGGTGGCCGGTAGTTGTCGAGCGTGTAAGGCACTTCGCCGTCCTCGCTCCAACGCGCGGGCATCATCTCGACTTCACTTTCGAGATCATACTTCCACAACTCCCGGCCTGCTCCGAGATCAAACAAGTGCACGACGGGACGCCGCTTAAACGAACCGCGTGCACGCCCGCGCGCGTCCTTCGCCATCACGACGGCGAGCAGGTTGGCGTTCTGGTCAAAAGCCATCTGCATCACTGCGCCGCGCACCTTATCGCTGCGCCAGAGCGTCTCGCCCGTCAACAGGTCGGTGGCTTCCAGCCTCGACTTATCGCCGCCCTCTAAACTTAAAAGCAAGAGGTCAGTGCCGGGGACGGGCGCGACATCGGTTTCATCAAGTTGAGCATTCTTCCTCCGCCAGAGCACCTCGCCCGACTCGCCATCGAGGCCGTACAGCGATTTCTCCGTTCCGACGACGAGCACGCCGAGTTCCGTGGCCTGATAAAAACGGACATCACCATCGAGCTTCGCCGTCCACCGCATCCCGCCACGCGCCTCCTGCCCGCACAGGCACAGCGGAGCCAAGAACAACAGCAGCAAAGCGCCCTTCAGCGCCCGCCCGTGATTGTATCGCTGAGCTAAGGAAAACAAATGTTGACTTTTTCTCCCAAAGAATCCCTCTCTGCCGGGAACAGGAAGGTATTTTTAATTATAGGGCTTCCTGCCGAGTGATGGCACAGGCGTTAAGCATGGCAAAAAAAGCCCGCTCTTATCTCAAGCTTCACGGCTTGAGTTAATAAGGTGCTTGTAACGGTTCGACAAGTTGCCTCATGGTGGGATTTTGGACTTTTGGAATTTTGGAATTTCAGAGCGTCCAAAAGCTCGGAAGAGCGACACTTCTATTAATGTAAGCGAGCCCACTCTCGCACAGACTTGATCCAAGACGAGCGCTTCATCATCGCGCTCTGTTCCAAGAGATCGGAAAGGTCGGATGCCTCGAGGCGCGGAATAGCCTTGCTCACCTGAGACTCAACGTAACTATCTTCCTGTAGTATAAAAATCGTGGCCTGCTTGCCACTGTAGCGCCAGACCTCAAGCACATTCATCCGTGCGTAGATGGGAAACTTCCTGAGCGATGGGCTAGTCATATCAATCTCGATCACTACGTCCGGCGACGGGTGAACAGCCGGGTCGAGGCGTCTCACCCCATTGATTGATTCGACCGACTGAATGTAGAAACACGAGTCGGGTTCAAAGCCACTCTCCGTCTCCCGACGCTTGAAGGTGGTATGACCGAAGTTCCGGTACTCGAAGCCCCATTCCTCTGCGAGAATATAAACCAACTGCGTGATGATCTCTGTGAGTTCCTCGTGTTCGGAAGATGGACTCATAATCTCCAACACTCCCCGGTCGTAAGCAAAGCGCGGGCTGCTGCTGTCAAAATAATTCGAGAGCAGTTGTTCGTAGGTCTCCCAGTTAACATTGTGCAGGAAGAACCTTTCCTCCGCAGGTAGGGCGTCCGGTGGATTCAGTACTGTAGCCATAAACGCACTCTCCAAGCGCTTATCATATCACGGGCATCTACACTGAAACGGTGTGGATCATCTCCAAAGAAGGACGGTGAAAGAGTGTGATATGTGCTTTCAGTTTCTAGCGAATCACTTGGGCGAGTGTGCGATTGTTGACGAAGACCTTGACCCGCTTGACGGTTGGGAATTGACGCGCGGTCTCTTTAATCTGCTCCTCGATGCGCGGTTCGTCGCAGATACCGGCGACGAAGGGGCCTCTGCCAGAAATATGTATGGTTGCGACGCCCGCACGAATCGAGGCGCTCTTCACACGGAGATTTTCCCCTCTCCAAAAATTGTGTAATTGTGAATTTTCAGCATCGTCGGCGGGACTAGCCAGCAACTCTTCAATGGTAGCTTTTAATGGCGAGGCGGTTGCTTTGATAGTACGGCTGACAGGCACGAGGCTATCGTCACAGCCGATCTTCTTGCCCATCTTTCCCTTATCGTCGAGCGCGACGAGATAGATTTTGACTGTGCGGGTAGGCTTGTCTGCGCCGGTTTGCCTGACGACAGTCGTTGGGGTTTTAGTGACGTTGGCGTTGGCGCGGCTCGCCGTTGTGATATTGATAAAAAACAGTAAGAGGAAACCAAACAGATAAACTCTCTTCATATTATCCTCAGTTTTTAAGCCCGATTCTGATTAACCCGCGCCCGTGGCGGGGAGGGTCGGAGACGCTTTGAAGCAGGGCGATTAGTCGAGCCGGCATATAGAAACCATGTCAAGCTTATCTTTCGCGCGGCTTTTAGTTTTTAAGGTATGACGGAGTAATGACAACTTCAAGGATAAACGCGCCGTCCCCTCGTCTGGTCGCCATGAGGTTTCGCGCGACGCGAATTTTGTAGTCACCGCTCTCGGTCAGATCGTCGTTGAAGACCAAGCCGCCATGTTGACCGTCCTGCTTGCCTGTCGGAGAAGTCACGTCGCCGCTGGTGGCGAGTCCGGGGGTGATGGGAATGATATTGACGATCATGTGGTCGCCCGCCTTCGCTTTCACGACGTAGAAGGATTCGGTGTTCCGGCCTCGCACCAGTTGCCCTCTGACTTGCGCGCTGACGGCTCCGCCCTTGAACCTTATGCGAGTCGCGCGTGACGAAGCTCCGCTTTGTAATGTGGCAGCGGCGCAGATAGACGGCGCAAGACTGATTGTTAGAATGAACGCCGCAACCAAATTACGCGTTCGCTGTGCAAATGCAAAATCGTTTCTCACGCCCTCCTCCTACGACTAAGCGGCGATGTTGTTTAAGTCACTGAACTTTCTCGACCGGGAGTTCTTTGCCATCCGCGCGAATGAATTTGCCCGTCTTAAACTGGTCATTGTCGAACACAAACTTGTCCGTGCCCGCTCCCTTGTCCTCTGACGTGTAGGTAGGCTTGGCGTCTCCCGACTGGCTATCGAAAAAGAACATCATGACTCCGCTACCTTTTGCCCATCTCACCTCAAAGGCCATTTTGACCGGCTTGACACTGCAAGTCGTCGTGCCCACTTTGTATGTCCCTTCAAAGAAACCGCTCTGATCGTTACCGCTGGCAGCTTCGGAGAAGAATCCTGAAAGAGTCGTTCCGTTTGTGTATTTAATGTCCTCGATTTTCCAATCGGTTTTCTTCACGAGTTGAAAGACGAACTCTTCTTTGTTCCCAAAGTTTTCAAAAGAGACTGCGACCTCCGCTTTCCCGTCCATATACTTGGGAGCATGGATGGAGAATTTTTTGATGTCGGTGTCTTGGGCATTGTAGAGAGGATCGCCGTCGAGCGCACCTACTTCACCTTTGGAAGTGACGGCATCTTTCCAAATCAGGTCGGCTAACTTCTTGTCAAAGTATTTATCCAATAATGCGCGGTTCGTGGTTTGGGAAAATGGGCTTGGCCCCTTCTGGTGCTGTCTGTAGAGTGCAGCCACCAGAGCGTCGGGCGTCTCCGGTTGGGCTGCCTTCGCTCGATTCTGCGCCAAGGCAGGAAGCCCAATACTTATCAGCAGCGCCCCCATCATAAAGAATGATTTGATTGTTTTCATACCAGCGATAATCCTTTCAAAAAGTGTGGCGGCTTCGGCGACCGCTATTTGAATATGTCTGACGGAGCATGATACTTCTGATCCCAGTCCAAGTAAGGGACATCGTTTGCGCCAATGACATAATCCACAACCTGCCATTTGCCTCCGCGCTTTTGCAAGAGAGCAACTATCCCATCATCGAAAGCTCCGGCGTCAATGGCTTCCTGATACTTCGTCCCGCGATACTGCATCGGGCTTCCATCCGACTGTTGCGGAACGCCCTGTAGAAAAGCCCAGCCGTCCTGAACTTTGAGGTTGTCAACTTTGAAGATGACCTTCCTCTTTAATTGTTTCTGGACAGGGACACGCAAGGCATTAGTGATTGCTTGGCGCTCCGCCGTTCCGGGTTGCGGCGTCGAGGGCTGGGACTGCGCCCACACGTAGATGCCGGAAAGCGAGAGAGAAATTAACAAGGATAAACTTAATCTTCGTAACAAAGATTTACCTCCTGAGCCATGTGATTTGTTAATGAACTTAAGGATTCAATCAAACGCGGTAATGAGAACCTCTGAAAGTTTGTGTCGAGGGGCATCAGCACAGGGAGCGTCCTCGAAGCGCCATCCGAATTCGGGCGGGCGGGAGAGTGAGTCGTGCGGGCGGACGTGTTGCAGAGC
>CAXTRQ010000278.1:0-2480 GCA_964246705.1 uncultured Pyrinomonadaceae bacterium
GTGCGCGTCTCGCGCAACACGGACAGGCTCCACGAGCGCATCGCGCAACTCGCGCGTGAGACGGGCGTCGAGGTGACGGCGGTCAACTCCGGCTTCACTGAGACGGGCGAGACGGGCGTCGGCTCAGAGTCGGTTATCTCTCTCAAACGTCCGCGCATCCTCGTCGCGGCGGACGAGGCCGTCAGCACGACCGCCTACGGCGCGCTCTGGTGGACGCTCGACCGCATGGGCGTGGATTTCACGCCGATGACGATAGACGCCATCAAAAGCGCGCGTCTCGATCAATACAACGTCATCATTTTGCCCGACGGCTCGGCTGGTCGTTACTTCTCATCTTTCGGCAAAGGTGGCATTGAGGCTCTGCGCGGATGGACGGAGCGCGGCGGCACTCTCGTCTGCATCAAGGGCGCGGCGGTCTTCGCTTCGCTGAAAGATGTCAAACTCTCTTCGACCCTTCTCGTCGGAAGCGACGAAGACGAGCAAGCGAACAAGGCTGACGGCGAGCCTGAGCCGACGCCCAGCCCGACGCCTTCCCCCGTCGCGGAAGCGAGCGCGCCTGCCAACGCCCAACAGAAAATACCTGCGGCGCGCAAAGGGCGCGGGCAGAAACAGACCGACACTTCCATCCCGGAACAGCAACAGCCGGAGACGGAGCAGACGGAGAAGATGGAAGGCGCACCGCCCGACCTTCCGCCGATCGCTTCGCCTTCCGCCCGACCGGGAAGAGTTCCCGAAGCCGTGCCCGGCGCGATTATGCGCGCCACGCTCGACCGCACGACGCCGCTCACATACGGTTACGAGCAGGCGACGCTGCCCGTGCTCGTTGACTCGGCCTTCTTCTTCCGCCCGTCGAAAGAGGGCACGAACGCCGTCGTCTTCAGCAATGACGAGAATCAAAGTTTACGCATCGCAGGTTTCATCTGGCCGGGCAACACCGAACGACTGCTGCGCGGCACGGCTTACGTCATCGAAGAACCGACGGGGCGCGGCCACGTCGTGCTCTACGCCGAAGACCCGAACTTTCGCGGCATCTGGCGCATCACCACGCGGCTGTTCTTTAATTCGTTTCTGTTTCAACCAACGTTTTAAAAGCAGTGACGAGTGCTAAGTGAAGAGTGACGAGTTAAAGACAGCTTTCTTCTCATCACCCTTCACGAAAACTTAAAACCATTTCTGGTTTTGCTCGTCACACATCACTTGTCACTGAGGTTATACCGTGTTTCAAATCAGAGCCGCCTTCAACGAGCAATTGGATATTAGAACGAGCGTGGAGCGTGCGCGCGTCTTCTTCGGCGATTTGCGTAACTTCGTCGAGTTAATGCCGGGCGTGGAGAAGATCACGAATGATACGCAAGGCGTCGTGCGTTGGCTGATACGTGCGGAAGTGCCGGTCATCGGTTCGATGCGACAGATGTTCTCCGTCGAGCAGTCAATTGACGCGCCTGCGCGCATCCAATGGTCGCCTGTCCCGACGGAAAAGAAAAACCTGCTGCGTTATTCGGCAGCCTTTCTTGAGCGGGGCAGCGCACTCACGCGCATCATCATCGAGCAGCGCGTCGAACTGCGCCGACAGGCCGCGCGCGAACTACACATGCTGGCCGGAATGGTCGGCGAAAATCGCCTCAGCGCCGAACTGCAAAAAGGCGTCACCGCGATGATGCAGACCTTCCTCGAACGCGCACGCGTGAAGCTGGAAGGATAAGGAAGAAATCACGAACGCCGCACCGCCGCAACATTGAACTAAAAGCAGAAAGCCTTTCTCCTACAGTTCAACGTTCATCGGCACGGCGTTCATCATTTCTTTTATCCGGTGCATTCCGGTAAGATAGCCTGACACGATAAATCCCCCACTCGAAAAATTATAAAAGGTGACGAGCAAAGATGGCGCAATTTAAAATGTACACGACTCCTTTGTGCGGCGACTGCCGGCATGCCAAGCGTTTTTTGAAAGAGCACGGCATCGCTTATGAAGAGATTGACATCGAACAGACCGACGGCGCAGCCCGCTACGTGATGAGCATTAACGGCGGTAAGCGCAAAGTTCCGACGTTTGAAGTTGACGGGCGCACATTCAATCTGTCGCCGTATGACGAGCGAAAGCTACGCAACGAACTGGGGCTGAGTTAAAGGAGGGAACCGAATGGCAGCGACTTTGAGACGCAGGCTGGCGCGCGCAGGCGGCTGGAAACTGGCGCGACGACTAATCAAACCGATTCCCGTCGTCGGCACGGTGCTGGCCGTCGGTTTGGCGGGCTACGAGGTGAAGAAGAAGGGCGCGCTGCGCGGCGCGCTCCATGTCGGGTTAGACATTATTCCGGTCGTCGGAACGGTCAAAGACATCATCGAAATCTTCACAGGTGACCTGATTCCCGACAAGAAACCCGCGCAGAGTTAGAATCGGTAGACTTCAAAAGAAGAAGCAGGGCCCCCCTGTAGCCGACACGCGGGGGGGCGTAGTAGTTTGTATGTATCGTAAGAGC
>CAXTRQ010000278.1:2490-6320 GCA_964246705.1 uncultured Pyrinomonadaceae bacterium
AACAAAAAAAACCACCCCCCCCCCCCGCGCCCCCGCCCCCCGGGGCGGCTGCTTCTTCTTTTGAAGATACGAAAGGCGCGCTCTAGAAACGAAATTGGACGCCCGCGCTGAATTGAAAATTGTTTTTGAGGACGCGTTCGCGTGTGAAGATTTGGGGAGGCGCGCCGGGCTGAGCGAAAAAGAATGCGCCGGTACGCTCTGCGTAGTAGATGAGGCTATCGCCGATGTCGAAGCGCGTGGCGATGCGCCGCGAGTGATAAATCTCGACGACGCCACCGATGTCCGTCATGACGTGTGTCTTCGGGCCGAACTGCAAATCGGGAAGGAAGAATTGTTCGCCTCCAACAGTAACACTCGTCACGTTGACGGCGGTGATGGTGTTTGAGTATCTGATAAAGCCGGGTCTCGCTTTGCCGAAGATACCGAAACGCTCGAAACGCTTTCCGGCTTTGACGCCGAACAATCCTTGCACCGCCCTGCCGCCTTCGACGGTCGAAGAAGAAAAATTTCTCCTCGGAAAGAAATTGCCTTCGGCTTCAAACGCCACCCTGTCCGTGAGGTTATAAGTCACGCGCCCGCCGAAGCCCGCCTCGGTTCTCGAAGCATTGAAATCAATCTGATTGACACTCAAAGATGAAAACTGGACGCCCACTTCGACCTTGGGCGTTTCTTCCAACTTTTGTGCGCTCGCTTCGCCGCGTAGCGCAATGAGCGCGAGCATGATGGCTGCTGAGAAGAGGATGATCCTTTTCATGTTTTTCTCCTTATCCTAATTCTCTAAGAACGCATCGCTTGTTAGACAAAGCTCTCGCTAAGTTCGGCGAATGGTTCATGCACAGTGCGTGCGTAAACCTCGCCGCCAACAAACGCGTTCAGTTGTTGTGGGAGATGAATTGTCCTTTTGAAATTCTGCGCGTGACAAAAGTTTCGTCACGCACGGCGTCCAAGATGCGCGGCAATCTTCTACGGTTTCGGGAGAAGATGCTCGATGCTCTCGGCGGCTCCGATGGCGACGCGGACATGCTTGCGCTCCGCATCAGGCTTGCGGGCGGAGGCGGAAGGCGTGTCGAAACCGGACTGCTTCTGGTCTCTCGCGCTATCAATCTTGCGCGTCAAGGCGTCGCTCCCGCCGTTCGGCGTTCGCGCGACGCGCTGTAATGCTTCATTCGGAAATATATCGGAGTTGTAAACGGGGTCGTGCAAGACCCAGAGATTCCAGTTGCCCCCGTTGCCGACGATGGGCAGCAGCGAAACCCACTCGTAACGCTCTCCATCCCACGTAAACGAAATCTTGTTGTGCGAGACCGCACCGACTTTTTGGAAATCGTATCCCGCGTGGGGCACGAGAGAAAAGATGAAGCGTCCACGGTCTGGGAGCGCGAACCAGACGAGCGGCCCGGCGCAACCGCTCGTCGTCCGGTGAATCGTTTCTCCGTTGAGCAGCAGCCTGTAGCTAGTAACTTTCAACTGCACATCTTCGAGCGTGAAATCGCGCGGCGCGCGCTCGGTGACGGGCGCTTCCTGTAGGCGCGGGTCGTCGGAGGTAACTTTGATGACATCAACAATCTTGACGCCGGTGCGCGCGTTAACCAGCACGTCGAGCGCGAAGGTATCGCCCTCTGTGACGAGTTGCGGTTGAGAAGAGAAGGCCGCCCGGTTGAAGTTCGGATGAAGGCGACGATTACGGAAGGCTTTGCGCGCGAGCAACTGCTGCTCGTATTCGGGGCTGAGCGGCATGACCGAGATGCGGTACTGGTTCGTCTGCGCGACGCGCTCAACCTGTAGGTCATAGCCGAAAAAGAAATCGCGCTGCTCGTCGACAAAGACCCTATGGATCATGTTGGGCTTGAACTCGGCTTCGATAAAACTCATCGAGAGTTCCTGCGAACTGGCCGGGGCGGTCTGGATGGTGAACGAGACGAACGCGCCGCTCTGCATCGGGACGATCAACTGGTTCATCTGCCCGTCCTGCACATCGGCGCGTGCGACCGCCGAGAGGGCAAGCGCGAAAAGCACCAGCCGGAATAGTCGTGCGGGGTTATTTCTCATCGCCGGAACCTTTCCTGATAATTCTAATCTTCATCTCGTCAGCCGGTTGAAACTCTTCCATGTTGAGGCGCGTGAAGTAGCCTGTCCCATGTCCTTCCGGTGCGCGCGCGCCTGCGCTTGACGGCGCTCTCTCCCGGTCGGACGCAAGCTGCGCTCGACGCCCCTTCTCGCCTTCGCCCTCCCGTGTCTTCTTTTCAACATAGACGATGCGCGTCACGATGCGCTCCCCTGCGACGGGGACTTCGATAATCTTCGGCGCTTGCTCGGAAGATAGAGACGAGGCAGGGGCTTCGAGAGAGATAGAGGGTTGACGCGCGACGACCAGCACCGCGACGATAAGCGCGAAGGCGATAAAGGCCAAACCGGCAACGGGGACGGGCACGGGAACGGATGCGTGGAGAAGACGTTTCCAGAGAGGCGCGCGCGTCTGTGACTGTTGACGATAGGCCGCCAGCAATCGCGCCCCAAACATCGGGGACGCGTCGGGCGCTTCCCATTGATGGAGCGCCGCGCGCAACTCCGCGTCCACCTCATCAGCGTGGCGCTCATCAGGTTGAGGCGTGCGCCATGATTGCGGCGCGTCTTGAGCGCGGAAGGAAAGCAGTCGAAGATATTTTCTCTCTCTCATTTGTAGACCTTCTCCACAGCAACTATTCCCTGATGACTTTTAAAGTAAGGGGCAAGCGTTCTCCTCAGACGCTCGCGCGCACGATGCAGGCGCGATTTAATCGCGCCGACATCGGTCTCGGCGATCAACGCAATCTCTGCCAGCGTCAATTCTTCATATTCAAACAGCACGATGGCTTCGCGTTGTAGGGGCGGCAGACCGGCGACAGCTTTTCGTACCTCACTCGAAGCTTCGGCGTCGAGCAGACGGCGCAGGGGAGTTTCGCTGTGGTCGGCGAGCGGTTCTTCCTGTACGTCGTCCATACCGAGTTCGCCTGTCTGCCGTCGAAAATGTTTGAAGGCGAGGTTGCGCGTCGCCGCGAAGAGATACGTACGCAGTGAGGCCGTGCGGTGCGGGTCGAAGCGGTTGGGATTTTTGACGAGGCCGAGAAAGCAGTCGTGCGTGATGTCTTCGGCCAGCGCGACGGAGCCGAGCATACGATAAGCGAAGCGAAAAATCGGCGCGCGGTGGCGTTCGTAGAGCAGCCTGAAGGCCGCCTCGTCGCCCCGACTCGCCTGTTGCAGAAGCTTTTCGTCAGTCATGCTCGTTCGGGCAGAGCGGGGGTCGCGCTTCGGTCTCCTTCCGAGAACTTGTTTACACACATGTTTATTACCGGGAGCCTACGGAAAGATACGGGCGTGAAGAGAAATTTTTCGGAAAGTTATGGTTAGAGAAAAACCTCAATAGAACTTCTTAAAACCAAAGCAAAATTCCATCGCATGTCAGCCAAGCCTCTCTCTTCGAGCAGAGAGAGGCTAAAGGCCGTCTTCCTTTACGTTGCCAAGACGCCAAGAAGTAAGGAAAGTTGAGCGAGTCAAGATTCAATTGCTCAAAGGCTGTGATGACATAACTTTCGGGCGCGCGCCGAGCGGGTGCGCGTGTTCGTAGGCGTGCGCGAGACGCAGCAGGGTCGCCTCGCTCCAATGCGTGCCGAGCAGTTGGAAGCCGATGGGAAGCCTGCCGGAAGAGAGCGCGCACGGGAGGCTGATGCCCGGAATCCCCGCGAGATTGGCTGTGCAGGTGTAGATGTCGCTCAGGTACATGGCGAGCGGGTCGTCGGTCTTCTCGCCGAGCATGAAGTCGGGCGTCGGCTTCGTCGGCGTCAGGATGGCGT
>CAXTRQ010000279.1:0-6314 GCA_964246705.1 uncultured Pyrinomonadaceae bacterium
ATCCTGCCATTATCTACGAATCAGCTTTTTGCGTAAGTCCTAACTATATTAGTCATCATTCTTATTACGTGTCTTATCGTAAGACATCGGCTCAGTTAAGCAGGTATTCATGACACTACAATATTAAATTATTGGTTGAATATAAGCTTATGATAATCACGCTAGTGAGACTCAATGCTGGGCATGCGTCAACCTCAAGGCCAAAACGGATAGCTAGGCGCAGGCAGGTGGGCCGAAAGCCCTGACAAGGTAGTACCTCATTTACACCTGAGAGTCCGCCCCATGAATTGCACCCCCGAGCAGATAGAGCAGGCCGCCAAAAATTATCAGGATGGGAAAGACCCGGACGGTAATTTTTTCCTCATCTACAAGTGTCTCAAACGTGTCATCCTCTGGCTCTTCTCAAAAGAATATAAAATTCCGCCCGCGAGGCGCGACGAGCTAATACAAGACGTGTTTCTTCGCGTCTATAAGAACATGGCCAGATTTCAGAGGAAATCCTCGTTCCGGCATTGGGTGACTGTGATCGCGAGGAACGTGGTGAAGGACTACGCGGAGGCGCAGCAGACGCAGATGCGGGCCGGCGAGAGCGTCACCGTCTCACTCGACGTCGGGGGCGACGACGGGCGTCCTAACTCCCGCATCGATGTGGCCGACGATTCCCCGGAGGCCGACCCGCTGGCGGCGGCGGTCACAGCGCAGCAAAGGAGACTTCTGCGCGAGGCCGTCGAGAGTCTGCCCCCGCAGATGCGCAGGTGCGTGGAGTTGTACTTCCGGGACTATTCCTATCAGGAGGTCGCCGACCTGTTGGGACTCACGAGAGGGGCGGTCGCAAAGCACATCTCCGACGCGAAGGGGAAGATAAAGGCGTACATAGCATCGCGCAGTGAGGCTTCGAACCGTTGAGTAACTCTGAACAGCCATTGGACGAAGAGATTAAAGGCTTGCGGGGCGTGATGCGGTCGCTGGCCGAGGAGGCGCGCGCGCGCGCGCGGGCCGGGCCACACCTCACGCCGGAACGGCTGGTGGCTTACCACTTCCGCGAACTGCCGGACGACGAGGCAGCGCTGACTCAGGAGCATCTGGTGGCCTGCCGCGAGTGCGCATTGCAACTGCTCGACTTCGTCGCCGAGTCGCGGCGCTCATCACAGAAGGAGACCGAGGCCGGCTGGGCCGCGCTCCGCGCCAAGCTCAACTTCGTGCCGACCGCACAGGGATCACCCCGCGTGTCCGGGCCTTCGTGGAGGCAGCGGCTCGTCTGGATGTTCGCCTCGCCGCGCTTCGCTTACGGGGTGGCAGGACTTCTACTCACGGCCTGCGTGTCGCTCGCCCTGTGGGGTGCGTCGCTCGACCGCGAGAAGCGCGGGCTGGTCGCGGAGTTGAACCGGCAACGCGAATCCCCTCCTGTGCAGGTTGCGCCGGAGGACGAAGACTCGCAGGTGGCGCAGGAGGCCGCCGAGACGCGACGCCAGAGGGACGAAGAGCACGACCGCGTCGAGCAACTCGAAGCACAGATCGCCAAGGAGCGTCGCCGTAACAGAGAGTTGCGCGCCGCCGATCGTCAGACCGCAACGCCGCCGCGGGCCGTTGTCTCCGCCGTCGTCGGTTTTAGCCTGTTCGGGGCGCGCCGCGGGGGCGGGGAAGAGGAGCCGTACGAACGCTCCGTGCCAGCGGGCAGCCAGCAACTCACCTTTGCCATCCTTCTCACCACCCCGCCGCAGTTGAAGTTTCCGAGGTACGCGGTCGACGTCACAGACGTGGGCGGCTTGGTTCTGAGTAGAGACAATCTGCGCAAGAACGGCTCCTCGCTCATATTTCAGAGCGAGCCGCTGCCGGCCGGGCAGTACCGCGTCAAGGTTTACGGGATCAGCCGCGACACGAGGACGGAGGTGGGGGAGCGCCTTCTCAAGATCATTTACGAAACCGGCCAAGACCAGCGGCCCTGAGGCGCGACTGACATCGCAGGGTAAGACGGCCAGCCCTTGAAGAGGAGTAGGATGATGCGAAGACTCACGCCGTTCGGCAAACGTGTGACGCCGATGCTAGTCCGGCTCTCTCTGTCCATCGTCTTCACCACCGTGCCGTCCGCGGCGGCTGGCTGGGGTACGCAGGAGCCTGAGGTTCGCCGGGCGTGAGCATCGCGCGAGAGTTGGCGGGGGGCGACAGGCATCAGTACAGCATCGAATTAGCCGCAGGCCAGCACATCAGCTTCCGAATCGAGAAGCAGGGGATCATCTTGTCCCTCACGCTGAACGGTCCGGACGGCGGCAGCCTCTTCAGCGGCAACGTCGAGGCGCACGAGCAGGGCGAGGAGACCCTCTCCCTCGTGGCGCGCGCGCCCGGCAAGCACACGCTAGTCATCAGCCCCCAATTTGAGAAAGCCTCGCCCGGCCGTTACAAGTTGATGGCCGATGAACTGCGCGCGGCGACCGAGGAGGATCGGCGGCGCTTCGCCGCCCAACAACTCGTAGCCGAGGGCGACCGGCTGTTTGAGCAGAGGACGAAGGATACCTGGCTCGAATCATCGAAGAAGCTCTCGAAGGCGCTCGACATCTGGCGTGCGCTCGGCGACCGCGACGCGGCCGCCGGCACGCTCCAGCGGATGGGGCTCGGCCGCATGTGGCTCAGGGAGTACGAAGCGGCGCACGCGCACCTCAACGAGGCCCTCGAACTGAGTCGGGCGACGGGCGACAAGGCCGCCGAGGCTGAGACGCTGCGCGCAATCGGCATGGTCTACGCGGCCGAGGTGAAGAATCAGGAGGCGCTCAAATACCTCGACGAGGCAGAGGCCCTCCAGAAGGGCTTGGCCGAACGCTGGCAGACGGCGGTCACCTCGGTCGAGTTGGCCAAGCTCCACTGGAGGCTCGGCCGACGCGAGCAGGTGAGGAACCACTTCGCGGACGCGCTTCGAGGGATGGGCGAAGTCGGCGACATCGTCAACGAAGCCGGCACGCGCACTTCGTTCAGCTTCATCCTCCTCTCGGAGGGCGACTACCAGTCGGCGCTTGACAACCTGCTGCCCGCGCTTGAACTCTTCCGCGCGGCGGGTAATGAGTACGGGGCAGCCTTCGCGCTGAACACGCTCGGGGCCATTTACTACAACCTCGGTGAGCCGCGTAAGGCGCTCGACTATTTCAGACAGGCCGCCGCCATCGGCGACCAGAGAGTCGAGCTTGAATACGGTGCCTCTGCCCTCACCAACCTCGGCATCACATACGCCACGCTCGACAAAAAGGAGCAGGCGCTCGCGCACTTCAACGAGGCGCTCAAGCGCATGCGGAAGAGCAACGATCCGCGCGGAGTGTCCCTCACGCTGCGCCGCATCGGGAAGCTCTACCGCGAGATGGGTGACCTGCCGCGGGCGCTGGAGTATCTGAACGAGTCGCTCGGGCTGACACGCGAGCAGGGCGACCCGGCCGGCGAAGCCGACGCCCTCACGAGCATCGCCGAGGCGCACGCCGACGCGGGCGAGCGCGCGAAGGCGCTTGAGGAGTTGGGCCACGCCCTACCGCTCATGCAGTCTGTCAGAGACCGTCACGGGGAGGCGGCGACCCTCTACGCGCTCGCCACCGTCGACCGCGACCGCGGCGAACTGCTCAAGGCGCGGGCTCACATCGAGAAGGCCATCGAGATTATCGAGTCGCTCCGCGCGAAAGTCACGGGGGTCGAACTGCGCACCTCTTACCTAGCCGCCCACCAGAACTACTATGAGCTATACATAGACCTGCTCATGCGCCTACATGAGCAGTCGCCCGCGGCGGGCTACGACGAGGCTGCGCTCCAAGCCAGCGAGAGGGCGCGCGCGCGCGCGCTGCTCGAATCGCTCGCTGAAGCACGGGCTGACATCCGCCAAGGCGTCAGCCCGGAACTGCTCGAACGCGAGCGCTCGCTGGCGCGACAGTTGAACGCGAAGGATGAGCGCAGGCTCCGGCTGAACTCGGTCAAGCCCAAGCCGCCGGAGGCCGAGGCCGCCGACCGCGAGGTCGAGGCGCTTCTCGACCAGTTCAAGCTGGCGCAGGCGCAGATCCGCGCCGCCAGCCCGCGCTATGCCGCGCTGACGCAGCCGCAGCCACTCGACCTGAAACACATCCGTGCGCAACTCGACGACAAGACGCTGCTGCTCATCTATAGTCTCGGCCGCGAGCGCAGCTTCCTCTTCGCCGTTATCCCGTCGGCAGTTAAAAGCTTCGTGCTGCCCAAGCGCCAGTTGATCGAGGCAGAGGCGCAGCGGGTTTACAAGCGGGTGAAGGAGGACGCCGTGGAGACATCCGCCACGGGCGGGAAGGTGTCCGTCATGGACAGGGCCGGGATGAAGGATCGGCGGCTCCTATCGCAGTGGCTGCTCGGCCCCGTTGCGTCGCAGTTGGCCAGCAAGCGATTGGTCGTCGTCGCCGATGGCAAGCTGCAATACGTCCCTTTCGCGGCGCTGACCGAGCCGGGCACCACGCGGCCCCTCGTCCTCGGCCACGAACTCGTCACCCTGCCGTCGCTCTCCGTGCTCGACCAGTTGCACCGGGACCTAGCCGCGCGCCCAGCCGCGCCGAAGTCCGTCGCCGTCATTGCCGACCCAGTCTACTCGCTGGATGACGAGCGTTTTAAGGGCGTGATGACTAAGCAAGGCTCCGCGGCCAATGGCGGCAGCGCACAGTCTGGGCCGCTTGCGTCGGTCAACCATGCGTTCAGGGAATCGGGGCTGGAGGAGTTGCAGAAACGGCTCCCCGGCAGTCGCCGCGAGGCGGATCAGATTACCAGCCTCTTCCCGCCCGCGACCTACGCTAAGATCATGGGCTTCGAGGCGAGCCGCGCGACCCTCGCGCAGACAGACCTCAGTCAGTACCGCATCCTGCACTTCGCCACACACGGGCTGCTTAACAGCCAGAACCCGGAACTGTCCGGGGTCGTCCTCTCGCTGTACGACGAGGGGGGCCGCGCGCAGGACGGGCTGCTGCGCGCGCACGAGATTTACAACCTCAAGCTCGGGGCCGACTTGGTCGTCCTCTCGGCCTGCCAGACGGCGCTCGGCAAAGAGGTCAGGGGCGAAGGTCTCATCGGGCTGGCCCGCGGCTTTATTTACGCTGGCTCGCCGCGCATCGTCGTCAGCCTGTGGAAGGTTGACGACGACGCAACGGCTGAGATGATGAGGCGCTTTTACGAAGGCATGGTCCGGCGGAATCTACCCCCAGCCGCAGCGCTCCGCGAGGCACAGGCGGCGATGGCGCGCGGGCGTGACTGGTCCTCGCCGTATAATTGGGCCGGGTTCGTTCTCCAGGGCGAGTGGCGGTAAGTGGCTCGTGCGCACAGGGACGGCCGAGCGCTCAGCCGTCTATGATACTCCCCGAAATTGAGACCAGCCGCTAAGGTGGTAAACTCGCTGCTCAACTGGGAGATATAGATGAGCAAGCAGCGAAAGACGTATAGCGCAGATTTCAAAGCCAAGGTAGCAATAGCTGCCATCAAAGCTCAGCAGACCGTTAATGAAATCGCCTCGACCTATGGGGTGCATCCCAATCAGGTGATGACTTGGAAGAAGCAAGCCTTAGAATCTCTGCCTGACACTTTCTCCATGCGGCGTGAGCGTGACGCGCACTCGCAGGAACAACTCAAGGCCCAGCTTTACCAGCAGATCGGTCAACTCAAAGGTGGAGTTGGATTGGCTCAAAAAAGAAGCTGGACTCTCCGGTTGAGATTAAGCGGCGGCTGGTCGAACCCGAGCATCAACGAATCAGTCTCAGGCGGCAGTGTCAACTTCTGGGCTTGCACCGCTCAGTATTCTATTACGAGCCGCAAGCAGAGCGAGCTGAGAACTTAGAGTTGATGAGGCTGCTTGATGAGCAGTACACACGCACTCCCTTCTACGGGGTGCGGCGGATGACGGCTTGGTTACAAGCACAAGGTCACCAGGTCAATGAGAAGCGTGTGCGTCGACTCCTGCGAAAGATGGGGTTATTGGCGATTTATCCGCAGCCCCGGTTGAGCCAGCCAGCACAGGGAGCGCAAGTTTACCCGTATCTTTTGCGTGATGTCGAGATTGTGAGAGTCAATCAAGTGTGGGGCACGGACATTACCTACATCAGGTTACTCACCGGCTTTGCTTATTTGGTGGCGATCATGGATTGGGA
Source organism: uncultured Pyrinomonadaceae bacterium (assembly GCA_964246705.1). GTDB lineage: Bacteria > Acidobacteriota > Blastocatellia > Pyrinomonadales > Pyrinomonadaceae > DASZCR01. The sequence goes on from CAXTRQ010000279.1 coordinate 6,120, forward strand.
TAGCCGTTATGTCTTGGCCTGGGAGTTATCAAACACGTTGGAGAGTAGTTTTTGTGTTGCGGCTTTGGATCGTGCGCTGTGTGTGGCCCAGCCAGAAGTTTTCAATTCGGATCAAGGCTCACAGTTTACGAGTGTGGTCTTTAGAGCATGTCTAAAAAGTAGGACGGCGCTCTAAACGACGCACCATCAAGTTAA
>CAXTRQ010000280.1:0-230 GCA_964246705.1 uncultured Pyrinomonadaceae bacterium
CTCCCCTCACGATCCGGTCCCAGCGGTCGACGGCCTCCTCGGGGCGACCCGACCGGGCCAGCATCACGCCATGGAACGTGGCCAAGAGGGGATCCCTCGGGGACAGCGACTCGGCGATCCCGGAGAATCGGAGGGCCTCGTTGAGGTCGACCGGACGGCACTCGACGAGGGCCAGGGCCAGGAAATAGTTGATCCAGAGGTCCCGGGGATGGGCGGCCTGGGCCTTGCGG
>CAXTRQ010000280.1:255-6293 GCA_964246705.1 uncultured Pyrinomonadaceae bacterium
TCACAGCCTCCGGAGAGCCCTGGTCGATCAGGACCTCGCCAATCAAGGCGATCCGCGAGGGCGGGGTCCGGTCGAAATCAACCTCGCCGGCCAGCCCGGCGATCCGCCAGGCCGCGAACGGGGAGCCGAAAGCCGAATAGAACCGGGCCTCCCAGGGGTCGCCCCGGTCCGAGAGCTCCAGGGCCGCCTCGCGGAGGACCTGGGCGTCGCCGGTGCCGGCCCGGATCGCGCCGAGGAACCCTTCGCGGGTCAGGGCCGCCTTCACCCGGACGATCATCCACTCCACCAGCCCCTCGGCGCGCCCGCCCCCGCGCGCGCGTCGAGAGCACAAGGCGACCCGCCGAGCCGTTCTGCTGTTGGCGTGCGAGCGTGCTCAGACTTTGACCCGGCCCGACCTCCAACAAAATTCGCCCCGACTCTTTGAATAACTCCGCGACCCCCTCGGCGAAGCGCACTGGTGCGCGCAACTGTTTCGACCAGTAACCGGCATCGGTCGCCTCTTCAGCCTTAATCCACGTTCCCGTCAGACTAGAGATGTATGGAATCTGCGGCGCGCGCAAGCGAATCGCGGCGACCTCTTGCTCGAACTGCCCCACGACGGGCTGCATCATCTCCGAATGATAAGCATGTGAAGTATGCAGCCGACGACAGACGACGCCCTCGGCGGCGAGTCGTGCTTCAGTTCTTTGAATCTCTTCTAACGCTCCTGAGACGACGCACATTGATGGCGCGTTGATGGCGGCGACACTCACAGGCTCGCTCAAGTAAGGCAGCAATCCTTGCTCTGAAAGCGGCACGGCGAGCATCGCGCCCGCAGGCATTCGCTGCATCAGGCGTCCACGCGCCGAGACCAGTTTCAAAGCATCTTCCAGAGAGAAGACTCCGGCCAAACAAGCGGCGACGTATTCGCCGATGCTGTGCCCGATCATCGCCTCCGGGCGCACGCCCCACTGCATCAACAATTTTGCCAACGCATATTCGACAACGAACAGCGCAGGCTGTGTGATGGAGGTTTGCATGAGGCGCGCGGCTGCCGCTTCATCAGCGTCCGCATCTCCATACAACACGCCGCGCAGGTCGAGGCCGGTGTCCGCCCGCAGCAGTTCCGCGCAACGGTCAACTTCAAGGCGAAACGTCGGCTCGCTCTCGTACAGTTCCCGCCCCATCTGCACATACTGCGAACCCTGACCGGGAAACATAAAGACGACCGTAGGTGCTTCGTGCTCCTGAGAGTTCCCTTGCGGGTGGCTCGCGGTTGTTGATTCCAAGACGCTCACAGCGTCTTGCGTATCGAGACAGACGAACGCCAGCCGATGTGTAAAATCTCTCCGGCCTACCTGAAGCGTATAAGCGACATCGGCCAACTCGGCTTGGGGTCGCTCCTTCAAGGAGGATGCCAGATTAGCCGTCATGCGATCTAAAGCGGTGGCGGTCTTGGCCGAGAGCATCAACAGTTGGTGCGTGCGGGAAGCGCCGGAAGGCGCACACGCCGGGGCTTCTTCGAGTACGACATGGGCGTTTGTGCCGCCGATGCCGAAGGAACTAACACCTGCCCGTCGCGGACTGCCATTCGACTCCCAAGCGGTCAGCTTGGTGTTGACGTGAAAGGGTGTGCGCGAAAAGTCTATGTTCGGATTGGGCTGCGCGAAATGAAGGCTCGGCGGAATCTCTCGGTGCTTGAGTGCCAGCACGGTTTTGATGAGACTGGCGACACCCGCTGCCGCGTCCAAGTGGCCGATGTTCGTCTTCAGAGAGCCGATGGCGCAAGAACTCCGCGCGCCGCCCGCCGCGCCGAAAGCCTGCGTGAGCGCGGCGATTTCGATGGGATCGCCGAGCGCGGTTCCCGTCCCGTGCGTCTCGACGTAGCCGACCGTCTCAGGCTCGACCAGCGCCGTCGCCAACGCCTCTTCGATGACTCCCGCCTGCCCTTCGACGCTCGGCGCGGTATAGCCGACTTTGAGAGAGCCGTCGTTGTTGATGGCTGAGCCTTTAATCACAGCCTCGATACAATCGCCGTCGGCCAGCGCATCGGCCAATCGCTTCAATACGACGATTCCTACCCCGCTGCCCTTTACCGTCCCTCCGGCTTGGGCGTCGAAGGCGCGACAATGCCCGTCAGGTGAGACGATGCCGCCCTCCTGATAGAGCGCGCCCTGTCCCTGCGGCACGCCGACCGAGACGCCGCCCGCGAGCGCCATATCGCATTCTTGATTGAGCAAGCTCTGGCAGGCCAAGTGCACCACCACCAGAGAGGTTGAGCAGGCCGTTTGGATGTTAAGGCATGGCCCTTTTAAGTTCAGTTTGTAGGCGGTCTGTGTCGCCAGATGGTCGCGGTCGTTGCCAATTAAGGTTTGAAAGACGCCCACCGATTCGATCAACTCGCGTTGCGGAAGAAGGTTGTGCAGCAGGTAGGAGTTGACGCTTTCACCGGCAAAGACCCCGATGCGGCCAGCATATTTCTCCGCCTCATACCCGGCGGTTTCCAATGCCTGCCATGCATGTTCGAGAAAGAGGCGGTGCTGCGGGTCCATCATCTCCGCCTCGCGCGGCGTGAAGTTGAAGAACGAAGCGTCGAAGAGTTCGGCATCTTCGATGACCGCACCGGCTTTGACGTAACTAGCATCGCTCAACAGCGCAGCTTCGACGCCGCGTTGCAACAACTCTTCATCTGAGAAGAAGGTGATCGACTCGACACCGCCACGCAAGTTCTGCCAGAACTCTTCGACGTTTCGCGCGCCGGGGAAACGACCGGACATACCGATGATGGCAATGTCATAACTGAACGTATCCGCGCTACTCATACCAGCCTCCCACGAGTAGAACCTACCGCAACTCGAATTCAAGTTCGATGAATGAAATGTGAGCCACCGCCCGATGGTGAGCTATGCTTTAAACCCAGACTCGCGCGACCACGATCCCACGCTTGGCTTGCCGGAGAGCGCGGGATTTTATTTTATAATGGGTTCGTTAAACTTGCGGGTCGGGCTGAGGGCAAGAACAGCGCGGGCGAGGAAATCGCGCATAAAGATAAACCCTTCGACACTATGTACGGGGCATATCGTGAGTAGTTCTGACGTATCAGGCGTGAAGATGTCACTGTTGTCATCATGATAGGGATTGACGGCTCGTTGAATTTGAAGAAACATGATGAGGCGTTGCCAATTTAAGATAGCTGCTGTCTGCTTAAGGAAAGTTCATCTTACTAAAATGGCATCTTCCGCCGCAAGCAATATCCGTTCGCTTGAACGCGAGCGCCCGACGGATGCGCGCCGGCGGCGGCGACGGTGCGACGGGACGTTCCCGGTCATGGTGGCCTCAAGCGCGCACACCGCCGCTAAAGAGTGGGCTGCTTCTGCCGGTGGCGCACCCGCTTTTCGGTGGACTCACGACGCGCTTCCGCGCGCTGCCGGTGCGGCGACACACGGGCGGGCTGCTGCGCCCCGTCCTCGCGGCTGAGGTGACGCGCCAGCGTGCTGACGGTCGGATATTTGAACAACTCGATAACCGCTATCTCACGTTGAAGAATCTCCTGTAGCCTGCCGCGCATCTGTATGATACGCAACGAATGTCCGCCGAGGTCGAAGAAGTTGTCGTGAATCCCGACCCGCTCCAAGACCAGCAATTCCTGCCAGAGCTTTGCAATAACGCGCTCCATCTCCGTCGCAGGCGCGACATACGCGGCCTCAAGCGCGAGGTGCGAGACGCCCGGCGCGGGCAGCGCCCGGCGGTCTATTTTCCCGTTGGCGTTGAGCGGCAAGCGCTCCATGATGACGAAGGCCGAAGGGAGCATATATTCCGGCAGCTTCTCCGTCAGATAGCCGCGCAGTTTATCGAGCGACGGGTGTGCATCAGGTTCGAGGGCGAGGTAGGCCGTCAAACGATGCTCGCCGGGACGCACCTCGTCGCAGACGACGACAGCCTCGCGCACGTCCTCATGCTTCTTCAGTACCACCTCAATCTCGCCGAGTTCAATGCGGAAGCCGCGAATCTTCACCTGATGGTCGAGACGACCCAAAAATTCGATTCTGCCATCGGACAGGTAGCGCGCCGCGTCGCCCGTCCGGTAGAGGCGCGCACCCGGCGAGGCCGCGAAGGGATGTGGAATAAAACTCTCTGCGGTCAACTCCGGCTCGTTCGCATAGCCGCGCGCGAGGCTCGCGCCGCCGATATATAATGCGCCGCGCACGCCCACCGGCACAGGCTCTAAATTTTGATCGAGCAAGTAGACTTCAACGTTATCAATCGGACGGCCAATGTGCGGAGCGTGGCTTGTGCCCACGTCTTCGGGCGTGACCCGACCGGAGGTGGCGATGACCGTGTTTTCGGTCGGCCCGTAACTGTTCACCACTCGAAAAGGGAGAGAGGCGGCGGGGAAATGGTGTAGCGTGTCTCCGCCCGTGTAGAGCGCGCGGAGGGCAGTGTCCGGCGGCCAATCCAGTGTCAAAATCAGTTCGGCCAGTGGAGTCGGCGCGAAGCACGCGTTGATGCGGCGTGAAACGAGCCAGTCGCGCAACTTCTCCGGCGCGAGGCGCGTCTCTTCATCGGGCAAGTAGGAGGTCATCCCGGCGGTCAAATTAGGCCACAATTCAAAGACCGAGGCGTCGAACCCGACGCCCGAAAGTTGAGCCACCCGCTCGCCCGGCGCGACGGTCGAAGTGCGACGATACCACCCGATGAGATTCATTAAAGACGCATGTGTAATCTGGACGCTCTTTGGTCGCCCCGTCGAGCCGGAAGTGTAGATGATATACGCGAGATTGTCGGGCAACACGTCGCGTCGTGGATTCTCAAAGCTCTGCCGGGCGATAGCCTCCGCGTCACGGTCGAGTAGCACCAGCGCGGCCTCGCACCCGTCGAACAATCCACACATCTTCTCGTGCGTCAGCAAGACTGGAGCGCGGCTGTCTTGCAACATGAAGGAGAGACGCTGCGCCGGATAGGAAGGATCGAGCGGGACGTAAGCGCCTCCGGCCTTGGAGATGGCGAGGATGCCGACTAACAGATTCACCGAGCGCTCGATGCAAATGCAGACGGGCGTTTCCGGCCCGACGCCCAACCCTCGCAGGTGATGGGCCAACCTGTTAGCACGCCGGTTTAATTCGCCGTAGGTCAAACACTCTTGCTCAAAGACCACGGCAGCAGCCTCCGGTGTCAGCGCAACCTGTTGCTCAAACCCTTGATGAGCGCAGATAGACGGCGCATCGCCGCGTCCGGTGTCGTTCCATTCGACGAGCAGTTGACGGCGCTCCGTCGCGCTCAACAAGGTCAGCCCTGAGAGTGGCGTTTCCGCACTCTCGACGATACTTTCTAACAGATGCCGGTAATGTCCGGCCATACGCTTAGCGATGGCTGCATCGAAGAGATCGCTGTTGTATTCCAAAGCGCCCGACAGTCCGCCGCGCGACTCTTCGAGGGAGAATGTCAAATCGAACTTCGCCGTCTCTCCGGGGACATCTGTGAGAGACAACTTGAGATGCTCCAATTCCAGCACCGGCATCGGCGCGTTTTGCAGGGCGAACATCACTTGAAACAATGGCGTGCGGCTCAAACTCCGTTCCGGGTGCAACTCCTCGACCAACTTCTCGAACGGCACTTCCTGATGCGCGTAAGCTTCCAGACAGACCTCTTTGACCTGAGCCAACAACTCGCGGAAACTGTGACGTTCGTCGAGTCGCGTGCGCAAGACCAGCGTATTGACGAAAAACCCGATGAGCGCCTCCGTCTCGGCGCGATTACGATTCGCAATCGGCGAGCCAACGAGGATATCCGTCTGCCCGCTATAGCGCCAGAGCAGCATGTTGAAGACAGCCAACAGCGTCATATACAACGTTGCGCCCTCACTCCGGCTCAGGGCTTTGAGCCACCCCGTCAACTGCGGCGAAAGCGCAAACTCCTCCCGCGCTCCGCGAAATGTTTGGGCGACGGAGCGCGGCTGCGTGGTCGGCAATTCGAGCATCGGGGGCGCGCCTGCCAGTTGCTTTTTCCAGTAAGCGAGTTGGGTATCAAGCAGTTCTCCGCTCAGATGCTCTCGCTGCCAC
>CAXTRQ010000281.1:0-1280 GCA_964246705.1 uncultured Pyrinomonadaceae bacterium
GCACACCACCCACTACGGCCTCAGCGTCGTCAATCCGGCGGCTCTCAAAGCCTGCTGGCGCGGCGATGCGCAAGTTGGTTCATCTCGCTGATGGTGTGTTGAAGCGTGGTAGGCCATTCGATCCTAAATGGGCGAAAACAGCTTGACTCTTAACACAGCATCTAACCGGGCGGCACAGATTGTATCAAGCATTCAAGTTGTCGGATGAAAGCCGCGCTATTGCCGCTCCGGCTGAATGGGGTGTTAGATTTCGGCGCTCTGAGAAGTAAAGCCATGACCCTTTCTAGCTAGAAGCAGTCCCATAAATACCCGAATCAATATTGATTCGGGTATTTATGGGGCTGCTTCTAGCGGCTATATGTTTTCATTCAACACATCAAGCTGGCACTTGGTCTTCCACCTCTCGGCTCCAATGCCGGTGTTGGGCGATGGCTTTGATGAATTCCGCCGCAACTTTGGTAGCTTGCGCATCCTGACCGGTGACTACGCCCGCGTCCGAGACTACCTTAGTGCCGCCGGAGGCTGCTCTAACCCGCTTGACTGCGCCGAGATATGAAGCGCGTAACACGTCAACGCCCGCTCCCGTCGCGGCAATCGCCTTGCAGTGTTTGTACGCCTCGTTGATGAAGTGGAGGGAATCCGACTCTCCCTTGAGGGCTACGGCGCTCTTGTCTCCGCCAGGGACGTAAACGGCGTCGAACAGGACGGAGGCGGCTGTCAGGAAGCTGAAATCAATTTTGACTTCCTCGCCCTTCGCCCCCTGTAAGAAGCCGAGCCTCGGGGCGACGATCTTGACCTGCGCGCCGGCATTCATCAACGCCTTCTTCATCGCGGCGAGGGCGGTTCCGTCGAATCCATCGGCGGCGAGCACAGCTACTTTGCGCGTCTTGATGCTGTCTTTGGGCGTGTTCGCCATGCTCAACGCGGGCGAGCTTCCCACTTCTTTTTCAACGCGCTTCGGTTGAAATTGCTTGGGGTTACCATCCGCCGGAACACTCATGTTTAGAGGGCCATCAATCTTAGATGGAACTTTAATACCAAGACCTTCCGCGACGCGGGCAGCTAGAGTCTTATCAACATGGGAGAGGATGTAGACCACGCGCTCCCTGATTGCAGGCGTTTCCACCTTGCCCAGTTCAAAGCGCAGGGCTTTTACGATGTGATCTTGCTCAGGTTGGGACTGGCTGTTGTAAAAGAGCGTCGCCTGACTGAAGTGATCGAAGAAACTCGCGCTCCGCGCGCGCACCTTTTGGCCGTCCACCTTTTCAGCGTGACTAACG
>CAXTRQ010000281.1:1290-6207 GCA_964246705.1 uncultured Pyrinomonadaceae bacterium
GGACAGCGGCCGCCGAGCGAGTTCGGTTCATAGGCGACACGGGCACGGTTGATCTGCTGACGCATGTGCCCGTCGCGTTGGTGATTGTGGATTGGCTCGATTGGTCGGTTGATCGGAATCTCGTGGAAGTTCGGGCCGCCCAGACGTATCAGCTGCGTGTCGGTGTAAGAGAACAGGCGTCCTTGCAGCAATGGATCATTGGTGAAATCGATTCCGGGCACGACGTGGCCGGTATGAAAAGCGACCTGCTCAGTCTCCGCGAAAAAGTTGTCGGGGTTACGGTTGAGCGTCAACTTACCGATGCGCCTGACGGGCACGAGTTCTTCAGGAATGATTTTCGTTGGGTCGAGCAGATCGAAGTCGAACTTATGCTCGTCCCTTTCCTCGACAATCTGCGCGCCAAATTCCCATTCGGGAAAGTCACCGTTCTCGATGGCTTCCCACAAATCACGCCGATGAAAGTCCGGATCTTTACCGGAAATCTTCTGCGCCTCATCCCAGACGACCGAGTGGACGCCGAGCACGGGCTTCCAGTGAAACTTCACAAAACGCGCTTTGCCATTTTCGTTGACGAAGCGGAAGGTGTGGACGCCGAAGCCTTCCATCATGCGGAAGCTTCTTGGAATCGCGCGATCCGACATCAGCCACATGATCATATGGGTGGATTCCGGCATCAGCGAGATGAAATCCCAGAAAGTATCGTGGGCCGAGGCCGCCTGCGGGATTTCGTTATGCGGCTCGGGCTTGACGGCGTGGATGAGGTCTGGAAACTTGATCGCGTCCTGAATGAAGAAGACCGGCATATTGTTACCGACGAGATCGTAATTGCCCTCTTCTGTGTAAAACTTGACGGCGAAGCCGCGCACGTCGCGCGCTAAGTCTGTTGAGCCGCGAGAGCCTGCGACGGTAGAGAAGCGCACGAAGACTGGCGTCTTGACCTTCGGGTCTTGAAGAAATTTGGCTTTCGTGTACTGCGCCATCGATTCGTACACTTGAAAGAAACCGTGAGCCGCTGCGCCGCGTGCATGCACGACGCGTTCAGGAATGCGCTCATGATCGAAGTGCGTGATCTTCTCGCGGAGGATAAAATCTTCGAGCAACGTCGCACCGCGCTCGCCCGCTTTGAGCGAGTTCTGATCGTCATTGATACGCACGCCATGGTTGGTCGTGAGGAATTCACCTGCACCGTCCTCAGTGACTTTTGACAAGTCATCTACCTTGTGGTTATTTTCCTGATGCTTACCTTTGCTCGATTTGTTCTTTTCTTTCCCTTTGCTCATTGAAATCTCCCTTTTATGACTGATTGTGCCACCACCAGCTTAAGGCTTGCTCTGGTTTAACCAGCACTTTACGTCATCCCACTTGGAAAGCACAATTAGAGGAAGAAATCTAACGCCGGGGATAATCGGCGAGCTATCAACCTGAGATTGAAAGCGGTGCTGAGAGGCGAGTCCGGTTCATCCCCGGCGTTAGATTTCGTCGCTCTTTAGCTCATCTCCCCTCACACGCTTCACTGAGCTAAACATTCAACTTTCAACACGCCGGATGGCGATGAGACTACCACAGTTAACCAGATCATCAGGGCGCGCAGCAATCTCACGACACAAACTCCATCAGCTCCCATCATCAAACATCTTCAGAGCGCATGTCCCTCACCATTCAACAGGAATCTAACGCTCGAATTAACCCACCCCGAGCGCCAGCGATAATTTACGACACCAGGAAGCATCCTGAAAAGAATGCTGTCGAGGCGTCGGGTTGAATGAATTGTTGTTAGGCGCGGTCTTCTTTAAAGTCTCCCAGAGAGTACAACCTAGAGCCTGTTATGAACTTTTGATGGGCGCTATCCAGCCTTTGTTATTCTGCTGCTCAAGCGTGTGGTTGAAGCCGCACTTCAAAGTGCATAACAGGCTCTAGTCAAGGATCAGGTCTGCTCATGACACTGTCCTCACGGCTGTCTAGTAATACTTCCCCCCACCTGCTTATATTTTTCTTTGACGATGGGCGTGTCACGCGTGCCGGTTATATTGCTAAATGACTGCCAGAGGAACGTGAACGCTCCGACGAAGGTGGGGTCTGACTGAGCCAGCGCGAGGTATTTTTCAGCACGACTTACCAACTCTTCCTGTGACGGCGGATTGGAAACGCTTGAGCCATCTGGGATGATAATCATCCGCTGTGCCGGATTGAGTTTGTCCCTGATCTGATCGAAGTACCAAGAGACCGATTGAGAACCGTCACCGCATCTGTCGAAATCTCCGTAACAATCAACTCCAATCCAGTCATATCCGGTTGGAATGACAAAAGCTCCGTAGTTCCCTTTAATCGTCGGAGCAGCAAAAATAACTGCCGCCGGTGTTTGCGGAAACCTCTGCTTGATGGTCGAGATAATCGTCTCAAGATTCTGCTTCATTTCGGCCTGCGTCCTGCCAGCCGCCTGTCCATTATGGAACGGCTCGTCTAAAGGGTAAAATGCCGCCACCGTTTGAATCTGAGATTGAATCGTATCGGCGAAAGCATTCCACCTGCTCTGATAGTCCGTCCGTAGGGTCAAATTGGTATTAAAGAAGATGTCCGGAATATTAAGCACCGCTTTCATGCCGAGGCTGGAAGCCAGTTGGAGTTTGGCGGGGACATCGCCACCGGAAATCCATGTCACATTGCTGTGGTCGGAGATTTCTCGCGTATAGTCATTGCCATCAACACCGCCGACTGCCACGCCGAAGCCATCGCCGCTACTTGCGCTGGCGAAATAACCGTAATTTACTAATGCTTGAGTGTTGTTCCCCGAATAGATTTGAATTTCATTCCAAGCCACCCACGAAGGGCTGTTGAGCGTGTTCACTCTGATATAACGAACGCTATTCACAGAATTAACAAGTTCAATCCACATCCCCTCCTGCGTATAGCCCGTCAGCGTCCCCATGAGGGTCAGATTGTCGGGACTCAGCCCCGCATAAATCTGATGCGAAGTCTGTCCTGCCGGAGACTGCGCGACGTTGAGGCGCACGCGCGAGATAGCGTAGGCACGTCCGAGGTCAAGTTGAATCCATTGCGGCCCGAAACCACCAGAGTTCCAGAAAGTGCCGGCGTTCCCGTCCCCCGCAGCCAAGGGCTTATTTGTGGAGAGGTTGTTGGAAGCAGTTAACGAAGTCGGCGAGATTCTTGAATTGGTGGGATAGACTTCTATCTCACGCCACGCCACCCATGAAGGGCTATTCACGGTCCGAATCTTCAGGTAACGAAACCGGCTGGAGGTCTGAAGTTCAAGCCATTGGTTATCTTGTGTGTAACCTTCCAGAGTTCCCAATAAAGCTAAGCCGTCGGGTGTCGCACCCGCATAAATTTGATGTGTAGTTTGTCCCGCAGGGTATTGAGAAACCTTGAGGCGAACTCTCGACACGGCGTATTGTTGCCCTAAGTCGAGTTGAATCCATTGTGTCCCGCCCGCGCCCGCGTTCCAGTGTGTCGCATAATCACCATCCGTCGCACGCAGAGGCGGATTGGAGGTCTCGCTGGCGGATGCGTTGGCAGATACGGGCGTGATGGTTTTGGCTGTTTGCGCTGAATTTACAATGGCGCAACAGGCCATGATGACTAACAGACCGATTAGCTGAAGTAATTTCATTTTCTCTCCTTAGTGAGGCGTTTAAGAAATGTCCGCCATTATTCATGTTCGTTCCATAATGTGAGGGGAGAGATTAGGTCAACTGCGTTAAGTATCCCACGGTGAATCGAATTTTGCCACTCGCCGCACTGATAGTTGCGTCTCTCCAAGTCATCTTAACCCGCTAACTTATCCGGTAATGCTTTGATTGAAAACCCGGGCCACCGGCATGAGTGCTTTGAGAAGCTTCAATCTTGTGGCCGGGCAGTAGTCACCATATTGTTAACTTGCCGGGCTGATGGTATAAGCACTCTTGTTCCTTACGACCCTTCCTCTCGGGGAATACTCACTCTTATGGAGACGAAACGAAGAAGATACTGCTCTGGCTGCGGTGATCGAATCCGCCATGCAGCCACGCGATGCTATCACTGCGGCAAACTGACTCTGACTTGGAAGTATTACGTTGCCCTTGGGTTAGCAGCCGTGGCTGCCTTAGTTCTGCTGCTCAAGATTATTCTTTAATCTTTATCTGATACCCGGAGAAGACCGCGCGATTGGGGCTGGATTTCAATACGCCATCATTGACTGCCCGCCAAATCTTGGCCTGCTGACTGTCAACCCGCTGATGGCGGCCGACTATGTCATCGTTCCCATATCCTCTTGTCTGGCTCTGAAGGAAGCACTCGAACTGCTGGATCTGATGCAAGGATTGAGCCAAGCATTCGAGAAAAGATGGAAGGTGCTCGCGCTCCAGACTTTCTTTCGGTAGGGCGTTAAAGAATCCGAAAACCTGCGTCAGCGTCTTGAGGAAGAGTTCGCCAGTCATTTATTTAGACGCCAAGATCAATCTCAATACCGATATTTCGGTCGCCATGTCAGCGGGTCGCCCGCTCTTGGATTACCAGCGCTCAAGCGGTTATCTCGATTACAGCCGCCTTTCTAAAGAGGTCATCAATCCCACAGCAGAAACCCAAGCCGTCAACGGCAACGCAACGAGCGGACGAAGCGCTTAATCGAGTCGCGCCTGAGGGAAAATCTCCTGCTCGGCGCACATTGATTTTCCTTCTCGAAGGAGCTCATGACGAGCCGCCCCCTCCAGCACCAGACCACACCCAGACCAGTGCCGTACCAGTGCCACACCAGAGACAAACCAGAAAACGGACTCAGACCAGTACGCAAAAATCGGTACGGGTTGGGTCGGGTAATCCTGTTGATTCTAAACACACTTCCTCGTTTTCTCAGACTTCTTTTAAGACTAGTGGGTCATTTGACAACTGAATAGCCATTTCAGCCGCTTCGGTTTACCCTCC
>CAXTRQ010000282.1:0-6202 GCA_964246705.1 uncultured Pyrinomonadaceae bacterium
TCGTTTTCTAACTCAGCCCGCTTGTGGTTGTAGTCCGCGAATCCGATGAGGCTCAGATCAAGATTGCGTTTTTGGATTGATAGCCCTTCGTTGTAGATGCTCTCTGCATCTCTGAGTTCAATCTGCGCGGATTCCAGCGCAAAGCGTGCCGCGCGCTTCGCCGCCGAATCCCCACCATTGCCGGTAGGCGCGCCCGGGTCTCCGCCCGTCTTCTTGAGTGCGTCTCCCAACATGCCGCCGCTCATGGCACCTATTGCGCCTGCCGCCGCTGCCCGATCTTTAGGAAGCAAATCGTAAGGATTCAATCCTGCAAACCCGACTCGCAGGGCAAGATTGGGCATGCTTTCAATTATCTTGACGACACCTAAGATTGTTGCCCCAACACCAGACCATGCGGCCTTGTTCTCAGAGAGCAGGATGGTCAGGTCGCGCAGTTGCCTAGCAATCTCCGGCATGGCCTCGCGCGCGACCTTATTTCTCACTCCGGTCGCCGCCGCCCCTAAATCGTTAAGCGCGACCATGAAGACATGGCTATCGGATGCGGCCTGCCCGGACATGAGCGTGCCAAGCTCCCGCGCCTTGTCTTTGGCATCGCTCAAATTACCGCGAACCTGACCGACAATATCAATCAAGGGTTTAGCGCCACGACCAAAGGCCGCTGTCGCCTCGCCCGTGCGCGCAAACTCGTTCTTAGTTTTAGAGAGGGTATTGAATGCCTGCTCGAAAGCTTTATCAGTGGAAACCGTTCCGCTTCGCACGCCCGCAATGTCAACACCCAACCGCTGCATCACGGCGGATAATTGTTTATTGCCGCCAGCCGCTTTATCTACGTTCTTCTCAAAGATAGAAAGGCTCGGCGCAAGAGCATCAACAGTGGTCTTTACTTCACGCGCAGGAAGCTTTAAGGCACTGAAAGTTTCGACGCTGATGCCTGTCCGTTGAGAGAGCCTGTATAGCTCATCCCCGGCCTCGGCGGCGGATTTGACGATTTCAAATATCCCGATGGCAGCAACAGTAGAGGCCGCCCCGATACCAGCAATAATAGTGAGAGGCGTTGCCAGTCCGCTGAGTGCTCTGCCGAAACTTGCGCTGGCAGTGCTGGCCTCAGTCAGCTTCGCAGTGGTTTTTGCGATTGCATCCTCAGCCTTGAGTGCGACCTTCTCTGCGCCGCCAATCGCTCTTTGGGACTGAGAGATGAGCCTGTCGGTTTGCGAGGACAACCCCGCGACGCCGCGCCCACTCTTGGCTACGGCCTGCTCGATTGTTCTTGACGAGCCTGTTAAAAGTAGTGAGGCTTTCTCGGTGGCTTCTAGTTCTCTCTCGAAAGCTTCAAAGGAACTAAAGTCAGGCTTGAGCGAGACACCTGCGGAAATCGCCTTAGTGGCTCTGGCAGCACTCCGTTCTGCGCTTGTTCCGATAGCGTCGTAGGCGGCCTCCGCTTTTCTTTGAATTGTCGGGAGGTATCCGAACTGCGCTTCAAATTGTTGTGCAGCTGTTTGTGCGGTTTTAACTGAAGCGGCGGCAGAGGCAGCCGTGGTCTTTTCGACCTCAGCGGCGAGCTTTTTGTGGCGCGACTCCACCCTATCCGTGACACGGTTGAATTCCGCATCACTTCCGGTATAGATAGCGTCAAGCCTCAGTATCTCGATTTCGCCCCCTTACATCCCTATGAAGAAATCAGGCGGAACATAAAAGCCCATCTTCTTTGAAGCCTCCATGGAGGCACTAGCCCTTGCGCTGATTTTCACTCTCGCCTGCGCCTTTCTAAACTCAGGGATAGAATCAAAAAAGAGAACGGAGACGCCGCAAGCCTCCGCTACATCAAATTCGTCTATATAATCCGGTCGGCGGGCATAAAAGTGGTTGGGGTCTATCAGCCACCTTGCATAGTCTCGGCTGTCATCAGGCTCGCCCTCGCTCTGGCGAGCCTTAGTTGCTTTGGGAGGCTTGATTCCCGGCAGTGGTCGTAGAGGTCACGAAGAAAGAGGGAAGGCCGGACTTGTAAGACTTCGGCGGTGATTGCCAACGGTTTGTCATCGCTTGTGAAGCCCCATCCCATAAGCACTTTTTCGGCAAGCTCAGTGGCGAAGACTGTGCGGGTTGCATCTTCTACAGCAACAGCATAGGCATCTGTGAGTCCACTTAACTCGTCTCCGATTTCTTTCGCGCGGGCTTCGATTTGCGCAAGTTCCTGCTCAGTCAGCGTCTTCTTACCCTTTGCCCGTTTGGGTTGATCCAGTTCGGCTAGTTCCGCTTTCAGTTCCGACAGCCTTCTCGATATGGGAGCGCGGGCGGATTCAATAACAGTAACCAACTGAGCATCGAAGGCGGAAATGCTGGATTTGGTGAAGTAATTTGCGTCCCATGTCACCGAGACGTTTGTACCATCGTCAAAAACGAAAGGCTCGCTGACGGGATAACGCGATAACTTTGAGATGTCCATAAATTAGATACCCGCTGTCGCCAAACTTAAACCGTTGATGATCGTTGTCTTCCAGTGTCCGCCAAGTGACGCGTCGTAAATCGAATCGAATCCATACTGCACGCCGTACACGCCGTCGTTGTCATCGTCGGCAGGCTCGACCATCTGCATTGCAATGTCGAATTGAATCTTGGCGTTGATGCCGGTCTCGACAAGCGGCCCTGTGGAAAGCGCCCTCAGATACCCTACTGAATTGTTAAGAATCGTGGCGAACAGGCTGCGGCTCTGCGAGTCGTGCATCATCGTGAATGAGCCGTTGATGTCCATCGCTATCTCCGCTTCGTCGCTCATGTTGTTGCCGTTCGTCGTGTTGAGCGCGTAGAAGGGGTTGAACTTGTTTCCGACCGCAAAGCCGAAACTGTAAGCCGTCGCAATCTTCGTCGTACCGAGTCCGCCGTAAGTGGTATCGAGGAAGATGTCCCACTGATTACCCTGTGACGTAAACTGCGGGATGTCGGTCGGGTTGGCGGTCAATGTCTGCCCATCGGTCGGGTAGTTTGCATAACAGTTGCCGCTGATTTTTGCGCCCGTCAAGCG
The DNA here is from genome assembly GCA_964246705.1 of uncultured Pyrinomonadaceae bacterium. Lineage (GTDB taxonomy): Bacteria > Acidobacteriota > Blastocatellia > Pyrinomonadales > Pyrinomonadaceae > DASZCR01. Next base: position 3,020 of record CAXTRQ010000282.1, read on the forward strand.
TCCGGCCTGCAACTGAAAACTGCGAAATCGCAGCCTGCTGTAGATGCGGGCGGCGACCGCATCGCCAGCCTCAACTGTAAATGTTTTGGCATTAGCGTCGGGGCCGTATCCGGCAGGAGCGTAAACGCGAGTCTTCGCCGTCCCCGACCCCGTGGGGCCTGATGATCCGACCAGTCCCTCAAGCGGCCAGATGATGTGATTGTAATCCGCCGGGCCTTCGTAGCTGCCGTCCGCCATCAAAGAGTTGACGGCAGTCGCGGTCGTAGATTTAGCGCCTGCCGCTCTGAACCTCTCTTTGTTGACACGCGGAGACAACGTGAGCGAGAGACCCGATAGCCGCTTGTTGGCGGCGACTGGCGTGCCAGCCGTCGTCTCCTTGGCGATCTGGCGCATTTGATTCGCTGTTTCTCTGCCCATTGCGTTGACTCCTTAAACTTTGGAAATGAAGTAGCGGTAGTAACCGCCCGACTCGGTGAATTGATTGTTGGCCGCGTCGTAGAAAGTCCGGCGGTGCGGGCGCTCGCGCCTGATACTGAACTCATACCCGCCGGAGATCGTTGCCGACTGCGACTGCAAAACCGCATCCATCCTCACGACTGCCGCTCGCATGTTGGCGTCCATCTGGCCTTTTCTGACGACCCGCCACAACATCAGCGCGTTGCTTTGAAGCCTCACGATGCCAAGACCGGAAACATCTCCGCCGCCGAAGAAATCACCGAGAATGTAAAGACCTGCCGTGACAGCGGATGCCGGCGCAGATGAGTCGTAAATCCGGTCACCAACTAATGCCTCAAGCTGAGAATCCGCGTGCAGCAGTTGGTAAGTGACTTTAAAAGCCTCGTTGACTTCATCGGCCATCTCTTAAATCTTTTCAAGACACTATGAAGCGGACATTTACTGAGGACGCATGAGCCACTTGAATAATTGCTTCTCTGGCGACTTCTATGCCCGGCGTGAAATAAGGCTGAGCGGCGACGTGCGTGCCCTTTGAGGTGACGCGCCCAAGCTCCACAAGCTCTGCGTAGTCCACTAGCTTGCCGTCTATTTCAATACCACCTGCAACCACGACCGCAACCGGCCTCGCTTCCGTCGCCACCTGTTCGACTCGAATGGATTCCTTCAGTCGCCCTTCGTCAACTGGCACTACCGACTGAGAGAAAGCAACGTGCGCTTCTGCGCCGGCATTCAAAGACGCCGCCATTGTTCTCTTAATGAGTTGTCGCGCCTCCGAAATGTGATTTGTGGTTTTGACGGGCATTTCACTTTTTAATCTTTGCAGTTTTCGTCTGCTCTTTAGCAGCTTTCACTTGCGCAGCGACTTGCTCTTGCCGAACCTGCGCTTGCACTTCTTCAAACTCCGCTTCATCCTTCTCCGGGTTGCGCTTGTAGATACGCCCGTTCGTGAACCTGCCTTGCTTCTCAGGGTCGCTCTCATAGCGCGAAGGGATGCGCGGGGCGTCTGGATTCACTGGTGCGAATTGAACCTCTTCGACTCCATGATCCAGATGCACTATTGCCGTGTACTCGAATTTCTCAGAAGCCATCTTTACCCCTCGGTCGCCAGCACCTTCCACATCATTGCAGTTGAGCCTTTAATGACCGCCACCACCTGCAACGAAAACTCAGGCACTACGCCGCGCTCTTGAATTATCAGATGGTCGGTTGCGGCAACATCAACGTTGGTTGGAATATCAACGGTAACGAGCTTTGTTGCTGCCGTTACCCCGGCAACTTGCCGCTCGTAGCCATTTGAATCGTAATATCTGCAAGGAACATTCTCTGCGATGATGTTCGGTGTCTCAGCATAGGTGCCATCGCCGTTGTTGACCGGAGAACTCCCGCGCTGGACATTTAGCCTATCAGGCAGAAACTTCCCCGCCTTCCCTGCGATCTGCTCCCGCGCTTTATCAATGGCTTGAGCGATGCCCATCAAACACCAATCCCGTTAAAGTAGAAGCTACGAGAATGTGCTTATGTCACGTCACGACAATGAACGCAGGTGGTGTCGAGCACCCGTCACCCGTCTCATCCAGTACGGCGAGGCCGTAAGCGATCAACTCTTTGCGATCCCGTACCGGGTCATAATTCAACGCGTCTTTACCGCCCTCGATTCGCACCGTACCCGCTCCGATCTCTTCTATCTTGCGTAACGCCGCATTGAGTTGTTGAGCCGTAACCCCGTGTGCGGCCTCCAATTTTGTGGCGAGCGCCGGATAATCCCCGGTGTTAGCGGGATAGCTGCGGAAGAGAGCCAGCCACAAGGCTTGCGCGACCGGGCTGAGCAGGTCTTCTTCCGCCGCTATTTCTTGACGTGTGATCATTCGCCCAAACACCGGAAATGACTGCCCACTCGAAACGTTTCAAGTGAGCGCGCGCGCCCGCTACTTCAACCGCTGACTAATTTCTTCAACCGTCTTCGGCCCCACGCCTTTGACCTTGCCCAACTGCTCCGCCGAGAGCGCCTTCACCGAGGCGAGCGTCTTGTAGCCGGCGGCCTCAAGCGCGTCCTTGCCGGGGAAGTCATCCGGCAGCAGGTCTCCCCGCTCGGTCGAAGCGGGGCCGGTGCCTGTCGGCGGCTGCGGCGTGCCCCGCACTTCAATCAACCCGCCTTTGGCGATCATCTGCGCCGTTTTCTTGCCCGCCCCAGAGCCGATTGTGACCCGCTCGTCACGCGTCACGGAAAGCCCCGTCTCGTCGTCGTAAAAGCTCGTCACCGGGTCTTTCAGCCCGTACACCGTTTCTTCTGCCATCTCGTTCCTCCATCGTTGTCGTAAATTCAACCCCACGCCTTACGCCCCACGGCGCGAGATGCTGCCCTCGTCCGTGACCGTCTCCCTCACGCCTATGCCGCGTAGGCGCTCATCCACGCCGGGAAGCCCGCCCCCGAGAACGCCACCGCACCGTCGACCACCACGCTCGCGTTTCTCTGCACCTTCGCAAACCCCGTGATGATCGAAGCGTACGTCCCCGTGATCTGCTTCGTCACGATCTTCTCCGACTCCACCAGCAGCGGCCTCGCCGTCAACTGCACCAGCGATGCACTGTTGTCGAGAAAGACCATCTTCTGCCCCGGCACTTTCAGGCTCAGGTACAAATCCTGCATCGTCGGCAGCGGCGTCTTCAGAACGGTGCGCGCGATGGGGCTACCGGGAAACTGCGTCTTCAAGACCTCGTCGAGCAGCA
>CAXTRQ010000283.1:0-6200 GCA_964246705.1 uncultured Pyrinomonadaceae bacterium
TGAAATCCGTGAGCGGCGTCGGGCGCATGTCGTAGGCGACGACGGAGACAAAATATTTATGCGGATGGAAGAACTGATGAAGAAAGTAGGCCATCGGGCGCAGAATTTCGTAACGTCCCGGCTCGTTGTAACGGTCGCCCGCCAGCACGCTCGACAGCAAGCTGTATTCGAGCACCATCGAGACGGTAATCGGCGCTTCCGGCGTCGAGAAGTTGGTAATCTGTTGCTGCACACCGTCTTCAAAAACGGTGAAGTTCTCCTTCTTCAGCCCAGTGATAATCTTGCCGGTCTTTTTGTGATAGACGACCGTCTCGACGTTGACAAGCGTAGAGGTCACCTTAATCGTCTCGGTCTCCTGAAGCACATCCTGCGGCGCAGGCTCCGGCTCCTTCTGCTCAGTCTCGTCCGGGCGTTTGTTTTTCTTTTGCGGGCCGCTGGTCGTGGGCGGCTGGCGTCTCGATTGCGCGAAACTCGTGCGAGTGTTGCTGGCGGGCAAAAGAAGTCCAAATAAAAACCCCAGCGCCACGGCAAAGACGAAGGCGCGGCGTGCAAAGACATTTCTCATCATAACGGCAAAACCTTTAACTCTCAGGGAAGGCGGGAAACGAAATCCAACTCTTACGGGAACTATACGGCGCGCTGCCGCGCGCGGTCAAGATAACGGCTGAAATGGTGAATGGTAAATAGTGAATGCTCTCAGAGCATTGCTCCGAATCCATTCACTATTTACTATTGACCATTGACGATTCTTGGATGCTTCGGGGCAACCGCGTGTTGGCTCGCGCCCGTTGATTAGCGCGAGGCGCTGTTGCCGCCGACCGGCTCGGCTTCGATGAGAGTGTCGTAAGTGCCTGTGTTGTCGTTGAGATTGCCTTCATTGACGCCGAGGAAGAGACGCCCGTCACGCGGCGCGAAAAATTCGCGGCTCGCGCCGACGAAGATGAATTCGTCGTTATCGTCGCCGATGACGGCGATCAGCCCGCCGGTCGGCTCGTTGCGCATCAACTTCTCGTTGTCGAGCACGCGTGGCAGACCCGTCGGCGTCGAGAATCGTCCCTGTCCGAGCGAGACGCGCCCCGAAGAGGTGATCCGCAGGCGTTGGCCGCGCCGCACCATCAGGCCGCTGTCCGTCCAACCGTTGGAAGTGCCGTCGGCGCGCACGCGCACCTTGATGGGAAAGAACTGCGAAGAGTCGTTTGTCGTGGGCGCGGTGGTCGTACGCGGCGGGTTGTTCTGGACGGTGTTGGTGTTGCCTCCGTTATTGCCGAGCGTGGGGCGCGTCTCGACGGGCGCGGGACGGTTGGGCTGAGTCGGCGTGCGTGCGGTTTCGGTATCCGGGTTGTCGTTAGTGTTCGACGGATTACCGCTGCTTTGCCCAGCCGCATCGAATTCGATGGACTCAACATCGTCCGTGTAGAGCGTCATGGTGCTGCGGCGTCCTCCGCGTGCGCCGCTGCCGACGAGGACTGTGAACTGCTGGTCGCGGAAACTGACAATCTCGCCGCGAATAATCGTGCCGTCTTTCAGGCGAATCGTGTCGGCGAAAACTGCCATGGCGGCGCTCAAGCACAAGACGAGTGCGAGCAATGAACGTGTCAGGCTGGTGTTTCTCATGTCTCCTCCGTGAACGGTTGCATGCCGGGGCAAAAAGTATGAGCCAAGGGACGTGTACCAAAGTGACGGGTGCTTTGGCAAGCCGGAGAGACGGACGCGCGCGCCGGGCTTGACGCGATTGATGTCCGAACCTTCCGCGCGGGTTGCCCGTTAAAAGCGGAGGCAGCGGCGGATGAAAAGCCGTGGCGGGGAAATAAATCCGGTGATGGTTTCCAAAAGCATTGCTGTCGGGGAGGCCGTCGGCCTGAAAAGCCGGCAAAAAATTTATCCAAATATTTTATCCAATCCGTTGTCGCCTCTTCGTCCGTATCTTCAGCGATGACCCCCGGAGGAACAGAATCTATGCTGAGGAAAGGTTACAACATGAAGAAAATGCTTATCATGATGCTCGTCGCTGTAGCATCATTCGCATTTACGGCCTCGACGGCCACCGCTCAAAAAAATAACCCGATGGTCGGCGGCGCGCCGATGTATCGCACCAAAGACATCGTTGACAACGCGGTTAACTCTCCCGACCACACCACGTTGGTGGCTGCCGTCAAAGCCGCCGGTCTGGTTGATACGCTCAAAGGCAAAGGCCCTTTCACCGTATTTGCTCCGACAAACGCCGCTTTCGACAAGCTTCCTTCGGGAACCGTCGAGATGCTCGTCAAGCCGGAAAATAAAGCAATGTTGACCAGTATTCTTACGTATCATGTCGTGGCTGGCAAATATGATGCGAAGAAACTGATGCAGCTTATCAAGAAGGGTGGCGGCACGGCGACCCTCAAGACCGTCAGCGGCGGCACGCTGATGGTGCGCATGAACAGCATGAACGGCATCAGCCTGACGGACGAGAAGGGCGGCATGTCGAATGTCACGACCGCCGACGTTTACCAGTCAAACGGCGTCATCCATGTGGTTGACACTGTCCTGATGCCAGCGATGAAAATGTAGTCCGGCGAGAAATACAAACCGGCTTGAAGGGCGTGTCCGTCAGCCACGGGGACGCCTTTCCGCCTTGAATCTCTCTGCATAAGTGTCTAATCTCAGGAAGTAAGGTGAATTTGATGATGAATAGACGTTCCTTTCTCTCGTCTACCGCCGCCGCCTGCGGAGCCGTCGCCGCGCTCTCTCCATTAGTGCGCGCTTCTGCCTTCATCGCGGACGATACAAAAAGCGGTCAACCGCGCTCCGCCCCTTTCGCCAAAGTCGTGAAAACCGACGCCGAGTGGAAGCGCATACTCACTCCTGAGCAGTACGAAGTGACACGGCAGAAGGGGACTGAAGCGCCCTATTCAAGCCCCCTCAACAGCATTCACAAAAAGGGCGTCTTTAAATGCATCTGCTGCGATTTGCCGCTGTTCAGTTCTCAGACCAAGTTTGATTCGCACACTGGATGGCCGAGTTTCTGGGCACCGATTGACAAGCAGAACGTGCGCGAAGAAGTTGACAACAGCCTGAGCGAGACGCGCACGGAGGTGCTCTGCGCGAGATGCGATTCGCACGCCGGTCATGTCTTCGACGACGGCCCGCAACCCACCGGATTGCGCTACTGTATGAACGGCGTGGCTCTAAAATTCGTCGCCGCCAAGCGTTAGAACTGCGAGTCTTGAATATTGCAACCGTCAGTAAGGAACGGCGTCGCCAAGGGGCGGCGCTTTTCTTTTGCACGACGCCAGCCCGTCGCCTTACTTAAACGTTCTTCTTTCTTTGCGCGAAATAAAGTTTCACGCAAAGACGCTGGAGGCGCAAAGAAGCATAAAAGTTGAGCGATTGAAGATTCGAGATTGCACTTCTTCAAACGGTAAGCTTTGATGGTCGTTAATTCACAACCTCACTGACGCCCATTGGTCAACCGCTCTAAATGGGCGTCTTTACAGGCGACGAAGAGAACGTCTACTATGCGTTGTTCTGCTGGCCGGGCTTCATCTGCGCAGTCGAATCTTTGGTTATGCGTTTTGATTTGAGAACCGGAATTAAAATGTTCCAACCTGCGCGAATGCAAAGCGGCTTGACGCGCTTGCTGGTCGCGGGAGCCGTGCTGCACCTGCTTTCGACAAGTTTGGTTTATGTGATTGGACAGGCGGGCGTGCTGCCGAGCATGATTTTGCCGACGGGCGCGTTGGAGGGCGACAGCGGGCTTTATCTGGAAAAATCCGTCGCGCTCGGTCGAGACCTTTCCGGGTTGATAAGCAGCGATACGCAATTTCACATCCGGCTCTATGCGCTCTCGTCGGCTGTGCTGACGCCGATTTTAGGAGCCAATATTCTGAGCGTCGAATTGCTCAATCTTTTTCTTTATCTGCTCATGCTGTTTTTCACTTACAAAGTCGGCGAACTTTGCTTCGACGCGCGGGCGGGATTCATCGCCGCGATTATCGTCGGACTTTTTCCGAGCCTTTTGTTTCATACGACACAGCCTTTGCGCGACTCGCTGTTTATTGTTTTGATGCTGCTTTTTTTATGGCTCGTCGTCTCGCTCCTGACCATCCCCACAAACTTCGCACGAATCATCACGCATGCCGCGAGCGGTTGCGCGACGCTGATGCTGCTGTGGCTGGTCAGAGACAGCCTGTGGCCGGTTTATGTCGCAATCACCGCGCTTGCGCTCATCACGCTGGGCATCGTGTCTGTGAAGCACCGGCAAGTTCCGGTTTTCAAGTTCGCTTGCTTGCTTTTATTCTTAGTTGTGTTGTTTCTCATACCTGTGGCTTTCGCCTCGTGGCTGCCGCCGAAAGAGGTTCTGACGAGCGCACAGGAAAAAACCATCGAAGAATTCAGGAGCCAACAAATTCGCGGCGGAGTGTCGGGCATCATTCTCAAAATCAGCGTGCTGCGCCAAAGGTTCATCGTGCTGTATTCGGAATCCGGGTCGAACATCGACAGCGAGCGGAATTTTCGAGACGCGGCGGACGTGCTGCTGTATATGCCGCGCGCCGTCGCCGTCGGGCTTTTCGCGCCGTTCCCGAAACATTGGGTTGGGGAGGGTAAAAAGTTCGGGCGCGTCGGGAGAATTATTGCCGGGGCGGAGACCTGCTTTTTTTACCTGCTATATCTTTTCGCGCTCGCTGGAATCTGGTTGTCCCGGCGTTCGCCGCAGACTTGGTTTTTGTTGGCGGTGCTGTTGCTTGGCGCGGCGGCTCTCGGATTGATCGTGGTGAATCTCGGCGCGCTGTACCGGATGCGCTACTTCTTTTGGATTCTACTTGTGATTCTCAGCGCGGCAGGTTGGCGACGTTATTTGATTCCAAATCCGCTCGCTCCTTTTTTCGCGCAACTAAGAGAACAAGGTGTTTAAGCTCTTACCACTGCCGCCGAAGTCTTGGCGCTCTCCAAACATTATTGTGAGAACTTGGGCCGGGCTGGCGACCGGAACTTTTGACAGGCAAATTTTTCGCGCCACGATCATTGTCGGAGCGATGACCTTGCTGGCGCGGCTGGCGTATGTGGCGAGAGATTTGTTTGTCGCTTGGAGATTCGGGCGCTCTTCGTCGCTCGAAGCATTCGTCATCGCATTCGCCGTTCCCTATACACTCACCAACGCCCTGTCGATTTCGCTGACCGCAACTTTTTTGCCGGAGTTCATCAAGTTTCGTGAAAGCGGCCAGTACAAGGCGGCGCAGGAACTCTATAGCGGATTGCTGGCGTGGCTAATATTAATTTCAGGGGCGGTAACTTTTTTATGCGTCGTGGCAGAACCGTTTTATGTCCGTATTGCGGCGGCGAGCTTTAGCAAGGAAAACTGGAATCTAATCTATTTCCTGTTGTGCCTGACGGCTCCGGCGGCTTTTCTCAACAGCGTGGTGGTCTTCTGGCAAGCGGTTCTCAACGCCGAAGAAAAGTTTTTTCTCAGCGCCGCCGTCTCCATCTGTACTCCGCTGATTTCCATCGGGCTGCTGTTCTTCAGCCTCAATACAGGCGTGCTCGCGCTTTCGCTGGGGCTGCTGGTAGGCGCGATGGTCGAAGTTTTCATCCTCGGCTTGGCAGTCAAACGGGCGAACGCTTTTTTGCTTCCACGCTGGCGGGGCTTTTCAACGCCGGTACGCGACGCGCTCGGACAATGGGGGCGACTCGTCGTGAGCGCATTTTTTACCAATGCCATGAGTTTGGCCGACCAATCAATGGCGGCGCGCAGAGCCGAGCCGGGCAGTGTCGCCGCGCTCAGTTATGGGCGCAAGGCGGTGACGTTCCCGCTCGACCTCAGTTCGATTGCCGTCGTCACCGCCGTCTCGCCATACTTCTCCAAAATGGCGGCGGCGCATGATTGGGTCGGCCTGCGTAAGACGCTCCACCGCTGCCTGCTGCTGATTTTCGTCATAACTTTTCCGGTCGTTGGTGTGCTCGTCATCTGGGCGAAACCGATTATCAAACTACTCTTCGAGCGCGGCGCGTTCACAGCCTCGGACACGGAAATCGTGGCGAGAGTCCTCTCGTACTATGCGTTTCTCCTACCCTCCTATGTCGCTTTTTTTGTGATGATGAAACTGCTGCCGATATTACGCGAGAATGTTTCGGCGATATGGTTCAGCGGCACTGGATTGCTGCTCAATATTATTCTGAAATATTTGTTCTCAAAACAGATGGGCGTCCTCGGCATCGCTATC
>CAXTRQ010000284.1:0-6140 GCA_964246705.1 uncultured Pyrinomonadaceae bacterium
GTGAAGCTCGATGAGAAGCTTATCTCTCTATCCACTAAACGGGGGAAGATTCAGAGAGCCGGACTCGACTTATCGCGCCATGTACGCAGAGAGCACAGCCTCGGGCTGGACTTCTAGCCTCGACTGGTTCCTCTGGCCTGCGGCCAATCACATCTTCTTCAACGGGTTCGAGCAGCCTTTTGAAAAGTATGACTTGCAAGGCAATCTGGTTTCCGGTTCGACCTATAACCGCATAGTGGCACGGATGTATGTCGTGCTACCCGACGGCTCCCGCCACGAACTGCGCCGGGACGACAGTGTTTTAGAGGCCGGGTCTGATTTCACGAGCGGGACTTTCTAGGCTTTGCACACTTGGGGGAGTTTCGATGGGCAGAACCCATCCTTGCACAAACAGTAATTCACGCGCTCAAGCTTTTTCACCGCGCGTTTGTGCAGCTCGTCGCTACTCACATTAAAATTTTCTAAATTCCCGGTTTTGGTGCAAAGCTATGTTTTAGGCCCACCTGCACACAATGAGGTGAGGCATCATGGCTGGAGAAAATCGTACACTCTCAGGAAGCTACAGGCAGAACTGGGCCGCTTACAACGCCGCGCAAACCAACGAAAGGCCGTTCTTTCTCAAACTGCTCCATGAGCTATGTCAGGGAGTCGAGAAGATCGACAGGATTAACGAGCATTCGCACTTGCCGCTTCGCGATATGCTCTTCTGCATGGTTTATAAGCTCTACTTAAACCGACCCGCACGCCGCTTGGAGTCAGAGCTGGAGAGTCTAAAGACTGAGGGCTGGATTAGCATTGTTCCTCACTTTAATTCAATTCTCAATTACATGAAGTTGGAGACGCTGCAACCCATTCTCCAGCGACTTATCAAGGAAAGTTGCTCTCCCTTGAGAAGAATTGAAACTCGCTTTGCCGTGGACTCCACGGGCCTCAGTGTTCCAATACGTCAGAAGTATTTCGACCGTCACAAAGGCCGTTTCCGAACGAAGCGCGGCTGGGTCAAATTGCACGCGATGTGTGGCGTCCAGACCAATATCATTACAAGCGCCGAAGTGAGCAAAGGTGAGGCGGCGGATAGTTCCTTCTTTCAGGAGCTGGTGAATGATACGGCTCAGTCTTTTGAGATGTCGGAGGTATACGCCGACGGAGCCTATACAGGTAACGACAACAGGCGCCGCGTGCTTATTTGGGGAGCCGAACCTTATATCGCCTTCAGGTCAAATAGCGTTGCGGACGGCGAGCCGAAAAGCGCTATTTGGAAATGGATGCTTCAGCAGTTCCAGGATAAAGAATCAGAGTTCTGGAAACATTACTATGCTCGCAACAACATCGAAGCTACCTTCTCCATGATAAAACGTAAGTTCGGGGATAGGCTTTACAGCAAGACTTTCCCAGCCCAAGTTAATGAAGCGCTATGCCTGGTCTTATGTCACAACCTGTATGTCATCATTCACTCGCTCTATGAGCTTGGGATTGATCCGGATTTCCACAAGAATGTGGCTATAAGACAGCCGGTACATGAGATCTCGAAACAAGAAATTAACGAGGTTCGTGAAAGACTCGCGGCACTCACGGTGAAGCAGCCCTCGTTCTGGGATCCCATGGAAGAAGCACATCAGATTCCGGTTCAGGCGGAGAGCGCTAGCAATGAGGACGCTCTACCACAGACGCCGTCCCCCGAAGCAAGGAAGAGGTCGCGCAAAAAGAAGATGAACTCTAAGCAGCTAAAGATGTTCTCTTAGAACATAAGGTGTCCTGAATCATATTGCGCCGAACATGTTCTCAAGGTAGAAAGCCGGTCTAGGCTTCGGCATACTTTGCTTCGATCTCAGGGTCATGGCTGCAACACTTCATTGCGCCACTAGGATATTCTGGCGTAAGAATTCTGCGCCACCCCTTCTGGTCACAGAGCCGACAGCCTTCGACCGCCGATTTCTGCTCCTGCGCCTTAATCGCCTGCCGCCTTCTCTCTTGCTCCTCCAGGTAGGCAACGGGCAGGGTGTAGTTCCCCTCTATTGCAGCTATAAGCCAGCCGGCGGCGTTTTTTCTGGGCTTTCCCACATCACGATATGGGTACGCGGCGATCTGCGCCTCTGTAGCCTCCCTGTGCGCCTTAACGAGATTTCTGGCTTTAGCCTCTCCTACCCCGAACCGGACGAGATCGGAGACTAATAGCTCCTCCGCCGGCGCGAAGGTCAAAACGGGTTCGGGGAAGAGTTCCGGTTTTTCTTCCGGTAGGAAGCTAGGCTGACTTGCACTGCGCTCGCTGTGCTTGATTCTAGGGACTGGTTTTCGTTGAAAAGCGACGTGCTGGCCTTTGGCCCTGATGCCGGAGATGTAGATCATGAGCCAGTCAGGCTGCTCACCCTCCCGAACGATTTTCTCGAACCGAATTTTTTCTATGTACTGTGCTGCGAGGTGCGGGCGGTGGAGCTTGTACATCTGTTTTTTGACGTGATCCCAGTCCTGGTAGCGTACCTGTGGGGCATACATGCAGAATTCGGAGTAGAGCATTTTGGCACTGGTTCTGTTCTTCAGGGCCGCGTACATCTGGTAGCTAAGCATCTCGTAGAACCGTTGCGCGCCGGGCGTCAGACCTTGCATGTATTCATAATCAAGCGGGCGGTCTACCGCATTGTTGAGGATTTCGCGATAGATGTCGTGAAGAACGATGTACACGGCGTTGGCCTTCTCCCCACCTGGTAGTTTCTCGCCTGTGAAGATGACGCCGTAGCGGGTGTCCGCGATCTCCGCGAATGCCTCTTTGCCTCCCTTTGTCTTGTAAGTGAACTTCGCCGTGATAGCGGCGAAGGCATTCTGCAAGAGTGCTTTCTTGACCGCGTTGGTGTTTTTCTCTCCCGTTCCCGTTTGCTGGGCTATTTCCGTGAGGCTGCCGAGCCTGATTAGTTTCGGCAGCGGTTTGCCTTCCTCCTCGATCCTTCGGTTTATGATGAGCGTGTTGAGCTTGTAGGCAAGGGGGCTTGGCTGGCCGTACTCACTGTTATAGGAGACTTTCCACTGCGTTCTGAGTTCCCCATTCGGTTTAGCGACTTTGATCGCTATGTTGATGCTGCCCTTCTTGGACAGTCTATGAACCGGGAACCTAGAGAGTGCAGTTTCGGTTCGGATGATCTCTTTCGGCGTAAACTTTTCCAGTGCCTCGCTCATCTCGGTTCGGTTTCTCTGGGTGTTGTTCTAAACAACAACAGCAGCAATTTCCTTGTTGTTGTAATCATAGTAAAACAAAGTAGAAGAGTAGAACGTCCGATAATCTCTGTACTCAATCACTTAACCTCTAAATTGTCTCCCCATGTAAGGTAGTTTGTCTCCTCAAATAAGGCTAATCGTCTCCTCAAATAAGGTGAACCGTCTCCCCAAATAAGGCGAAATTTTTCAAAGCCTACAGGCCTAGAGGAATCAACTTAATATCGAAGTGATATTAAGTTGATTCCCTCTCCAACTTCTCTAAAACGGCCTCCAGCAGCCACGTATGCCGCGGCGTCTTTATGCGCCTAGCCTGTACGCTGGCGTCAACCTTTCTGAGAATATCCTCCGGCATTCTGAGGATCACCGGCACAGTGTCTTTCTCCTGACTATCGTTCTTCTCAGCGACGCTCCCCCCTTTGTTGATAAGGGCATTTACGTCCACCGATTTCGCGCCAGTGCTGGATGATTGCTTGGGCTTACGTGTAATTGCCATTTACGCTCCTACTCCTTTCGGTGTCGCTACCTTTTTGGTATCAAAAATATATCTGTATAGCATCAGCATCTCTTCCGTGGCTTTCGAGTCTTGGGGCTTTATTTCAGTCACGGCCAGTCCCGCAGCAGCGGCGTTGCTGAACGCCTTCCGCGCTCCCAGCGGCGTCTCGATGAACGAAAGCATCTCGGTCTCCCGTAAAACTTCCGCAGCCTCATCGTTGTCCTGCCCACGCGGGTCTGCGCGATTGATGAAAGTGCAAACCTGAAGGTCGGGGTTCGCCGCTTGCATCTCGCTCACCAGGCTAGAGACTTTTTCGAGCGTCCACACATCGAAAGAGCGCGGCACGAAGGGCACCAGCAAGAAGTCGGCGACGGTCATCGCGGCCCGCTGGCTCGTAGTATCTCGTCCACCCGTATCAATAATGATGTCCTCGTACTTGTCTGCAAGGCGCAGAGTCTCCGTCCTGACCGCCGGCCCAGTGAGTTTAATGCTCGTATACCCTGCCCCGTCAGGCTGGCGCTCGTTCCGTATGATGGTGAAATCGGTTGAGGTCTCCTGATCGTCCGCGTCAATAAGCAGGACATCATGCCCTTCCGTACTCCTTATGACAGCCAAATTGGTCGCAACGGTCGTCTTCCCTGATCCGCCTTTAATCCCGCCGACAACGATTATCATAAGGCATCCTCACGAAATAAATTTGAAATCAGGTAAATATCATTTTAGAATCACACGCGCAAGTGTTTTATCAGAAGAGTTAATGCACCGTGCTAAAATAGCTTCAGATTTGGCATGAAGCGGCGTAGGTAACAAAGAGTAAAAGGTAGGGGTTATGACCATCACGATTGACTTACCGCCGGACGTTGAAGAATCCGTCAAAACGCAAGCGGCCAAAGAGGGTTTGCCGCTCGAAGACTACGTTACGTCACTCGTCCAAGAGGGCACTAAGAGGCGAAACAGAATAGATCTGCTGGCGGAGAAACCTTTTGACGAAATCCTTGCCCCCTTCCGGCGCAACGTTGAAGATAGCGGAATGAGTGACGAAGTGCTGGACGGCCTCTTTACCGACGCGCGAAAAGAGGCTTCCCGCGTCAGGAAAGAGAGAGCCCGAGGGTGACGGATAAGCCTCGCGTCGTTTTCGACTGTGTTTTCGACTGTAATGTTCTCTTGCAAGCTGCCGCGCGGGAAAAGAGTGTCGCGGCTAAGTGTTTGAATCTGGCGGAAAGTAGACTCATCCAACTTTACGTGAGCCAGGAAGTCCTAACCGAAGCGGAAGACGTATTAAACCGCCCGGAGATACGGGCACACTTTCCAGACCTCAGCGATGAGATCGTCGTCGCATTCCTCAAACGCTTGCAGAAGCTCTCAGTGCTTGTCCGGCCTGTCCCGAAGAAATTCAACTACCCCCGTGACGAAGACGACGAGCCTTATATCAACCTAGCGGTCGCAACGGGTGCCGACTTTATCGTTAGCCGCGATAAAGACTTGTTGGATTTAATGACGGGCTACTCTGTCGAATGCAAAGAATTCCGCCGGCGATTCAGACCGCTTAGGGTGGTTGAGCCTATGGAATTTCTGAAGATAGTGGAGGAAAGAGAAAAGACTTAGATATCGAGATAATATCTAACGTGATAATAAACGAATATCATTCGCAGGACAGTACGTTCGAGTTGAAATGGCGGGCATAGAACTCACGCGCGCTTTTTAGAGAAAGGGCAGCTTCAAAAAATACTGTCGAGCTTTCTGTTCTCGACTCATTGAGACAAGTGTCGTGTAGATCACAGTGTTTTGAATGTTTGAGTGGCCCAGCCAGTCTTGTACAAAGCGCAGATCCGCGCCGACGTCCAGCAAGTGAGTCGCGCTCGAATGCTTGAGCACGTGGAAATGTCTTTTCTCTTTTGGCACTACTGCTTCCTTTCCGTACTGCTTCATTAAGACATCCAGCATCTGCCGGCTGATGGGCAACCCGCGCCGGGAAGGAAAGAGAATCGGAGAGTCCGAGGCACGACTTTTAAGCCATGCCTTCAACGCTCGCGCCTCATCTGCCTGTAATGGATGCTCGCCAGAGAGGGAGCCTTTCAAGCGGTGAAGCATTACTCTGAGTCGCTTTAGGTCTAAGTCGTTGACCCGGAGTAAACCGACCTCACTGGCTCTTAAACCATGTCGGTAAGCGAGTAAGAACATAGCCTTATCGCGCTTGTCAGTGATGCATTTGAAGAGCCGCCGCGTCTCGTCTAGAGTGAGAAACTTAATCGTTTCGGTGCGCCGAGCGCGGGTGGTAATGCGTTCCGATGAAGCGGCAACTTTAGCGCGCTTTTTAGCTGCCTTCACGGATTTCTTCTTAGCGGTGGCGGCTGGCATGAAGCGAGGATAGCATATTGGACACTACATCAGTTATGTAGACAATGCAGCCCGACTTCCATAACCTACGGCTCCTCGCCGT
>CAXTRQ010000285.1:0-6076 GCA_964246705.1 uncultured Pyrinomonadaceae bacterium
AGACCTCGTCGCCCCTCTGAAGATATGCGTCCGACAGGTGCGACCCGATAAAGCCCGCCCCGCCCGTAATCAATACTCGCAAAAGCTAGTCCCCTTTCAAACGCGCCGCGCGTGCGACCGGCGCGACTCCTTGCGGAGCCTCGACGCTGGAGCGCGTTTCATCATCTGTGCGCCCGCGCGCTGGATTCAACAACTCTTCGTAAAGTGATAGAACATCCGCGACCAGACGCTCTTTTGAATAATTGGTTTCAACGAACATGCGCCCGCGCGCCCCCATTGCGCGCCGCAACTCTCCATCTTCGACGAGGCGCAAGAGCGCACGGCTGAAAGCATCCCGGTCGCGCGGCCTGACGCTGATGCCGCGCTCGCAGACCGTGTATCCCGCGCCACCTTCGCCGACAGTTTCTTCTCGCGCGGCCTCGACCGGCTCGCCGACGAGGTCAACCACGCCGCCGACCGCAGTTGCGACGACGGCTCGCGCATTCGCCATCGCTTCGATAAGCGTCAGAGGCGTGCCCTCATTTAAGGATGTCAGAGCCACCACGTCGAGCGCCGCGTAAAAATTCTCCGGGTCGTCGCGCAAGCCCGTAAAGCTGATCCACTCTCGGACGCCGAGCGCGCGCGCCTGCGTTTCCAAATCGCGCCGCAAATGACCGTCGCCAATAATGATGAAGCGCACGCGCGCGCCTCGCGTGCCGCGCTCGTCTCGAAAGCGCGCGATTGCTTCGAGAAAGAGTTGGTGATTTTTAATCTCCGTCAGACGCCCGACGATGCCAACAAGTATATCTCCATCCTCCGCGCCCAGCCGCGCGCGCGCCGCATCTCTTCGCGCCGCCCAATCGGCGAAAACTTTCGTATCCAACCCGAGCGGGATAACACTGAACTGCGCGGCGCGACCGACGCCAAACTGTTCGTGAATCTCGCGATACTGCTGCGGGCTGATGACAACGATGCGGTCGGTCGCCATGCGCGCCAGCATTTTCTCGATGGTCAGAAACAGCTTCGTCTTTAAGCTTCCATAATAACTATGGAAGATGTGCCCATGATACGTATGAACGAAACGGCACTTCGCCGCAGGGGTCGTCCAGTGATAAAACCAACCGGCGATTCTCCCGACCGTTCCCGCCTTCGCCGTGTGCGTGTGCACGATGTCGGGGCACTCGCGCCGGAAGAGCCGGAAGAGCTTCCACACCGTCACGGCGTCCTTCAGGCTAATCTCGCGGCTCATCTCATGGACGATGACGGGAACGACGCCCTGCGCCGTTGCGAAGTGCGTCATGTCGTCCTCGCCGTGCGGAAGTGTCCCGGCAACCAGCAACGATTCTATCCCCGCCTGCTGCGTCGCCGAGGTCAACCACGCGACATGACGCGCCGGGCCTCCAACATTGAGCCGCGCAATAATCCGAACTACCTTCATTTCGATTTTAGATTTTTGATTTGCGATTTTTGATTTGAAGAGGCGCGCGTCAATCCGGAGCAGAATTCAGCATCATCTCTCAATCGCAAATCAAAAATCTAAAATCGCAAATCCCCTAGTCTTCCATCCTAAAAATGGTTTCGTGGTCGTCTTCGTGCCTGATTTCGTCCACCGGTTCGCGCTTGCCTTCGCCCATGTAGAGGCGGTTCGGGCAATTGATGACGATGCCGCATTGCTGACCGATATTCTGGTACGCATGAACGACGCCTTTGGGAATAATCACCGACTTCGGATTGTCTTCGCCGACGACGAGCGTCATCACGTGGCGATAGGTTTCCGAGCCGGGGCGATTGTCCCACATGCGGAGCTTGAAATTTGAAGGGCCGAGGAAACAGAAGAAGTCAGCCTGTGAACTGTGCTCGTGCGGCCCGCGCTGCACCTGCGGATGAGTCGAAGAGATGTAGGCCATCGCCGGATGGAATTCTTCGTTCAATTCGTCGTGGCGGAAAAGCTCCGCCAGCCAGCCGCGCTGGTCTGTGAACTTGCGCAGGTCGGTGATGACCACGCCGCTGATTTTTCCGTCCTCGAACTTTATAATCTCCGCTTTCGGCTCCATCGCTTCCATTCCTTGCAGGCGAATCGCCTTTTGTCTTAGTTGACGGCTCCGACCAGTGTAGCCTCTTTCGACTCAACTTGGCCGGGTCTGAAATCCATCTTGTTCGCGCCCGTCTCGGCGACCAAATTCGAGGCGTGCAGCAGGCTCTCGAAAGTTCCGGCGTCCGTCCACCAGCCTTCGAGTTCGTCCCAAGTCATCTCGTCGCGCTCGATGTAGGCGTTATTGACATCGGTGATTTCGAGTTCGCCGCGCTCGGAAGGTTTTAGAGTCCTGACGATGTCGAACACTTCCGCGTCGTACATGTAAATGCCGACGACGGCATACTCGGATTTCGGTTCCCTCGGTTTCTCTTCGATCCGCACGACGCGGCGACCTACGAGTTCGGGCACGCCGAAACGCTGCGGGTCTGGAACTTTCTTCAAAAGAATTTTCGCGCCGCCGCCCTGATGGCGATAAGCGCGCACGGCCTTGCAGATGTTCGCTTCGATGATATTGTCGCCAAGCACGACGCAGAGGGGTTCGCCCGCTGCGAAATGTTCGGCGAGCGAGAGCGCTTCGGCAATCCCGCCCTCGCCTTCCTGATAAGTATAGTTGAGATGCTTCAGCCCGAAATCCTTACCGTTCTTCAAGAGCTTAAGAAAATCGCCCGCCGAGTTTCCGCCTGTGACGATCAGGATGTCGCGGATTCCGGCGTTGACGAGCGTCTTGATCGGGTAATAAATCATCGGCTTGTCATAGACCGGCAGCAAATGTTTGTTTGTCACCGCCGTCAGAGGTCTCAGCCGCGTGCCCAATCCACCGGCCAACACAATTCCTTTCATGCAAGCCCTCCAAAGAAGAGTCTGAGGTCTGGAGTTCAAAGTCAAACAGGACGCACACGGGCGGTCTTTGACTTTAGACGCTCGACTTCAGACTTTAGTCTTAATCAATAAACCTCTTAAACCACAATTCGAGCATCATCAGCGTCCAGAGCTGATGTGCATAGTCGCGCTCGGCGCGCGTGTGGAGTTCAACCATCCGCGCGACGGCTTCAGGACGAAAGATGCCACGTTTGAGCGAGCGTTCGGAGAGGAGCGTCTCGCGCAGGAATCCGTTCATCTGACCGCGCAGCCAATGTCTGATGGGCACGCCGAAGCCCATCTTCCTGCGCTTCAGATTTTCCGTCGGCAGAATTTTTGTCAGCACACGCTTCAGCAGATACTTGGTCGTCAGCCCGCGCAGTTTCAACTTTTCAGGCAGACTCGCCGCAAACTCTAACACATGGTGGTCGAGAAATGGAGAACGCGCTTCGAGCGAGACGGCCATACTGGCGATGTCCACCTTAACCAACAGGTCATTCGGCAGGTAGGTCATCGTGTCGGCCAGAAGCGCCGCGTCCACCACGCCCGCCCCGTTCGCTTTCGCAAACCAAGGGGCGATAAACGCCGTCGGCTCGTGCTCCTTCATCTCGTAGCGAAAATTGTCGGTATAGATTTCGTTCTTCGTCTCGGTATCGAGAACGCTCGTCCAGCGCAGGTAGCGTTCGAGGGTCGGCAGCGAGGCGGCATGAAGAAACCGCTTCATGTCGCGCGCGCGGCTGCGTTTGGTGTCCGAGGTCGGCAACAGCCCGACGGCCTGTTCGATGATTCCGGCGCGCATCAGTGCGGGCAATCGGCGATAAGTCTCCGCGAGACGCATGGCGGCGTAGCGTTCGTATCCGGCGAAAGCTTCGTCGCCGCCGTCGCCGTTTAAAGCGACGGTCACATGACGGCGCGTCTCGCGCGAAACGTAATAGGTCGGAATCGCGGACGAGTCGGCGTAAGGCTCGCCGTAATGCTCGACGAGCGTGGGGAGAACTTCGAGCGCGTCTGGACGGACGATGAACTCGTGATGATCCGCGCCGACATGTTCGGCGACGCGCCGCGCATGATGCAACTCGCTGAAATCCTGCTCCTCGAAACCGATGGAGAAGGTCTTGACCGGCTCGCTCGACGCCTCGCTCATCAGTGCGACGACCGCGCTCGAATCAATGCCGCCGGAGAGGAACGCGCCGAGCGGCACTTCTGACATCAATCGCACGCGCACCGCATCGCGCAGGATTTCGACGGCGCGCTCGCCCGCCTCTTCCTCGCTTATCTTGAGCTTGCGCGAAAAGTCGGGCTGCCAGTATCGCTCGGTCTTGATTTCGCCTTCCCGCGTGTAGCGCAGCCAATGACCCGGTTCGAGTTTTCTAATCGCGCGGTAGGCCGTCAGCGGCGCAGGCACGCACATGAACGAGAGGTAGTGATGAATCGCCTCGCGGTCAACGTCGCGGCTGATGTCCGGGTGAACGAGCAGGGCGCTGAACTCCGAGCCGAAAATGAACTGGCCGCCCGCCTGTGCATACAGTAGCGGCTTTTTGCCGACGCGGTCGCGCGCGAGGAAGAGTTCCTGCTTGCGCTCGTCCCAGATGGCGAAGGCGAACATGCCGCGCAGGTGTTGCGGGCAGTCCGTGCCGTAACGGTCGTAGAGGTGAACGATAACTTCCGTGTCGCAGTTGGTGTAGAACTTATCACCGAGTTTTTCGAGTCGCTCGCGCAACTCCTTGTAGTTATAGATTTCGCCGTTGAAGACGATCCATGCCGTGCGCTCTTCGTTATGAATCGGCTGCTGCCCGCCCGCCAGATCAATGATCGCAAGACGACGCATCGCCATGCCGGCGCGCCCGTTGAGATAAATGCCGTCTTCGTCCGGCCCGCGATGCCGGATAGCATTGTTCATCCGGCCCAGCAACCCGGCGTCAACCGCGCGTTCCTCGCGCTGAATCATTCCGACAATTCCACACATTTCAGAAATCTATTCTCTCAGAGAGATGCCGCGCTATCTTTTCCAAGCTCTTTTTCGCGCGTGTTAGGCCAATGCTTACGCCCCGCATGCTGCGGAGGTATCCTGAACGTCGGCTGCTGCGACGCTCGTTTTGCCGCCAGAGCGCGCTGCCTCTGCTCGCCCTGTTTTTCCTTCAGCAGTACGAAGCCGACCGCCACAAAGATGAAGTAGAAGACGAGGAGTTGCGACCTCTGCCGGTATGCCGTGCCAACGTTGCCCTGAAATACCGAATACGCGAGGGTCAACATCGTGGTGAAGAGCATAATCGGAAGCCCCTTCCGAAACTTGTATTTGATGGCGAACCAGACGCCCACAACCAATAGCGGGAAACACGCCCACCAAGCGATCATCTCCGGCAAGGTGATGCTCTGGCGCAAGGTCGTCAACTGCCACGGGAAAGGAGCAAACAGGAGATAGACCATACCGAGAGGAATGGCACTAATCGCGCCCGCCGCAGTCGACACGTCAACATCCTGCCCGAAGCCCGATTTCGACGACGACGCCTGATCGGCGCGACTCACTTGAACTTTTTCGAGCGTGCCGTAGGTTTCCAGTTGCACCGAACCGCTGCCACGCACAACTCCGAAATAGGTGACGACTAAACCCATCAGCACGATCACGACGAACTGCCGCACAAGGCTTTGCGCCGAGACGGCGCGCGTGCCGATGGCGAACGCCCCGCCGATGGCCGCCACCACCATGTAGAAAATGTAAAACCGCAGGCTGAGCAGGGCGACCAGAGAGCAGATTAAAACCGCAAAGTGTTTGAGGCTCAGCTTTTCTCCGAGCCTCAAGGTCACCATCATAATCAAGGCTAAGAGGAAGACGATGGGCGCGTCCTTCAACCCTTGCGCCGACCAGAGCACCAATGAAGGATAGAAGGCGACGAAGAAACCTGCGAGACGCGCGACCGTGCGGTTTTGAAAGAGGTCGTGCGCGCACAGGTAGATGATGCAGGCGGTGGCTGCGCCGAGCACGCCGTTGACCAGTTGGATGGCGAGCATGTTGCGCCCGATCAGGCTATAGATGGCGGCAACAATATAGAGCATCCCCCAACCGCCGCCGACGCTGAACTGCTTGACCCAAGCCGTAGCGAGTTGGTCGCCTTGCCACGATCGAATCAGGGCCAGCCCCAGAGAGTCATTCGTGTAAGCGTCGCCGCCGAAGAAATCCTGTAGGCCGAAGCTAAAGATAACCAT
>CAXTRQ010000286.1:0-6067 GCA_964246705.1 uncultured Pyrinomonadaceae bacterium
CAGGACAGGAGAGCGGGCCGCCGTCATCGAAGGACTGTTTGAGTTGGCTGGAGACTTGCAGGAGAAGGTCAGAGAAATTTTGAGCAGCGTCGGTGTGGAATTAGAAAAGGACGAGGAGTTATTGATTCGCAGAGAGATTCAAAGCAGCGGGCGCGGACGCATTTTCGTTAATGACCGGAGCGTGACGGGTATGACGCTGCGGACTCTCCAGCCAGCACTGTTAGAGATTTTAGGACAAGGCGAACAGCACACACTAGGTGTGGGTAAATCTCAACTTGAAATGTTGGACAGTTTTGCAGGCTGTTATAAGTTACGCCATGAAGTGGCTTGCGCATACGACAGTTGGAAGAAAGCGGTCGAAGCGTTCGAGGCGCTGGAGCGCGATGAATCTGAGCGAGAGAGGAGCAGAGACTTTCTACGCTATCAGATTTCTGAGATTGAAAAGACCGCGCCACACCCGGACGAGGATTATGAATTGACGGCGAAAAAGACTCTCCTGGCACACGCTGAGAAAGCTTTTGAACTGTGTGCGGGTGGATATGCAGAGCTTTATGAAAGCGACCAGAGTGTTCTCACACGGCTGGCGGCGGTTCGCCGACGCGTTCAAGAGTTGCTCTCGATTGATGAGCGCGTCACAAGTTGGCTCGAAGCTTTAGAAACCGCCACGTTAATGATTACGGATGTGGCTGAAGGGTTGAGACGATACGGCTCGGATGTGGATTTTTCTCCGGGCAGACTCGATAGCATCGAAAATCGTCTGGCTGAACTGGAGAGACTGAAGCGTAAATACGGGCGCGATCTGAATGGACTGCTTCGATTGAAGGAAGAGCTGAGCGCACAACTTAATGAATTGGACTTTCTGGAGGAGAGGAGAAGTGAGTTAGCGAAACGGATGGAGGCAGCGGCAGGTGTATATCTTCCGCTCGCAGAGAGACTTTCGCTTATTCGTCGCACTGAGGCTAAAAAACTTGAGGCACGCGTGATGGAAGAGCTTGCCCAACTGGCTTTGGAGCGTGCACGCTTTATTGTTTCAATCGAAACAAGCTCCGGAGGAGAAATCGAGTCGAGGGAAAAACGTGCGGACTCCTCAAATCAACTCGAAGCGCAAGCGAGGGCTATCTCTTTCTGGTCGCCGACGGGCGCAGATCGTGTGGAGTTCTTTCTGGCTGCGAATGTCGGGGAAGATGCGCGCCCGCTTGCGCGCGTCGCTTCAGGCGGAGAGCTTTCGAGGCTAATGCTGACATTACGCTTTGTCTGTGGCGATACAGAGGCTGCGGAGACGCCGGAATCCGACGGCCCCTCGATGGTTTTTGACGAGGTAGATACGGGAATCGGAGGTAAGACTGCGGAAACAGTCGGTCGCAGGCTCAAAGCTCTGGCGGTTAATCGGCAGGTCTTATGCGTCACACATCAAGCTCAGATCGCGAGGTTCGCAGATCATCATTATGTTGTGACGAAGAGCGTCGAGGATGGACGCACCGTGACGAGAGTGCAGGAGTTGGCCGGAGAAGATCGAATTGGTGAATTGGCGCGAATGATCGGTGGGTCTGGGGATGTCGAGACGGCGCGCGCGACTGCGCGTTGGATGCTCGAATATAAGGATAGGACAAAGGACGAAAGAGAGAAGGTCAAGGTACAGGAGCAGAGGCCGTCTGCAAAGAAACGCGCTTCAAAGATTCTCAGATCGGATTAGATGATAAGGTGCTCGCTTCGATAAGCCCAATTCTGCTACACTCTCCGGCGTAAAGTTTTGAAGGGTACAGTTGATGAGTAAAGCGAGCGTTTATATAGAGACCTTCGGTTGCCAGATGAATGTGTCTGACACGGAGCGAGCCGCGAGCCATCTGCGTGAGGCTGGTCATGAAATGGCCGCAACGCCTGACACTGCGGATGTCATCCTTTTTAACACCTGTTCTGTGCGTGCGCGTGCGGAGCAGAAGGTTTACACACGGATTGGAGAAGTGCGTCATACTCGTCGGAAGGGGGAACCCTTGATTGGCGTGATGGGTTGCGTCGCGCAATTAGAGGGAGAGGCTGTTTTTGATCATGCGCCGTCTGTGCGGATGGTGATTGGCACGCGAGCGACTGACCGCATCGCTTCAATAATTGAGCGTCTCGAAAGAGGGGAGAGAAGGGCACTCGATCTCGGTGAGAGGCTCGAAGGCGAATCATGGGATGTCTCGCCTGTAGAGCGTTATTCGAAATACGTCGCCTTCGTGCCGATCATCGAAGGATGCAATAAGTTCTGCACATACTGCATTGTTCCGTACTCTCGCGGACGGGAGAAAAGCCGTCCGGCCAGAGATATCGTCAGAGAAGTGCTGCGTCTTCAGGATGAAGGTTTTAAGGAAGTGCAGTTGATAGGCCAGAATGTCAACAGCTACAGACCGAGGTCGGACGCAGGACTAGAAG
Source organism: uncultured Pyrinomonadaceae bacterium (assembly GCA_964246705.1). Classification (GTDB taxonomy): domain Bacteria; phylum Acidobacteriota; class Blastocatellia; order Pyrinomonadales; family Pyrinomonadaceae; genus DASZCR01. The sequence goes on from CAXTRQ010000286.1 coordinate 2,413, forward strand.
CATTCAGAGGCGCGACCCCCTTCTCGCGTCTGCTCCGCGCAGTGGCGGCCACGGGCATGCCCAGAATCAAGTTCACCACCTCTTTCCCGCGCGATTTTCACACGGACATCGTTGCAGCCATTGACGAACATGAGAATCTCTGTGATTGGGTGCATTTACCTGTGCAGTCGGGCAGTGATCGTGTGCTACGTGCGATGCGGAGGGGCTATAAAGCGTCGGACTACCTGTCGCGTGTGGAGGCGATCAAGAAGGCACGGCGGAGCCTCTCCCTCACCAGCGATATCATTGTCGGCTTTCCGGGTGAGACGCCCGAAGAGTTCGCAGACACTCTGAAATTAGTCGAGCGTTGTCAATATGATGGCCTCTATCTCTTCAAGTATTCCGCGAGAAGAGGGACACCTGCTGAGAAGCTTGCAGATAACATTCCAGAGCAGGAGAAAACAGCCCGTTTTTTGGAGCTTGAAAAATTACAGAGAGCTATCCAAGGCGACATATATCTCGGTTATCTAGGGCGTCAAGTAGAGGTGTTGGTTGAAGGCCAGAGCGCCAAATCATTGAATGATGTAACAGGGCACTCTACTTGTAATAAAGTTGTCAATTTCGCGGGAGACATTGACCTGCTGCGGGGACAGATTGTGGACGTACGTATCACAGAGGCGAAGGCCAACAGCCTCTATGGCGAAATGGTCGAAAAGTCCCCTCAGAGGCTAATGTAAAGGGTGAGGTGTTGACGTGGAAATAGAAGTGAAAATAAGAGGTTTGATGATGGATCCGAGTAGCGGAACTCCGATCATCATTCTCAAAGACGTAAATAGTGAGACCATGTTGCCGATCTGGGTCGGCGCGTATGAAGCGAATGCCATCGCCCTCGAAATAGAAAAAATCGCTCCGCAGAGGCCGATGACCCACGACCTCTTGCGTAATTTGATTGTCCAGATGGGAGCGCGGGTCGAGCGTGTAGTTGTCACAGAATTAAAGGATAACACTTTCTTTGCGGTCATCGAGATGCGGAACAGCGAGGGCGAGCCTGTGATGCTCGATGCACGGCCTTCCGACGCCATCGCTCTGGCGCTTCGTGCCGACAGCCCCATCTATGTCAACGAGGAGGTCATCCGCGCCTCGCGAAATACAGTCGGAAGTACTGAAGAAGAGCCTGTCGTGGGCGAAGATGAATGGCCTGATGTGATAGGAGAGGCGGGCGACCTGCCCATGTGAGGTTCTTTTTGAGCGCAGAAGAATTTTATAACTCCCCAAAAGTTAAATCCCCCGGATTGCGCGTCGTTATTGCTATCGCGAATCAGAAGGGAGGCGTGGGTAAAACCACTACTGCCATCAATATGGCTGCGGCCTTCGCGCGGCGTGGATTGCGCGTCCTGCTCCTCGACCTAGACCCGCAGGGTAACAGTTCCATCTCATTTCTCAGTCCACAGTCCGTCGAGCGCTCTGCGTACGACATGATGGTGGAGGGGCAGACGAATCTGGAAGAATACATTTATACGACTACTGTCGAAGGACTTGAGATGATTCCTTCAAAAATCAACCTCGCCAAGCTCGAATCCAAATTGGTTGGCGATTTTGATGCGCCCTTTCGTCTCAAAGATCGTCTGGAAAGTCTGCGAGACCGCTATGATGTGATTCTGATTGATACTCCGCCCACTCTCGGCCTGATAACAGTTAATGCGCTGGTTGCAGCTACACATGTGCTCATACCAATCCAGTCATCCTATTTTGCGCTGGAGGGAACAGACGATCTCCTAGAGACGATTGAGAAGGTTAAGGCTCGTCCGAATCCCAATTTGCGTGTTTTGGGCGTGGTGATCACACTGCACGATAAACGCACGACTTTAGCCAGAGAGGTTTACCAGCAAATCAGAAATGTCTTTGGGTCTCAAATGTTTGAGACTGTGATTACCAAGAGTGTCCGTCTGGAAGAGGCTCCGGCATATAAAGAATCAATCTTCACTTTTGCGCCGCAATCATCCGGGGCCAGCGAATACGCGAAACTTTGTGATGAGGTGATGAGTCGTGTCTAAGAGAGGACTGCCTGTGGGCGTACACATGCGACATGACGCGCATTACGTCGAAGAGTTGGCCGGTCAGCGACCGACCCCGATTGGCCGCTTGATCGTCATTGACCATTTAGACCCGAATCCTGAGCAACCACGCGTGGAGATCGGCGAGTTGAGTGAACTGACCGCTTCAATTCGCGATAAGGGAGTGTTGGAGCCTCTGCTGGTCAGACCCTCTGGTACAAGTGGACGCTGGATGATCATCGCAGGTGAGCGTCGTTGGCGTGCTGCACGCGCCGCAGGGTTGCGCGAAGTTCCCTGCATTGAGATGGATGTCGATGATCGTGCGGTCGCTGAAATTGCACTGATTGAAAACATGCAGCGTAAAGACCTGACGCCCTGGGAAGAGGCAGACGGTCTCGCGGCATTATGTGAACGTTTTGGCTATACGCATGAAGAAGTAGCGAAAAAGGTAGGGAAGAGCAGGAGCACTGTCACCGAAGCGCTCTCGATCGCAACTTTACCTCAAGAAATTCGTGAGGAATGTCGGCGCGCCGACATAAGCGTGAAATCCAAGCTTTTACAGGTGGTTCGACAGCCGGATGAGGATGCGATGAGGCAGATGGTTAAAGAAATCTCAATGCAAGGGTTGACGAGAGACGAAGCACGCACACTCAGGCGAAACAAGCTTCAAGGAGAAGATGCTGTCCAAACGCGCGCGCGCCCTTTTATTTTCAGACATCCTCTGCCGGAGCGAAACGTCAAGGTCGAAATACGCTTCAGGAAATCAAACGTGGAACAGGCAGAGATTATCGAAACACTACGATTTCTACTCAATGAACTGGAGCAAGGACAGTTTCGCTCAGTGTCCGATAACACATAGCGGAGTTAGCGTGCACGATAATTAAGAAATCTAAGCGTTTCATAGAGATTATTTGATACCTACACCTTTTTGCGCTCCGAAGCCGCACGACGTTGGAGGGAGCGTGCCCATCTCTCCAGAGTTGGCTGAAAAGGCTTGAAGAGTTTGTTTCTGAAGGTCTGCTGTTGCTCGCCCCATGAGCGCAGACGCGTTTCCGTATAAGCTCTGACAGCAGACTCCACATGCGTTTTTTTCACAGAATGGCGCAACGTCAGATAGTAGTGTTGACCGACCAGAGAGAAGATCACCGCCGCCAGATTGCCTTTGAAGGAAAGACGCGGCATCAGACGCTTTAAGATAGGTTTTCCACTGGGAAGTAAGACTTCTATGGCTACTTCCAACCATGCATGCTGTGTGCCTTGCCTCGGATGATACAAGCCGGGGAGATTTGTACGCAGAGCCGCACGCAGACGCGGATCCTCAATCGCATCGACCAAACGTAGGCGCTCTATTCCACGCAAGTGTTCACGCGGAATACTGTCTAAAATCTTATCTATTTGCCTTTCGGTATTTCCCGGTAGTTTGCTCTTCGACTTGTTTTCTATTTTGATTGCCATAAGGATTAAGTGTATTTGACAGCGAATACTCTAGGCGAATCTCAGGGCAGGCGTCAAGCAGGTGCTGCCATATTGTAGGGAAACCGTTTAATTAGAGTAGGCTTAGCAGGCAGTAACTGTTCAGGTAATTGAGGCAAGTTCTGGGAAGTGAAAGGGCAGCGGTTTAC
>CAXTRQ010000287.1:0-1920 GCA_964246705.1 uncultured Pyrinomonadaceae bacterium
GTCCCGGGCCGACCGGTGGCGGCGCGACCGTATCGCCACCCAGATAGCGCACTAGCCCGAAGTCATAGCTGCCGCGATTGAAAGCCCGTCCAATCGCAATCGCACTACCGTCCGATTGAATAGCGACGGCTGCCGCCGTGTCGGTGCCATCGAGAAAGTCGGTCAGCACCTCGCCGCCGTTGCCGTAGGCAATGTCGAGGCTGCCATCCGAGTTGTAGCGCGCCAGCGCGAAGTCGAGGCTCGCACCGACGAGAGCAGTCCCGACCACCACGATTTTGTTGTCGGCCTGAAGCGCGAGGCCGCTGGACACTTCGCCGCCACTGCCCGGCAAAGGCAGGACGCTCTCGCCGCCGCTGCCGAAAGTATTGTCGAGCGTGCCGTCCGGGTTGTAGCGCGCCAGCCCGAAGTCGTTCGAGTTTCTGCTGGAGTCGGACACCGTTCCGGCCACGACGATTTTACCGTCCGATTGAAGCGCCACGCCCTCCGCGTCAGACGCGTCGCCGAAGTTGGTGGTCAGTTGGCCGCTGCCGCCGAAAGCCGCGTCGGGGCGACCGTCGCTGTTGTAGCGCGCCAGCGCGAAGCTGGCGACCTGCGCGCTGGGATTAAAGGCGCTTCCGACAACGACGATCTTGCCGTCGGGCTGGATGACCATCGCCGTGACCAGATCATTGCTGCCGAAAAAATCCGAGACTAGTTTGCCGCCATTGCCGAAACTCGCGTCGAGGCTGCCGTTGCTGTTGTACCGCGCCAGCGCAAAGTCCAGCCCTGCGTTCGGCCCGCTTGGATTGAAGTCGGCAGTTCCCGCCACAATGAGTTTTCCATCACGCTGGATGGCGATGGCGCTGATTCCGGCAATGCTGCCGCCGAAGGCGGTCGTCACCTTGCCGCCGCCGCCGAATTTGGAATCAACACTTCCGTCGCTGTTATAGCGCACCAGCGCGAAGACGCGCGGCGCATCAGGGCCGGTCTGCGCTGAGCCTGCGACAACGATTTTGCCGTCCGGCTGGATAGTGACGGCGGCTGCCGAATCAGAATTCTGGAAGAAATCGGTGGTCAACTTGCCCTTGTTGATGAAGCGCGAGTCGAGAGAGCCATCGCTGTTATAGCGCGCGACGGCGAAGTCTATGAGCGATTTGTTGTTGGCGAAACTCGAGCCGACCACCACAAGTTTGCCGTCCGGTTGGATGGCGATGCCATGTGCCTCATCATTGTTCCCGGAGAAGTTCGTCACCGTCTGGCCGGTTTTATTAAAACTGGAATCGAGTGTCCCGGCTGCCCCGGCCGCCGTACCAATTCTGACCGGCAAACTTGCGAAGATAAGCAACATGGCGATAGCCGTCGCCGTGAATTTTCGCGCGCCGCGCACATCGCGCGGGGATGCGGATAGATTCACTCGCTCGTGTCGCGCCCCTGCTTGCTGTCTGCTGTGAGTCTCTGGATTTGTCATTGGGAGTCCCTTCCGTACATTGTTACTCGTCCGGGTATCTTGACGTGCTGAACGATCAATCACGGCAAAACAGACGAAGCTCCTCTGTTCATCGCTCAAGCCATGAGCGTATATTTGATTCTTTGAAGGCCGGGTCTTCTTATCTTCTCACTTGACTGAGAAGATTTGGCGAACTCGGAAATTGCGAGGTTTGCGACTATATGCTGTATGTCGAGCGGCGAAGATCGCTACTGCCACATTCTCCGGTAACAGTCTCGCTAGTGACTGTAAAAATACATTCACACCCCTCAGAATTTAAATGCGCGCCGAGCTTTTACTGTCAAACATGAATAGCTTGACGCCGTGCCGGACGCATCCGGCACGGCGTTAAGGTGAGCGCGCGCACTGGCTCGATGATCACCGGCACTGTCAGACGCACCGGCCAGAGCGCGTGTGGATGCCTCCGGCGTCTTCCCCATGCAGCACCCATGGGG
>CAXTRQ010000287.1:1930-6060 GCA_964246705.1 uncultured Pyrinomonadaceae bacterium
GTGTTGGTGCCCGGGGGGGCCCCCCCCCTCCCACCCCCGGGGCTAGCCCCGCCGGAGGCCACTTCACTAGCGTGTGATGGTGAGCGTCACGACTCTGCTCTGACCACCGAACGTAGCCGTGATGTTGACCGGATTATTACCTCCGCCGAGTTGTCCGGTCAGCGTCGTCACGGTAAAGGTCGCGGTCGTCGCTCCCGCCGGAACGATGACCGTGGATGGCACGGTCGCTTTCCTCGTGTCGCTGCTCGTCAATGCGACCGCCACTCCGCCAGCAGGAGCCGTCCCGCTCAAGGTGACGGTGCCGGTCGAGGTTGCCGGGGCCTTAACGGTCAGCGGGCTTAACGCCAACGAGACCAGTGTGACGTTGTTCTGCGTCGTGGCCGAAACCGAGGCCGAGTTCGCAGACATATTACCTGCCGCATCAAAGGCCGCCACCGTGTAGCTGTGCGTCGAGCCTGTTAAGAGACCGCTGTCGGAAAACGAGTTGCCGGTCGTGACAGTTCCAACCTCGGTCGCCCCGCCGTCGCGGAAGACCTTATAGCCAGTCACGGCGATGTTATCCGTCGAAGCAACCCACGAGATAAAGATCGTACTCGGGCTGGTGCCGGAGGCGAACAACCCGGTCGGGACTGACGGCGCAACCGTATCGGTCGGAGGCGGAGGCGGAGGCGTAATCGTCGTCGCCGTCGCTGTGTTCGACAACGCCGATTGGTTGCCCGCCGCGTCAATGGCCGCCACCCTGTAGCTGTGCGTCGAGCCGGGCGCAAGCCCGCCGTCGGAAATGGCTGTGCCAGCCACAGTAGCGATAGCGGTCGGCCCGCCGTCGCGGAAGACCCTGTAGCCTGTCACGCCGACATTGTCGGTCGAGACCGCCCACGACAGGTCAATGGTGGTCTGGCTCGAACCGGTTGCGACCAGACCCGAAGGCGTGGTCGGAGCCGACGTGTCAGCCGGTGTCGTGGCCGACGCGGTATTGGAAGGCGCTGAGAGATTGCCTGCGGCGTCAATGGCTTGAATAATGAAGGTGTGCGTGGTCGAAGGCGCGAATCCGCCGATAGTGATTGAGGTCGCCGTCGCCGTCGCAATCGGGAAGCCCGCGCCGTCGGCGAATACCTTGAAGCCTGTGACGCCGACGTTATCCGTCCCCGCCGTGAACGTCAGGCTAATGCTGGTCGCGCTGACCGGTGTGGCAACGAGACCCGAAGGCGCTGTCGGCGGAACCGCGTCGCACGCCGCCGCCACCGTGAAGATATTGGTCTGCGTGATGGGAGTTCCGGCCGGTGCGAGCGGCGGCCATGCCAGAACCGTGTTGTCACCATCGAAGATGCCGAACACGGGGCTGATGTAAGACAGTATCCTGTTGTTCGCCGTCGTCAACGGACTGCGCGTAAAGTTTAGATCGTTATACTGAGCGGTCGGCACCGGCGCTCCGGCGATGACGAAATTAGCCGCCTGTAAGCGCGGGTCAACCGTCGCGCCCTCGAACGGGAACGGGTCAAGCGGTTGGGGAACCGATTCGCAAGTACCGACACAACCGTTCGGACTCAAGCGCCGGTCGAGGTTCCAAGGGATACCCGAAAGGTTGAGCGCCTGATTTGCCAAACCGACGTTGAGTTCGGCGATTTCGGTCGCGTCAATGCCGCCGAGGTTGATGCCCATCGGGAAAAGATACTGACCATTGGGCGCGCTGTTGCCGCGAAGGTCAATGGTGAACAGGGTGGTCGCTCCGCCATTGGCCTGCATATCCTCGACCTTGCGGCCGGTGCGTGCCTGCATCTCGTGCATGATGGGGCTGAAGATGCCGAACTCGTCTTCGAGGCTCGGCGAGCCTGTGGCGTCCACCGAAGGACAGAGCGTGCGACCGGGCTGGCTGAATCTATTTCTGGTGCCGTCGTTGCTGATGTCATTTCTGACCGTCAGACAAGCGGAGAGTTCGGGCGTCCGCGCGAAGGGCGCGGGGCCGGGGAAGCCGACGACGTACCTGATTCTCCAAGAGTTCGGCGCGCCCTCGTTAAAGGTGCAGCGGCTGCCGAGTCCTCTGCCTGATGCCGTGTCGCAGCCGTGCGTCGAACCGAAGGGGAATTCGTGCGCGACACTGTTGTTGGTCGGGTCGCGGTGAACCGAGTAGAGCAGCACATCCGAACCGTTCAAGCCGCTGGGGCTGGTCGAATCAAGCGTCGTCAAGCCGATAATCGTTGTTCTCGCGCGCTGATCCTGAAAGCCCGGAGCCGAAACGCCCAACTCGCTGATCGTCATGTAATCAGGCTGGCCTGCCGTCGCTTTGGTTTCGAGACGGCCTGTGACGTTGGTTGACCAAGACGAGAGAAAACGCACGCCGCTGATCGTCTCGAAGTTGCCCCTCGCTGTGAGATGGTCGCCAACCTTAATGGGGGCGAACAGGCGCGAATCGTTAACCAGTTGGATCGCGCTATCAACCGCCAGCGGGGCGACGCCCGGCACGGTGCGGTTCGTATCGGGGCAGAGTAGGTCGCCGGTTCCGGTGGCCGAACTCACCGCCGACAACAACTCCGCTCTGTTGCCGTTACCGTTAAGGTCGAGCGTGTCCGTAAACTGGCGCGCGACGGTGCTTGGGATACATGCCGGGAAACCGGTGGAGAACGCCTGTGTGTAGTTGTCAGGGTCTTCGGTAAAGCGCGGGTCGGGGCTGCAATTGGATGAACCGGCGAGGCAGCCGGGGCCTGCTTGCACAGTATGACGACCCGTCGGGTCGTTCAAGCGCACCATCACGCCTGTGGTGGAATCGTTCGGGTTACCGTTCAGGCGGAAGTAGCCGTTGGCGAAATCCATAAACGTGACCACTCCTGTAACGGACTCGATGCCTTTCTGAAAGTAGACATCGCCAGCAATGATGTTGCCCCCGGCGGTACGCGTAGCGGTAATGCCCGCTTGCCCGCCGACATGCGAGGCATTACATGTATCGGCCTTCGCGATGCCGCTCTCGCCGCGCACGCGGCAGGCATCCGGGGCTTGGACGAAGAGTTGTTGGAGCGATAATCTGTTCGCCGGAAGATCAATAAGCAGGTTGCGAGGGAGGGTCACATTCTGACCGCCGATGACGATCACGCCGCCCGACCAGACATCGCCCGGATTGTTGAGCGTGAGTCGCTCAATCTCGCCTGTAATCGGCACATTAAAAGTGCCAGCGGTTTGCGACGGGATTTGCGCGCGGACAGAAGAATTAACGCCTACAAGAATCAATAAAGCCATGAATAGTACGAATCTCACGGGGGCGTTAAGTCTGCTGGTCATGCTGGTGAGGAAAGTCGCATGACGCACCGACTTCAAAGTTATCTTCGTTCGATTATTCTGCATGGTGGAACTTTAGCCTCCTTAGGGCAAGTTTGGGGTTAGGAGTGGAGTAAGGATTTCTGACAGTTGGGTGACCTTACGAATTGCGACAGCTTGGAAAATACATCGCTTCGGGACAATGATGCATCGTCGAACTCTGCCTTTTTAACGGCAGGTTCTTGCCATTTTATGAATGGTGGAATCAGACGGTTTTATGCTATTGCAAGTGGCATGACTTGCTCCCTGAAGCCACAGAAGTTATAGCCGGGAATTGGTTTCTTGCCGTACCTGCACCCGTTGGGCTTGAACAGGAGTTCAGGCATATCTGCAAGGTATTGGCATTTGACTGAGTGAACCGTTTCACTCTCGAAAATCAAGCTGCGTCAACCATCGAGCAGCTGTGACCTACGGGCAGAAGGCAACTGAGCAGATTCTTCAACAGGACGAGATTAATCGGCTTCGTAATAAATTCGTCGCAGCCTGCGGCAATCGCCTTGCTGCGATACTCCGACGTGCCGTAGGCGGTGACGGCGATAATCGGCACGTCTCGAAACCCGTTCAATTCGCGGATGCGGCGGGTCGCGCCGAAACCGTCGAGCAGTGGGAGATTCAAATCCATCAACACCAAATCAGGCTTCTCGTCCTGCGCGACTTCGACTGCCTCAAGTCCATCGGTCGCTTCGACGACGCGGTAGCCTTGCATTTCGAGCGCGATTCTGAGGATGAAGCGCGCTCCGTCATAATCCTCAACCAACATGATGGTCGGACTCGCGCCACCTGTCTGCCCGCTTTTTGTGATTTCCTGAATGCTTGTGCTCATT
>CAXTRQ010000288.1:0-6046 GCA_964246705.1 uncultured Pyrinomonadaceae bacterium
AAGAGTTGCAAACGCGGAATCAAAACAAAAAGGCTCAAAGCAGGATGGGACGAGAGTTATTTGCTCAAAGTTCTCAACATTTAAGATGCGTTCGCCCTAGGGAAGGGGCTGAGGCGGCACCTCCCCTTTCTAATTCCACCAATAAGCCTTTCTGAGGAGTCATACGATGTCTTAGAAAAGGTTGCATTTACCTGTAAATAACTTTAAAAGTCGCTGATGGTGATAGCTGGACTGCGAACTTTTTAGTTTGCCCTTCCAGTTGGAAGAACCTCCTATCAGGTTGTTAACCGGCTGGATGTCACCACGTAACATGTAATTGACCCGGGAGTGACAACCCATCTCCCAGGTCACGCGTAGCGCCTTCAGCCTTTTTTGATCATGCCACACGGCAACTCCGACGTTACCTGTCCACAACATGTAAGGAGCAGTCGATGTCTCAACGCCAACGATTATTCATCAGCTACAGCCATGAGGACGCTAAGTGGCTTAAGTGCGTTCGCGTACAGCTTATGTCACTCGAACGCTTGAACCTCATAGACATATTTGCAGATACCAGTATCGTCACGGGAGAAGATTGGAAAGCTCGTATTGACCAAGAGATGCGCCGAGCGAAGCTCGCCATGCTTCTCATGTCTCCAACATTTCTAAACTCTCCTTTCATACAAGATAAGGAACTTCCACACATCTTAGACAGGCATACTAAAGAAGGGATGAATATCTATCCGATCCTTGTTATAGATTGCGCATGGGATGAATTCGAGTGGCTAGCCAGGCTCCAAATACGTCCGCACAGCCGAAAGCCACTCTCAGGGCTACGCAAGAATGCCCGTGAAAAGGAGCTCGTCAAGATTGTTAAGGAAATAGCAGAGCTAGTACGGGCTCCCATGCGAGCAGAGGGGCGAACGGAATCAGACCCTATTGACGATGATGCAAATGGCGGGCGGATCTATGCAAGACAAGGGGCGCGGCCCTCTGTCAAAGCGGAGGGTACCATGGAAACATTCTTCATAAACTCTTTCTCGGAGTACTGTGAACATTGCGCCAAGATGATGAGTCGAGCAACAGGCGAAGTGAGAACTGTGCAGACGCCGGCACGAGTTGCAGGTGATTCGAGATCATTTCGTGAATACTTAAGTGTAACTGCTGACAAAATAGTTCGACCATCAGGTCATCCGACCTTCGGAGTCACGCTTTATCGCCGGCTCGTAGTGGTCGATGCCGCATCGTTTGAGTCAGAGTCTAAAAAGCTGGAAGTATTCTTTGAAGCACTTCGGGATGCGATAGATCGAGCGAAAAAGGAGAATGTCACGGAACTTGATTTGAGTTGTCTCGGGATATGCATTGTGCATCGAGAAACGATGGCACGCATTTTTCACTCTAACCTCGATGTTCATATTACCTCACCTAACGAGTGTGCCGTGGCATTTCATAGTCCCCAGACAGGTCGAGAAGGCCATGAAAACTTCTGGCGAACATGCCTGTATGCTAGTTTGGGCGTTGAAAGCAATGCGGATAGGTTGATTCAGTCTTATGATCACGTGTGGAATGAAGGTCGCAGATTGGGCGGCGAAGTGCCTGTGGAATCTGTAGAGACTCCGGAAGAGCACTTAAGAGTGTTTGAAAGCACGGCACTCACAGTTCTAAGAACAGTTGCTTGCGGACACATTGAGGTAAGAAACTCAGGTAATGCTAATCTCCGTAGAATTATCGAGAAGAGCGATGCATACTCGAATCTCTTTTTTAAGAACGCTAAGAACATCCCAGTGAAGCCACAGGCACTTGTTCCCTTGGCGCGAGAATGGTATGCAATAACTCGCGCTTTCGCACTCCAAACACCTCAGTATGTGGCATTAATTGCGAGAGAGTGCCGAAAGGTGAACGGTCTTGCGACATCAAGGCAGTTCGAGAGGGCTCTCCAAATAGCTAGCTCAATCTCCGCAGGTGAGTTTGGAATTGGAATGTCTCTCTCTAGTAAGATTCACTTTCGGCTATTTTCATCAGAGTTAAGCCCAATCGTAGGCATTCCAATTACTGATCTCCACAAAATGCGTGCGGGCACTTGGCCGGAAACGAAAGTCGTTATTGCTCTTTTTGAAAGATCGTTCGATGACCTCCACCGAGGAGCGGGCGTTCTATGTACGATTGAAGTTACTGCATACCATATTGTTGCCGCAATGAGTTCTCTCTTTAGGGGGCATAGTATAAGCTATGTCGATCTTCATCTAGAAATTGAGCAAGGTCACGCGGAGTTAGCCGACGAACTATGTACTTGCATATTCGCCGCACGAGAGAACGACGACGATTCTGGAATACTTCAAGGTGCGAAGGATATATGTGAGGCTTTAGGGCGATTCTGGGGTCGGATGGCTGATGAGGTTTTCAGTAAAGTTAATGCTTCATCGTGAAAGAAGTAATGATTTTTGTCTTCTTATAATCCAAGGTAGAAGTCACTTATTGGTCAAAATGATTGAAGCGAACAATTCAACTGCGCACCGCCGCGCCATCCCTTGAGTTTGGCATCTTCTACCGGCAACAAATTTCAATTGTAAAGTCCAGTGTGTGGGTTTGACGGAGAGAGATAGGACGTAATCCAAGCTATCGAACAGACGATTTCACCTTGACCTGTTTGTTAGCTAAGCCTATTCTCTGTCCGTTGTCGCACGTTACCTTTACTCCTGTTGACGAAATCCTCAAGACTCGTCAGCCTCACGTTATCTGACAACCACAAAGGAGAAACCTTCAGGATGCTTTCCGCGCGCCTATTGCCTGTAATAGCTGTCAGCCTCGTCTTTTCTTCGTCTCTTTTAACAATACACGAGAGAGACAACAGGGCAACAACCGGTGTAGGGTTTGGGCAAAAAAAGCAGGCCCAATGTGGGCAAGCAGCGCAGGGGGAACGAAATTGGGAACTGATCGAGCAGGACTATGTTTACTTCGATTACATACTGTGCCCGGCTGACATGAATCCCCCGCAGCCTCTCGCAAGGATCTGGATTACCACGCGCGGTAACGGCATCGCTGTGGAAAAGTGGGCGCAAGACCGCGACGGGGCCGACAGCGTATCCAAGTTTTACGGTAAGAAGAAGGCTTATACGCTCTACCGCGACCTCGACGCCGTCCCTTTAAAAGTGTTCAAGGCTGAGAGCCGGTCGGGCGTCCCGGCAGAAACAGGCCACCGACCCTTCATGGCGGAAGGCTCCAATCTCGTACCGTTCGAGAATCTCACGCCGGAGTCGGCCGAGAGGGTCAAGAAAGTTTTCGAGAACGCGGACATCATCATCAAAAAGGCACAGAATAAGGTGGCAATGATCCGCCAAACGCCGCAAATTGCCGTCATCGTAGACTCCCTTAACCTCCCGCTCAAGGCTCAGAACTAAGCCGCGGGGCACATCGACGAAAGCAACGTGCTCGTCTGTGTAATTTGTGCATCAACCGAGGGGCAAAACGCCTTTCTACGCAACAAAGGAGAATCTCACATGGGCCTCGTTTTCAGAATCATTACGGTCATCACTCTCGTCTTCGGTTTTTCATCATCCAATTATCTAGGCGATGATGGTCCTCCAATCGCAATAGATCCCTCCGCAAGTTGTTGCAGTAAGTATTGCGGAGCAGACAAGACCTGCGAATATTGGTGTGAGCACGACCCATCTGGCGGCCCCTGTCCCCGGCGAGCCGAATAACCGCCGCTCATGAATCTAAGATTGCCTGTTAGCGAAGAGGCGCGCCTCTTCGCATTTTGATAATGGCTCAGTCTCGATGTGCCAGCTAATTCATGATCAACCTGGAAGTTGCGGACGTAATCCAAGCTATCGGACTTCATGAAGCCACTCACACACCGCTTTGGCCGTATGGAGACGGTAGTTGTCCACCACGACATAGATGCGGGCGAACTTCTGCCCCGGCAGACACAACTCATCTGTAGGACCTCACATCGCCTTCTTCTACCGTGGCTCTCATGCTAAGCTAAACGAGAACTCACTACATCTGAGGTACAACAGTCAGAACCGGACTATTTGGTCGCCGGTTCCGGCGCACACATTCTTGCCCCGGTCGCCGCTTGGTTTCTCACTCGCTTTATCCCTTACCGATATATGTTTCGGATGAGGCCGCTCGCAACCAAGTCAAATTTAGTGTTCGAAACAGATTGGAGGTGAAGAATGAAACGTCTCATGAACGCGAAGCGTTTGCTGCTTGTGCTCTTTTTCATCGCGCTTCTCGGTTCGGCGGTAGGCCGAAGCGCCTACGCGCAGGACATTTCGGTCAACGCCGGAGGCGGGGCGTCCGGAACTTTCAGCGCAGACAGAAACTTCGTGGGCGGTAACGCAGCCTCGACCACCAACGCCATTAACACTGCCCTGGTCACATCGCCCGTTCCGCCGCAGGCCGTCTTTCAGACCGAGCGTTGGGGTGCCAGTACATACACCTTCGGTGGTCTCGCGCCCGGTGCCAAATACACCGTCAGGCTCTACTTCGCCGAGTTCTACTGGACGGCGGCGGGCCAGAGGCGTTTCAACGTCAACCTCAACGGCACGCGTGTGCTCACAAACTTCGACATCCTTGCAACGGCGGGTGGACAGAACCGCGCCACTCAGCAGAACTTTGCCGCTACTGTTAACAGTAGCGGGCAGATTGTTATCCAGTTTGAGGTCGGCACGACCGACCAGCCGAAGGTCAGCGGCATCTCGCTCGTCTTCGCTGGCGGCACTGCGCCGCCAACGCCTACACCAACACCCACCCCGTCGCCCACGCCGCCGTCGGGCTTACAGTTGATATGGTCGGACGAGTTCAACGGCACCGGCATCAACACGACGAACTGGACGTTCGATACAGGCGGAGGCGGCTGGGGTAACAATGAACTCGAGAACTACACTAATCGTCCGGTGAACGCGCGCGTCGAGAACGGCAACCTGGTCATCGAGGCGCGCCAGGAGAGCTTTGGGGGCAGCGCCTACACCTCTGCACGCATGAAGACGCAGGGGCTTCGCACCTTCGGCATCAACACAAGGGTCGAGGCTCGCATCGACGCGCCCGGCGGCAACCCCGGCGGGCAGGGCATCTGGCCGGCCTTCTGGATGCTGGGCTCAAACATACCTACTGTGGGATGGCCCGCCTGCGGCGAGATCGACATCATGGAGATACGCGGCCAGAACCCATTCCAGAACCTCGGCACGATGCACTGGCTAGACAACAACAACACGCAGGCGTCCTACGGCGGGGTCTTCAACTCTGGCAGCGACCTCTCAGCCGGATACCACGTCTACACTATCGACCGAACTGCGAACTACATCCGCTGGTACGTTGACGGAATCCAGTACCACGAGGGGAACATCAGCGGAGGCATCAACGGCACGCAAGAGTTCCAGAACCCGTTCTTCATCATCCTCAACGTGGCCGTTGGGGGTAATTTCCTCGGCAACCCCGACGGCAGCACCGTCTTTCCGCAGCAGATGCGTGTGGACTGGGTGAGGGTGTACCAGTTGCCGTGAAGGTGAGCAGGCCGGCGTGAAATGACGCCGAATAAATTACGGGCGGTGGGCCAATCAAGCGGGGGCGAGATATCTCTCGCCCCCGCTTTGTGTCTCGATCAAGTCACGCCTGGATGAAACAGCGTAACAAGAAGTTTTCAGCGCTTGCGCACTGACATCAATCGATGGTGTGACAGAACTTTTTGTGCAAAGCCAAGCTCTTGGACGTACCTAAATTTCGCCCAAAATACAGACACGTTGCTCGCGCAAGTTATTGATTAAGAAGTGGATCATCGCTCACACGCTGTATTGTGGCAGCTTGTTATATCTTCCCCACAGAGAGTAGCTGCACCCGATTGTCTAGAACATCAGGCAATGAGATGGAGGCCGGAGAAAAGCGCAAAATCTTGCACCCGAGTGCTGCCCATGAACACGCCAGCATAATTCATGTTTCGCGCTAAGCTGTGACTCATCTTATATTTATAAGAGCACCTGTGCGCTATTTTGGGCGAAGTTTAGGTAGGCATACCTAAATTTCGTCCAAAATAACTCTCACATGCTCTTGTTTGAGTAAGAGTCGT
>CAXTRQ010000289.1:0-6010 GCA_964246705.1 uncultured Pyrinomonadaceae bacterium
CGAAAGATGAGCGCATCGACGACAAACCTTCCGCCGCAGTTCGAGGGCGTAGACCGCCCGCTCGACACGCAGATGACCATCTCGTTCGGGCCGCAGCACCCTTCGACGCATGGCGTGCTGCGAGTTATCCTGCGCCTCGACGGCGAGACGGTGATTGATCTCGACTGTGACATCGGTTATCTGCATCGCGGCATGGAGAAAATAGCCGAGAATCGTCTCTACCCGATGATCGCGCCCTACTGGGACAGGCTCGATTATATCGCGGCGGTCTCGAACGGGCTGTTGTGGGTCGAGACGGTCGAACAAATGCTGGGCTTGGAAATTCCGAGGCGTGCCCATTATCTTCGCACGATTCTGGTCGAACTCAATCGTATCTCGTCGCACCTGCTCTGGCTCGCCACGCACGGCCTCGATATCGGTTCGTTCACAGTGCTGTTGTGGGCGCTCAGGGAACGCGAGGAGATTCTGAAGATTTTCGAGCGACAGTTCGGCGCGCGCCTGACCTGTCATGCGTGGCGCATCGGCGGCATGCCGAACGACGCTTATGAAGGTTTTACGGAGGACGTGCAGCGTTTCATAGACAACTTTCCGCACCGGCTCGCAGAGTATGAAGTCCTGCTTTCTGAAAATCGCATCTGGCTCGGACGCACCGTCGGTATCGGCGTCATCTCCGCCAAGGAGGCCATCGCCATCGGGCTTTCAGGCCCGGCCTTGCGCGGCTCCGGCGTCGCTTGGGACATCCGCAAAAGCCGTCCCTATGCGGCCTACGGCGAGTTGGATTTTGATGTTCCGGTCGGCGAGAACGGCGACACCTATGATCGCTACCTCGTCCGGCTCGAAGAGATGCGACAGTCGCGCCGCATCGTCCAGCAGGCTTTGAAGAATCTGCCGGATGGGCCGGTCAACGCGAAGATACCGAAGATTATCAAGCCACCCGTGGGCGACTATTACCATTCCATCGAAGGGCCGAAAGGCGAGATTGGTTGCTATCTCGTCTCGGACGGCACGAGCCGCCCCCATCGCGTCCGCGTGCGCCCGCCGTGTCTCATCAACTTGCAGGCGCTCCGGCAAATGTGCATCGGACACCTCGTCGCCGACGTGGTCGCAATCATCGGCACGCTCGACATCGTGCTCGGAGAAATTGACAGGTAACAGTTTTCAGTTCCGAATCATCGCGTCACAGCGGGTGGCGCAACTGACAGCTTTACTGAAAACTGAAAACCGGAAACTGAAAACTATGAAGGTGGTTCGTTTGCCGGTGCAAAAGTTGACGCGCGAGGCGTTCGCGCCGTTCGGTGTGTTGGTTGACAGTCGCGGGTCGGTGGAGATTGACCTCGGCGGGGGCGTCCCCACGCTGACGGGCGCAACGTCGGAGCGGCGACCTTTTGAGTTCGATTTCATGGCGCGGCACAGGCGCACGATGCAGGTTTTCGCGCCGCTCGCTTCGTCGGAGGCGATTATCTGCGTCGCGCCGCCGAGCGAGGGAAGCGCGCCGGACGTTGAGAGCGTCATCGCGTTCCACATCGAAGGCCGTCTGCCCTACGCTTACCATCTCGGCACTTGGCACACGCCGCCGTTCGCCATCGCCGGGTGGTATTCGTACCTTGTCGTTGATCGCAGCGGGACGCTCGAAGACGATTACGAGTTGGTTGACTTGAAAGCGACGCGGAACTGCGCCTTCGAGATTGAGATTTAGAACGAGAATAAAGTAAAAGAGGAGACCTATGAGCAGCGACCGCTTCACCGAGATACTTAATTACTTGAGCGCCATTAGTCGTGAGGTCGCGGAACTACGCGCGGAGATTAAAGAAATGCGCGCGGAGATTAAAGAAGTGCGTGGCGAGATGCGCGTCAATTTTGAAGCGGTACGCGGCGACGTTCGCCACTTGGCACGCAAAGTTGATGTCATGAATCAAGATTTGTTGGACTTGCGTGCTAATCAACGCGATCTAGAAGGACGTATGGATGCGCTCGAAAGTAAACAGGCATAGGACTCGAAGCTCTTCTTATGAACACACTCGCATTTTTCGCGCCGCCAAATCTGATAGACAGCTTGCTATTGAACTTCTTCGAGCCAGAGACGGTCAACTACGTCGTGTGGCCGTTCATCCAGATTGGCGCGGTCGTCACCGCCGTCGCCATGTGGGCGATGTATGCGACCTATCTTGAGCGGAAAATTTCGGCCTTTATGCAGGCGCGGCTGGGGCCGATGCGGGTCGGGCCTTGGGGCTTGTTGCAGCCCATCGCCGACGCCATCAAATTGCTCACGAAAGAAGACCTGACGCCCGACAAAGCCGACCCGTATATCTTTAAGTTCGCGCCCTACATTTCGGTCGTCGCCGCCTTCATCGTGCTCGCCGTGATCCCGTTTGCGCCTGACTGGGGCGTTATCACGGACATCAATATCGGCCTGCTATTCGTGCTCTCCGTCTCGTCTGTCGGCGTGCTCGCGCTGATTCTTGCGGGCTGGTCTTCCAACTCGAAATACGCCCTGCTCGGCGGCTTGCGTTCGAGCGCGCAGATGGTTTCATACGAAGTTGCGATGGGACTGTCGCTCATCGGGGCGCTGATGTTTGCGCGCACGCTCTCGATGTCGGGGATCGTCACGGCGCAAGGGCTGGATTCCATCTGGTACGTATTCTATCAGCCGCTCGGCTTCATCATCTTTCTCATCAGCGGCATCGCGGAGAACAATCGCGCGCCGTTCGATTTGCCGGAAGCCGAATCGGAACTGGTGGCCGGTTTTCACACGGAATATTCGGGGATGCGTTGGTCACTCTTCTTTATGGCTGAGTATGCGGCGATGGTCGTCGTCTCGGCGGTTGCGACCTCGGTCTATCTCGGAGGCTGGTACGTCCCCTTCGTGGCGGGATTGACGGAGGCGCGCGGGTATCACACACTCTTCGTCATCATCGGCCTGCTCGCCTTCATGGGGAAGATGGGCGTGATCTTGTATTTCTATTTCTGGTTTCGCTGGACGTTCCCGCGATATCGCTACGATCAATTGATGGACTTGGGGTGGAAGTGGATGATTCCGGCCTCGCTGATTAACATCACTCTGACGGCGCTCGCTATTTTCACCGTCCATGCGTTCAACGGCTGGAACGGACTCCGGACTGTCGAATCCATCAATCAGGGCATCAATCTGACGGCGACCGGCAAGGCCATTATGATTGCGTTCGGAACCGCAGGGGTCTTCATCGCCGCCGGACTGCTGTCGACGATTAACTGGCGCACACGCGATTTCAACTTGAAGAAGCAGCGTCGTCAAATTCGTTTAATCAACCTGCCGAAAGGCAAACCGGCGGTCGCCGCCACGACGAGCGAGTAACAGTTTTAAGTTTTCAACATCTGTTTCAATGCGAGAATCGCAGACGTTTTTACTCAATACTGAAAACTGAAAACTGTCCGAGGAGTAATTATGCCGGTAGTACACGTGCCGCAGGCGAATTGGAAAGAGAAGTTGAAACGCTTCTTTTTCGTTGACTTGATAGAGGGAATGAGGCTGACGTTGAAGTTCAACGTCGGTGCGTTGACCGACAAGGATTCGGTCGGGGGCAAGGGCATTTACACAGAGCAGTATCCGAAGGTGCGTCCGATTGTCGCGCCGCGTTTCCACGGTGCGCCGCGTCTGAACATGGACCCGGAGACGCACGAATCGCTCTGCATCGCCTGTAATCTCTGCGCGCTCGCCTGTCCCGAAGATTGTATTGATGTCATCGCGATGGACATCGAAGTGATGACGGCGGGCAAGCCGCGCAAGAAGAAGGTGCTCGACGAGTTTATCTTCGACACCTCGCGCTGTATGTTCTGCGCGCTCTGTCAGGAAGCGTGCCCGACCGCCTGCCTCGAACTAACGCAGGATTTTGAACTCGCCACTTACTCGCGCGCCGGTTTCGTCTGGGATCGAGAGATGCTTGAACAGGGACGCGAGACGATGAAGTACGAGGAATAACAGCAGTGACAAATGACGAGTGACGAGTAGCAAGTTTACAGACAGCGCTGCTCTCATCATTCTTCACCGATTACCGAAGGCTGATTGCTGATAACTGCTTTCGGTTTTGCTCGTCACTCGTCACTTGTCACTTGTCACTAAAATTATGATTCTCTCCGGCTGGGAAAGCATCTTCTTCTGGGTCTTCGCCATCGCGGCGCTGGTGATGGGGCTGTTGACTATCATGGCGCGCAACGCCGTCCACTCGGCGCTGTTTCTCATCTCGACGCTCGTCTCGGTGGCTGCGCTCTTTATCCTGCTCGGCGCGGAGTTCATCGCGGGCGTACAGATTCTCGTCTATGTCGGCGGCGTGATGGTGCTGTTCCTGTTTGTCATCATGCTGGTCAACGTCAGCGCGGAGGAGCACGGGCGCGAGGAGCTTTTCAATCGTCCGGGGCAGGTCGCGGCGAGCCTGCTTTTAATGATACCTCTCGTCTTCGGATTGATTGTCGCCATCAATCAATCGGCGACGCAGTTCAGGCCGACGGGAAGCGCGTCGGAGCGGAGCAGCGACGACCAAATCGCGGCGCAGAGAGGGCAACGCGCCGCCGCCGAAAGCGGCTTGGCTTCCTCGGCGACCGGCACGACGAAGCTTTCCGAAGACACGCAGCGCATCGGCGCGAGCCTCTATCGTTACGGTGGGCTGCCGTTTGAAATTGCGAGCGTGCTGCTGCTGGTCGCCATCGTCGGCTCGGTGATGCTGGCGCGCACGGCCAAGCAGGAAAAGGCCGCCGACGTAAACGCTGAAATCGGAATGATGAACGATGAGCTTTAAGACAGTAACATCCCGCGATACTTTTTCTTTCATTCATCGTTGCGGCGCTCATCGTTTCATGTCTCTTCACAGATTGTGTGGCTTATGATTAACTTTTTCGCTCCCGCTCTCGTCCTTTTACAATTCGACACGGATCGCATCTGGGAAGGCATCCAGCATCCAGACATGTCGAAATTTCTCGTCATCGGTGCGCTGCTATTTATCATCGGGGTGGCGGGCGTGCTGACGCGCCGCAACATCATCGTCATCTTCATGTCCATCGAGTTGATTTTGAACGCGGCTAATCTGAACTTCATCGCCTTTTCGCGCTACCTACAGAACGCAGGAAACGCGAACGCCGTCGCCGGGCAAGTCTTCACGGTTTTTATTATCGTCGTTGCGGCGGCGGAGGCCGCCATCGGACTCGGCATCGTCATCGCGCTCTACCGCAACAAGGAAACGATTTTTGCCGACAAGATTGATCTCTTGAAATGGTGAGAACAGTTTTCGGTTTTTAGTTTTCAGTTTTAGGTCGAAACGTGAATAACTCTCATGTTGAAAGACGAAGACTGCTGAAAATTGGAAACTGAAAACTGAAAACTGAAAACTATGCACCGACTCATCTGGCTCATCCCGCTTCTTCCGCTTGTTGGCGCAGCCGTTAACGGGCTGTTGGGGCGCAAGCTCCGGTTTTCGGAAAAGCTCGTCTCGGCGATTGCCGTCGGGTCGGTCGCGCTCTCGTTTCTCATCGGAGTGGGCGCAGTCTATTCCTACGGCTTCGGCAGCGATGCCAAGTATCCGAAACCCTACGTGACGAGCGAAGACGGTGCGTTCGGCTATACGTGGATTCCGGGCGGCGCGGTCGAAATCACGCAGGGGCAAGACGGGGCGGCGGGCACGACGGGCGATGCACACGGGCGCGAGGCGACGACGGGCGCGGCAGCAGACGCGGGCCTTCAGCCGAGGGGAGTGCTGCGCGGGAGTGCTGCGTTTTCTCTACGGCGCGGCTCTGTGCTCGATGTCGAATGGAGCTATCAACTAGACCCGCTCTCATCAATCTTCATCCTGATTGTGACGGGCGTCGGGTTGTGCATCTTCGTCTTCGCCACCGGCTACATGCACGGCGATACGGGCTTCTATCGCTTTTTCGCTTATCTCGGCCTCTTCATGTTTTCGATGCTCGTGCTGGTGATGGGGTCGAACTTCATGATGATGTTCGTCGGCTGGGAGGGCGTCGGTCTGTGCTCTTACTTGCTCATCGG
>CAXTRQ010000290.1:0-5992 GCA_964246705.1 uncultured Pyrinomonadaceae bacterium
CTCATCGAGCAACTCAAATCGCCGTCCGTACAAATGGCTCTTGCGTAAGTCCTAAATTGTGAGGCAAGATTACTTTTTCTTGAAAACGGTGCGCTTCCGTTTTACCACTGGCGACCTTGCAGGCAATAAATCCTTGTGACGCATCTCTAACAGGTAAGTGAGTTTTTGATGATTGACTCCGAGCAACTTTGCCGCACGCGACACCCGCCCGTCTGACTCTCTCAAAGCCCGTTCTATAACCCTCGCTTCATAAGCCTTGAGAGCCTTCGAGAGCGAATAGCCCACGCCTATCTGGACAACTCCGAGACGACGCGCCACGAGCCGCGCACAGGCTCGCAAACGGGCGATTGCTTCCGCATCCTGCGTCTCTCTTAACAGATCGTCGGCGAGGCCATACGTCTCGTAAACTTCCGTTTCAGACAGCCGCGCCGCGCCGTATTGCTCTAAAAGTGAGAGAGCCGCCAACCCTGCGCTCTCTTGCGCTCCCGCATCTCTTGCAACCTTTACGGCCTGCCAGAAAGTAGGAATCGAGAGATAGTGATAGCCCTGCCCCGCTTCGATTGTGGCCTGTACGGTGAGAGCGTCCGCCAGTAATGCTTTCTCTCCGCTCTTTTCAAGTATTCCAACCGCACCCTTTATCACGTTTGCGGCTTTCTGATAGCGTTTTTCAGCGAGATACACCCGCGCCCGTGTCTCTCTTACTTGCGCGAGGCTGCCCGCATCGTCTAATCGAATGAAAACCTTTTGCGCGTGATCAAGATGCGCGTGCGCTTCCGCATATCGCCCTAGCTTGCAGAGTAGAAAGGCAAGGTTATTCTCTGCGTTTCCGCAATAACGCTCATGGCGTGCCTGCTCAAAATGAAAAATTGCCGCCGTGTATTCGATAATGGCGCGGTCTATGTAATCGGCGCGGCCTTCTGCCGTCCCTAGCCCTCTCAGCACCAGAGCGCGTTGTCCGTGCCACCTACCCTTGAGAGCGTCACTGGCGATGCTGAAAACGGGTTCGGCTTCGTCAAGAATCTTGAGAGCGTCGTGGTATCTTCCCTCGCTAATTTCAACAACCGTGCTTCTTATAAGTATCTTGGCTTTCTGTCCAGTGTCGCTTTCGCCAAGCTTGCCGATTGCTTCATGTAAGATTATCCGCGCTTCATCGAAAGCACCCGCGCGCCAATAGCAGACTCCCAACTCATACTGCGCCTCTGCTACTCTCGCTTGCAGGCCGCGCGCTTCAAAGAGCCTCAAAGCCTCGCTGATAAGGTCTTTGGCGGCATCCTGCGTGCTCTCCGCTCGCTGGCTAGTGCCGAGCCAGCCGGAGAGCGAACCGGATTGCAAAAGCACCTCTGCGGCGATTGCATCTTCTAATCCTTCGACTCTAGGGCGCACACCTGTACCGCGCCATAAATCGCCTAGAGCCTCGCGTACGCCCTCATATTGTCCGGTATGGATAAACTCAGCCGCCAGCCGACAGCGCAGCAAGATACGCTCATTCTCATTAAGTGAGGGACTATCTAACTGTTTCAGACGGCTATCTGTTAAATTCATGTGAGGAAAGCCTTTCCTTATACTTGCAGAATTTTATGCAAGACAACAAAGCCGCCATACCCTGTGAGAAAGCACGGCGGCGATTTTCGGTAAGATTCCACAAAACTCAAAGGTAAAAAGACAATGCGTAAATCTCTCCAAGCCTCTATCTTCACCTTACTTCTGGCGGTATCCACCTATGCAGGCGAGATGCAGTTCCCTGTATTCAATCCGCCACCACCACCACCCTCAATCACAAACAGCGGCGAAGAACCGGCCAAAAACGGCGAGATAGATTGCGGCTCGACAGACCAACTAACACAGATCGCGCTAGACATATTAGCAAGCATACTGCCGACACTCTAAACAAAAATGCCAGCTTGATAAAGCTAAACTGCTAAGGGGCGGTTCGGTATTCGTGTGCTTTGTGAGAGCCGGATTGCGCGGAGGTGACTCGCACGGCGGGAGAGTACGCCTGTGAGAAGTGGATTGCAATAAATTTTTGCTGGAAGTAAAAAGCTCGCGGTTGAGGTAATCAAACGACTTCCCCAACCGGACATAGAAAGCATATACCGATCCTTATGTTTTCAACGAGTGATATTGAAACGGAGGCATGGCGCGCAGGCGCGAATGCTTTCTTGAGAAAGCCACAGGGCATTGGACGGCTGAATGCGATGGTTACTCGACTATTGACGAAAGCTAGATAATCGAACAGGAGTGCGCCATGAGTTAGCACGCATCCCGCTGTCCGTCTATTGTGCGAAGCGGACTGCGGCGCAAGACCACGTACGTAAAGATGCGCGTGGAGATTCAATTCCAGCGATAGGAGTCCTTAATTTAATCGTGCCAGAGCGTTAAGTTTTATACTATAAATTCACTGTCCCACTTTTTTTTGAAAATTTTTCAAAAAAGATTGACAAGTTGTGATATAAGCCGCCGTGCACGTTTAAGTGGTAAGTTCAACTTCAGTTCACAGCATCATCCTCGCATATACTGTTATCCTCCAGTGCTCTTTTTAGCAATTTCTCTTCTGCGCTCTTTCTATATGAATGACTTAAATAATAGTTGTTTACTAAACAGCGTCAAACGACTATTGTTGTGGCAAGACTAGAGCTTAATTGAGCTTTGTCTTTAGCTAATGCGTTCGATGTCCCTTGAACATTGGCTGCACATAATGGCCGATTATTGCGGTAAATGTTCTCTATTCCTCATATTGGTACAAATGTATATCTCAGTTTGCCCGTTCATGATCTTGCAGTATTAAGGGCTTGAGCGTAGGCAAGTTAGCGATGAAGCACCCAAACCTGCAAGATATTTAGGATGTTTCAGCATGTTACATTTCAGGCGGGAGTTGTTTCACCGTGAAACACTCAGATCATCAACTCCCGCTCGATAATTTACGGATGCTTGCCTTGTGCGAGACTCCTCATTGAATTCAGTTTGTGGCATGAAAATTCCTACATTTAAATAATGTAACGAGTTGACGAGAACTCGTGAAGCCATATAACTGTTACTCGATGAAATACGAAGCTCATCAGGACAATTAACATCCGCCACTTCGTTGCTTTACCTCTGCGGAGCAGGAATCGCACGCATGACTCATCTTGGGTTTTGAGAATTGCGTGCCTTACGTAATAACCTCTGACATCTATGGACCCGGTTTCGCGTGGTTGCCATTAGTGTCTTTTGGCCGCTCATGGAAAATATTAGGCCAGTATAAAACTGGCCTACGCTTTCTACTTCACCTAGGAGACAATTCTCAATGAGAAAATTAAGTGCTGCTGTCCTCATATCTGCCTTGACACTCATCCTATCTTCTACTTTAACCCACTCCGCTTCCCCTGCGCTCTTGGTAGAGTCCTGTTCTTGCAGTGCTCCTGACGGAAGTTGTTCGGCTAGCGCGTCGTGTGCGAGGGGATGCATAGCGGTATGCCCAAGCAATGGATGTAGTGCTCACTGTTCCGGTTTTTATGAGTTTTTAGGGACTGAAGCTACCCTTCAAATGCAGAATACTAGTAGTAAACAGTTGTTGGCTGAAGTAGCACGTATTAGTGGCAAGGAGTTAGCCTTTTCATCCAGAAAACCGGAGGTGCCGTTCAACTTAGACGTTAAGAGAGCCGCGCTTTGGGATGTCCTTGACATCCTATCCGCCAATGGCATGGTGCAAATAGCAGGGGAGGATTTTGAGAAACTTAAAGTGGCGCGGAGAGCTTTATTATCCGGAGAGAAGATCTCATTCTGCGTTCAAAACACGCCCGTCAACACACTTATAACTGATTTAGCTAACCTGAGCGGATTACCACTACGCATTGCCACGGGAAATACTAGGGCTACGGTAAATGTAAGACTGCGCGACGTAACGCTAAAGGACATCCTTGTTAAAGTGTCGGAGCAAACGGGAGCTAAGATTACTAATGAAGACGCCGATTCCGGCGCTCAGTAAAGCGTGAGAATTCCACTTTAAGGCGGGATAAAGCCGGACCGACTGTTAACAGTCGGTCCGGCTTTATCCACTCTAGCCACAAACTTCTGACCTGCAATTTACTTGAGTGACGCTCTCTTCCTCGTTTGCTCAATCTTAACGCCGGTCTTTTCCGAGATACGGTCAATTATCTCGCTGAGAGTGACTTCCTGAAGAGAGATGGAAACAAGTCCCTCAGCATCTCCGGACACCACGCGGAATGGCAAGCCACTTAAGAAAGATAGCTTGTCTACCGCGTCTTTAACGGGAACGTTATTGAAATTTATAGATACCTTACCGTCCCTCAGCATTAGAGCGCGGATTTTCTGGAACTTCTCGAAATCCGTCCCGTTGACCGTTACCCGCCCCCGTTGAGAAAGGAGGTTTAAGGCATAAAAGAGCGTGCTGTCTTTAAGATCGAGAGTAACCGTCTCATTCACATTCTTTGGTATGAATTCGATCTTCTTACCCGTCTGGCTCGTAAGCTTGGAGGCTATTTCTTTGCTGTCTCCTCTATTGATTTTTAGAGTGATACGTACATGCAGTAAGTCGGCCTCAAAATTTCCGCAGGCCGCGTAGCACGCATCTTTAGGTGCGCAGATGGCACCGCATCCACGGCCACAAGTCACACTGGCCTCGCAACTCGCGTCAGTGGCTTTGCACGAGCAGGTCTGGCCTGTGACGGTGGGGACGGACGTAATCAAGGACAGCAGCAGGGCGACGACGGTGAGAGATACTTTCATTTAAGTCTCCTCGGTGAGATAAGTTTGACGAAGAAGATATTTACTAGCCCACGGCGGTGAACTGGTTATTAGGGTTCCGGCTCACCCCTCAATAACATACTTCTTATCTGGAGAATATCTTGTTTGGCTTGTTCTTTAGCTTGTTCTCTCTTCTTGACTGTGTCACTCAAATCTATTCCCGGTGGCCCAAGAAGCTTATCTAAAGCATACCGACCGTTTATGTCCAAGTAATTTTTGATTCGATTATAAGTTTGTTCACCAAGCCAAAATCTATTCTTGTTAATTATTGCTACATTTTCTTCGACAAGTCTAATTATATTATCAGAATCTTTCTTACTCGAATCAGGTGCCTTATTAACCCTGTCTAATAGGTTATCTAGCTCAACCTCCGTTTTATCAATTTGTTCCCACACTTCACCGATTTTTTGTACCCTTATCTTATTCAACTCATCTGAAAAGCTCCGCTGACGGGCCAACTCCTGTTGCTTAAGGCTATAGATATGCGTGAGAAACCCACCGAGAGGGACGGTTAGAATAAAACTTATCATTACAATAACTAAAGGATGATTCGACAACCTTTGAATTCTCGAAGGCTTGGGCTTCTCCTCAGTTAATTTACGGATTAGCGTAAGTACTTCATCTATTATGACGGATGAGACGTCTGGGTAAACAGGATTACTTTGTTCTACGTTCAATTCCGCCACTTTACTACTTACACTCTCTTCGAGGTTATTGTCCGTCGGGGTTTCTAAAACGGGGCGCTCCTGTGAGGCAGGCTGCTCGGATTTCATAGGAGTTATTCTCCGTGATTAAAGACCATATGGCACATACTAATATAGTATTAGCCGTCGGTAAAGATGCAATCTGATTGCGTGAGGCCAATGAAGTGTTATTAGGATATGAATTCAGGGAAGGAAGATATTGCGGGGCGTCCCGTCTTAGAGAATGAATAGACACTGGAAGACTTTAGAGAAATCGTGCTATCGCGGTCTTTCTATCGTAAGCGATGGCTATGCTGATGACCTGAACCTTACCCCGAAAAGTAGAGAGTGAGGTAAGACTCTTCAGTGCCTCCATGATAACCTTATAATGGAGGCACGATGAGAGAACGAAAACAGTATTCGTAAAGAGTTCAAGGAAGGTGCGACCCGACTTGTCACCGAGCAGGGGCGCACCGTGGCGGATGCAGCCGACAGTCTCGGCATCTCGCCGTGGACTTTATCGCGGTGGGTCAAGGTGGCCAAGAGCGAAGCGCGAAGACCTTCCG
>CAXTRQ010000291.1:0-1321 GCA_964246705.1 uncultured Pyrinomonadaceae bacterium
GTGCGCGCGATGGGGCTACCGGGAAACTGCGTCTTCAAGACCTCGTCGAGCAGCAGGTAATCAAGCCCTGTCGTCGCGTTCCCGATGATCGAGGTCGAGCGGCGTCCGAGCAAACTCAACTGAATCCACACCCTTACCACGTCGCGGTACTGGATGCCCTTCGTCGTGTCCTGCACGCCGATCACTGCCGCCGCCTCGCTCCCGTTGGCCTGATCGCCGTTGATGATGGCGAGCACGGCGTCGCCGTTGAGGATGTGGCCGAGGATGCGCCCGAAGTCCTCAAAGAAGAGCGCCACCATGTCGAGATTGTTGAACTCGATGGCCTCGTAGGTGATCTCGATGCCCTTGGCGCGCTTCCTGACCGCCACGTCCTTCGAGCCGTAAGTCACCGTGCCGACCTCGATGGTCGCGCCCTCTTCGGATTCGGCCAACGCGGCGTCCGAGAGGTCAAGGTACGGCATCGTCACCGTCATGTTGCCGACGGTGATCTCGCGGATCACGAGGGCGGGGTAGAACACAGACTGGACGGCGCCGCGCATGATCGGATCCATGATGGTTTCAGGCGAGATCCAGCGCGTGCCGCCCGCGCCGCCTTCGCTCGTCAGCGGGGCGAGCGAGTTGATCTGCGCGCGCATGGACTCGTAGAGTTTCTGCATCTGCTCGCGCTGGGCGATGCCCATGCCGCGCAGCACGGCCTCGCGCATGATCTCGGGCAGGAGCCACGCGGTATCGTCGTCGGTCATCAGCTCGCGCACCGTCGTGAAGCTGGGATTGATGCCGAGTTCACGGAAGAGCATCTCGGGGGTTGCGCCGTGGAAGTTCTCGGCGAGGTATTCGCGCAGACCGATATTACGGGGCTGAAGCTTGTGCTGGCGCAGGGCCTCCATGGCCTTGACCATGGAGCGGACTTTGCCTTTGAGGCCGTGGATGGAAGTAGGGGTCGTCATGCTCGTATGCTCCTTACAGTAGCAGTGCAGTCCGGCTGCCGGGCGGGCGCTTGGGACTGAGAAAGAATTTAGTAGGTCAGAACTTCGATGGTGGCGGCGTCGGCTCCGCCCTTCCAGCACACGCCGTAGCGCCGCGACTCCGCGTCCGTCCCGGAGACGAACACGGCGGCGCGACTCTCGCCCGTCACGCCGTCCGGCGCGGCCATCTTGACGACATCGCCCGCCGCCACTGCGCCCGCTGCCTTGATCTCGACCAGTTCATTAAAGCGAGTCTCGACCGTCCCGCTGCCCGCCGCCGTCCGCGACGGTTTAAGCAACCGCCCGGCGACGAGGGCGTTGGCTCCCGCCCGGTCAACGGTCTTGTCGGCGGTGAT
>CAXTRQ010000291.1:1421-5946 GCA_964246705.1 uncultured Pyrinomonadaceae bacterium
GGAGGGATAAGCCCTGCCGGTGCGCTCTGAGTTTCGTCATGTTTCTTCTCCGTTGTTTGTGTGTGCTGCTGCCGGGGATGAGGCGAGACGACGCCCCGACCCCGGCAGGAGCGCCGGGTTAGTTAAAGAGCGAGCCGCCGGCGCGCGTCGCCGGCGCGGTGTGCGAGAGGGTCTCGTCGGGCGGCGACTCGACGGACGAGCGCCCGCTGACGTTGGTCGAGCCGCAGTCCTGACAGGTCGGCTTGAACCTGAGCACTGCGCGCTCGCCGTACATCTGCGTGAGAGCCGGCAACTCGCCCGCTCCGGCTTTGGCGATCATCGCGGCAATCGGCTCGGGCAGCGGGGCGTCCGCGCCGGCTTCGGCGAGGGTCGCCACTCGCAGGCACTCCGCGCGCGCGGCATTGAGCAGTTGCTCGCCTGCGGCGGCCAGCGCGGACAGGCCGTCGAGGGCGCGCAGCACCGCCTCTTCCGCCACGTCGTCGCCCGCGACGGATTCGAGGCCGAGATACTTCTTCTGTTGGGCAGTCAGTTTCACCGTGGGATTCTCCTGAGTGGTTGCGGTTGCGGGTTGGGGAGCGGGCGCTCCCGGCGGCGGTGCGGTGTGGGATCGAGCGGCGGCGGGCGCTAGTTCCTCGTCGCCCGTATCGCTTCTGCCGCCGCCGCTGCTCTTCGCCAGCTTGTCGGCTCCCTGAAAGACGAGCGAAATCTCCCAGTAGGCTTCGATATTGTTGGCGATCAAACGGACGATCTGGCCGTCAACTTTCTCGCCGAGGAGCGACCAGAACTTGCCTTCCTTCTCAAGCTCGGGGTGCGAGTAGTCGTAGGTGAAGAGCACCGTCACGCTGACGCTGTGGATGGCCGGAGGCTGCATGAGCAGCCCACGCGCAATGAGCGGGTTGACCTTCCAATCAATCTTGAGTTCGGCGTTGATGCCGGGCACGCCTGCGGTGAAAGCTCCCGCTTCGTCCCAGAGCGACTGGTTGACGGCTCCGAGCCACTTCTCGACATCCGAGAAATCGTGATTCTTATAGACGGTCTGGCCTTGCAGGAGCGGCACGGAAGCTTTGAGGACATCCGCCGGAAATTCGACCCAGTAGCCCTCGATGATGACGGCGGAGAGTGCGCGAAAGAGCGGGTAGATGTAGTCGGACTCTTGGGGGGTGATGTCCTCGATGGTCTCGAAGGTGGGGCCGCGATTGCCGGCATCGACTTGGACGTTGGTATCGAAGAAGAAGGAGCGGCGGGCGGACTCGTCGGCGAGCACGTCGGGTGAGAGGGCGGACATGATGTTGGGGGAGACGGGCGAGCGGTTGACGCCGTAGGTGCCGGTGATGGGCAGCAGGAGATGGACGCTGGCTTGGCGCTTGTCACGACTGCGGAGGTGGATGGTGGTCTTCATCTACGGTGTCACCTTTTCATTAACCGGCTTGGGGCGTGCGAGACGCCGCGCGTGCATGTGCGAGTTGCATTATGAAGAGGAAAGGAGGTGTTGTGGGGTGCGCAACCTAGTGCGCAACCTAGTGCGGGACGGCAATCGAGCGGTTTTACGGAATTCGCAAAGAGCACCCCGTCACGCTGGGTCTCTCAACATGCTGGCGACTCGAAACGTTTCAAGTGGATATTGACACCCACGCGATGCCGGAATAAATTGCCCGCTCGGAAGTTCACGGCTAACCGGATGACTCGTGAGCCTCACGTGACATGCGGAGATGGGTCGAAAGGTAGCGGTAAAAGATGGCTTTGAGGGTGATGAGGCCGAGCGGTTGGGGTAAAAGACCGGGATTGACGGGTTAGGACGCAGGATACGGTAATCTGCGGATAACAAGGTGAATTACCGTATCATGCGGCCTACTTAGCGTTCGGCGTCATTGTTTTATCTAGGAGGGCTTACCTAATCTATGGTTAAGATTCTGCAAACAATTGATGGCTTCTTATATGATGTTGTTCTATGGGTCGTATTAATTCCAAAGACGATAGTTAAAATTATAATTGCGCCTGCGTGGAGTGATTCTTACGTCCGTTCCGAACTCGCAAAAGATGCCGCACAAAGGTACGAGGCTTACATGCCTCCTATCATTTTTTTTATCACGACCGGCATTTTGCCGCTGCTGGCCGTTGGGCGGTTTACCTGTCTTTGTCCTGACGGTATTTTAGTTAGGTTTAATAAACTTCCTATAGAATCTAATATCCTTGTTTTAGCTCTAGTCTACACCAGTCCACCTTTAATTTATTCGTTGGTAATTTTGAAGTATAAGCGGCAGTCTATAGACCGTAACTCCTTGCGCCCGGTTTTCCATACTCAATGTCTACTCTGGGCAGTCTATTATCTCCTTGGTATGCCCGCATATTCGTTCTACGTATGGGAGGCAGGGGATCCCACGCTGGAAATTTCTAAAGTTAGTGATAAGGGGCCGGCCATTCTCATTCTTCCTGTAATACTGCTTATCGTAGTTATTTGGTTTTTTTACGCCGAATACAAAGTCATCTTGAGAGAATTACACACGCAACTACGCTCGTTTGGTATAACTTTACTGTGTTACATCATTTCCGCTCTAGTACTGAGATTGATGTTTTACTTGATAATGAAATGGGTTCCATGACGGGGACATTACCCCCAAGTCGCCGCCTAACAGATTGTGATACAAGCAACAGCGTTTGGTGTAGGATGCTCGACGCCTGAGGAGGCCGAGAGCCGGAGACAGGGTCGGGGTCGAGCATGAGTTCGGGACCAGTGATCCCGGCTAACCGTGTGACCTATCTTCGGCCGTTGGGCGGCTACTGTAGAGAGAAGTGTAATGGGGAATGTAATACCATCTTGATCTAAGAATACGGAGAAAAGTATGTCCAATCAGGTTGTAATTGAGCTATTCCAGAAAGAGCTTTTCGATTGCCTAGACGAAACCTTTGAGCAACATCACGGAATATACATTGATAAGGGCACATCTCTGTTTGAAACATTGGACGATGTTTCCGCCGAAGATGCTTCCCGCCTAATTGCACAAGGGTGTGCCCCGATTGCCGCACATGTTGAACATATCCGTTTCTATCTCGATGTGCTGAACGATACAATGCGAAAGGAAGAAGTGACGGAGGTGGACTGGCGTGAAATCTGGCAAAATGTGCGAAGGGTGACGCCGGAAGAGTGGGCAGAAATGAAGCAGAGGCTCCGAGCAAGTTATCAGAGAGTTCTGACTACGATGAAGAATTATGAGAGATGGGAAGGTGAATACGGCATAGCGAGTTCGCTCGCAGTATTAGTGCATACGGCATACCATTTAGGTGGAATTCGACAGGCATTATGCGCGATAAAGTCGGGAAAACGCCAAGACTAAGATTGTTGCTGAGAGCGTGAAACACCGCCCAACAACGCATTGAACCGGAGCGCGAGTTAGCAAGTCTCCCATCATCAACTTGAATGGGTTCGGTGTTGTGTGCGCCCGCTGAATGTCTGGCGTTGGGCTGCTACCCCGCAGTAACACTCATGAAGGCAAACAAAATAAGACTATTCTTTCATCCAACTCTACAGATGGATGGACTATCATAAGTATAGTTTAACCGGGAGGAGAGCATGAGCAAGTTCATTTGCTTAGCACTTTTATTGACGATACCTGAAGCCATCTGCTCAGATACTAGAGAGAAAGGCGAACGGACGCTGGCCGGCATCATCTATTTCACTAATAATACGCCAGATGACATGGATGCGTTTCCCGTCGAGCTATACACCCGCAATCAAAAGCGGCGTCTCGCCGCAACTAAGTCGGACGCACAAGGAAGATTCAAACTCATGGGGATCAGGCCGGGGAAATATCTATTGAAGTTTACTTGGCCGCCGAATCGATGCACACTTTGGTATAAGATAGATGTAAGTAGAGAGTCGAACACCAACATAAGAGTCATCATGGATACCGCCTGTTCGGGACATAATGGGGCTATTCAAGAGCTATCTACAAGTTGATGACTTCCGGCATCATCCTGTAGCTCTGCGACCCCTGATCGAACCGCAGCGTGAGCGGCGACGGCGCAACCACGCGCTCGCCGCTCAGCGCCCGCAACGACCGGGCAGCATCAGGGTTAGCAGCCAATAGCGTCGCATCATAAGCCGAGTCGTAGCCCAACTCCTGCGCCGCCTGATCCGCAGAGATGATTCCCTTTTCCGCCTTGACGATGGCCGTTCTCGCCCGCACCTCATCCGCTTGCGCCTCCTCCAGCGGTTTTCTCGCATGCGCCTTATTGAATCCTACCGACAGGCCGTCGAAAGGTATGCCGGCGAGGCGCAGGTCAAGCCTGTACGTCGCTTCCTGCCGCCGCTTGACCAGCCGCTGAAATCCGCCCGCCTGCGCCTTCAACAGGTTATACACCACCCCCGCGTACGTCTCTGTGGTCGAGTCCGTGCGACCGTGGAAAGCCGGTATCGACGCCATCCCCGAGAAGACCTGCTGCTCGTTCATCTGGAAGATGTCGAATGCGCCGCGCGCATCCGACGCGATGTTGTCGTGCTCCACCTTCTGATCGTCGAAGGTCACGA
>CAXTRQ010000292.1:0-282 GCA_964246705.1 uncultured Pyrinomonadaceae bacterium
AAATTTTAACGCTCGAAACTGTCCAATAATTGGGTGCAGGTCATTTGCAAGG
The DNA here is from genome assembly GCA_964246705.1 of uncultured Pyrinomonadaceae bacterium. Classification (GTDB taxonomy): domain Bacteria; phylum Acidobacteriota; class Blastocatellia; order Pyrinomonadales; family Pyrinomonadaceae; genus DASZCR01. The sequence continues at coordinate 53 of CAXTRQ010000292.1, forward strand.
ATACCACCCTCTCTACCTGTCCCATTTGTGGGGTGCAGTTCAGGTGGAGGCTCATGAGACTTATCTGGCTCTCTACTTTTAGGGGGAAGGTTCATAACGGCGTTAAAGTTCTTCCGTGCTCAATTGCGGCTTAAGTGTAATCGGTTGTGGCGTTGCTGAGTTCTAATGCATCTTAATCTGATGTGCAAGTTGGTATCAGTTTACACGGGAAGACTTTTTAGGTATAGGAG
>CAXTRQ010000292.1:292-5905 GCA_964246705.1 uncultured Pyrinomonadaceae bacterium
TGTGTGATATATTCGTCGTACCGAAGGTTAGTATGACTAACTGGCTAGAGATTTTCACTACATTTCAAGTCAGCTAAGTCCTTTAGAACGGGCCGATAGCTCAGTCGGTAGAGCAACTGGCTTTTAACCAGTGGGTCGCAGGTTCGAGTCCTGCTCGGCTCATCATCATACTCAATAAGTTACGGGCGACCTATGGTCGCCCGTTTCACTTCACGCACGCATTCGCGCCCACATCAATCAAATATTGGTTCAACTGCATGCCCTTAAACTTCGGCAAAGAGTCCCACTAATTCGCTTTGAATATTAACCACTGAGTTTGAGAGTAATTGGGCGCTTTGCCTCTCGCCAAAATGTCGCTGTATATTTTGCTAGTTGTTTGAGTCATCCGGCAGTGCCGCTTACATCGGACAATTGCATGACGTTCTTTGCAATGGCTTTAGCATCAACGTCAGTAACTCGTAACACTAAATAGTTTGCGATTGCGGCAAACAAAGAACCACTGAAGTAATGTGCGGGTCAGCAGATTGGGTGACGGCTATCCGAAGTGCCGCCCGCGTGCGGGTCAGGAGCGCCTAGCGCTATCACGTAAAATTCTCGCGGCAAAAGGGACTCGCGCGCGAGTGTCGTTTCGCTGCCGTCATGGAAGAAGACTTCGCAGATGCGCGCGTCAGTGCTCAGCGTGCTGATGTTGACGCCCGTGGTTTCCGCCAGCCGCAATGTTTGCACATTGATTCCCTTACCCGAGTAATCGCGCTTACCTCGTCCGCCGGTAAGCCGCTCCTTAATGCGGCTCCGCAACTCCAGTACGCACATTCCGCGAGCAAGGAAGAATCAGTTGTCAGCAATTATTGCCGACGGTTAACTGATTACTAAACGGAGTCAGAGCGAATCAAATTTATTTGATTTTGAGTGAAGGAAGGGGGAGCCGCTTATTTTCAAGTTGGCTTGAAAGTATGCGGGCAGCGCTTCGGCTGGACTGGCGAGGATTAGTGAATCTTCTTGCTGAAGACGGTGGCTTGTTTTCTGGCTTGAAGATAACGTGCCTTGACGGTGTTTGGCTTTAATTTGATGTTTAATATCTGGCGGACGTGTTCGATGGCTAAATTCAGCGGTTCAAGCTCCGGTTTGCGGGAACTTTTACGCTTGAAAACCTTTTTCAGCAGATCGTCCGGCACTGAGTATTGCTTGGAGAGGCGCTTGAATCCCGAAGAGGCTTTTATCATTTCAACGCACCCGGCTTCATAATCGTTCCTCTCAAAAAATTGCGTCGTGTATTCCCATAGCTCATGCAGGTCGTCCACGATCCGCACTAATTCTTTCAACTCTGCCGAGGATTTTAGCTGCGTTGCTTTTCGTCTGCTTCCGCCGTGCCCTGTGGGAAGGCCAAAACTTTTCTTTGTTGATTTTTCAAACGCATCTAATAAGTGTTTGATGAGACCTTCGTCAACATTCTCAAGCGGAGATATTCCGTTAGCTATCCGTCTTAACTTCTCCTCTCCACGCGGTAGATACGCAAAGCCTCCGAAGGGCGAGATTTTTCCAATGCTCCGGCGAGTTTCATCCAGTGGGCGTCGGAGCAGCCGTGCGCTTCCGCGGCTTTGAGAGCTTCGTCTGTCTCGCCTTCCCACAGGTAAATCTCGACGAGCGTCGAGTTATCGCCAGCACCTCGCCAGGCAGAGAAATTGCTGCCTTTCTTTATGCCCTTCCGCCGCTCATCGAGCATCACACGCAAATGCTTGAGAGCGCGCTCGCGCCAGCTATCCCATTCATCTTTTTGGTTGCGAGTGGATTTTCCGGCGGTGCGCACGGCGTGCTCTTTGAGTTGGCGATATGTTCCGAGATTCGGCGCGTCACTGAATAAAGCCCAGACTTGCTCCATCGCTTCCGTGTGACGATGCCGCCGGTGATATTCTTCGGCGAGAAATTCGCGCAGACGGCTATCGGTCTTTTCAGGGAAAGCCTGCGCGCCGCGCTCGGCCCACTCAAGCGCTTTATCGTGCTCACCGGCTTCGTGATAAATTTCGGCGATTTTCAGGAAGGAGTAGGCAGACGATAAATCGCGGCTCTTGATGGCGACTATCGCTTCCACATCGCCGCTGGCGCGGGCGAGCGACTCCATGATGCTCGTGATGTGAAAGCGCCTACCGTATTGCGCAGCATCCTCAAGTGCTTCAGCGCTCAGTTTATGAATAACAGGAAAGCTGCCAGCGTGCTTCGTCTCTTTATTCTCCGGCGGGGCGAGCGCTGGCACTTTCGCCCATTCGGCTTCAGCCAATTGGTGATACTCGGCCAACCCTTCCTTGCCGAAAACTTTTCGATAAGCTTCAGCAGCACCGTAGAAGACTTCCCACTGGCTCTCCAGTTCCCACTTGAACAAACGTCGCGCGAGTTTCACCCCGTCCGGCTCAGCTTGCTTGCACGCTTCCAGGTGCAGCACTTGCAGATCATCAAGCACGCCTCCGACCTGCCCATTAGAATCGTCTACTTGCCCAATCGCCCGCTCGACCTCCCTCAAGGCATACTCCGTGAGATCAATGCATGCCGCAGCGTGCCCGTCACGCAATAGGCCACTCAACTCCTGAGTCACTTTGCGAATGCCGTGCGCGTAAGCTCCGGCCTCGTAGTAATCAACGAAGCCGCTTGATTTCACGGCAGCTTTGATGGTGCGGCGATAGGTTTCAAGGTCAAGCCCGGCAGGATTGGAGCGTGCCGCGTCGAGCAGGAGACGTTCGCGTAAGCTCTTATCTTCCAGAGCGTGCTCCAACAGGAGTTCGATGAGGGCTTCTTTGCTCTGCCGTTCAAGGTGAGTACGTGCGTCATCAAGCGTTCCGGTTCGCGCGCCCGCTTGTGCGCCGCTCTTGATCTTTATCTTGCTTCGTTCGTGGCTAGCACTTTTCGCTTCGTCCGCCCATACCAGCGCAGTCGCGACACAGTGCTTGCAGAATTCGCCCATCTCGCCCATCGGGCAGGTGCAATCGGATTCGAGGGCATCATGCTCGACCCACAGCTTGACCTGGTAATCATGCGTGCCGGTGACGGTGGCGACAAGCTTCCCCTTGTACTCGGTGATGGAATGGACATAACCATCGGCCGCGTACTTTTCGCCGCGCTCGTAGCTACGTGGGCCAGCCAGATCACGCAGGAGTTCTCTATTGCCGACCAGTTCGAGGAGAGTTGCCGCCATACACTTTATTCCGGTAGCCCGCTCACATTAGCCTCTTTATTACCTCTTTATCAGGGTATTACCTCTTCTTACGCCATTGCGCGCCCGGCCCGCGCCCTAAAGGCTCGACCCTTCCCGCCTCTTTGAGTTGGCGCAACACACGGCGTACCATGTCGCGGCTCCCGCCCGGACATGCTCTTTCCAGATCGTTAATTGTAAACGGCTCTTTCTGCGACTCGACGACGGCTTCAACCATCTCCATCTTCGCGCCTTTGGGAGAGGCTGTCTGCCCCACTCTGCTCTCGAATTCTCCGTAAGCGAGTTTCAGAATGTAGAGCAAGAAGTTTATCAAGTGCCATGGATCATATTTTCCTTCGTGCCATCCTTGAGAGCTGAGTTCAAGCGTCTCGTAATATCGCTCTTTGTTCTCTTCTATCAACCGCTCAAGGCTGATATAGCGTCCTACTTCGTAGCCAAGCTGATAGCAGCCGAGCAGCAAGAGCAGGCGCGACACGCGCCCATTGTCATCACGAAAAGGATGAATACAGAGGAAGTCGAGATTGAAAGCGGCGAGCGCGATTAAGGGAGGCATCCAGCGATCATTGAGATTCTGTTTCCAATAATCAATGAGCGCGCCTATATACTGTGGCGTGTCGGCGGCGCGCACTGTCTTGAAGCGAACTCTCTGCCGCCCGTCCGGGTGCTTCTCTATGATGTCGCTGTCGCGCTCTTTATACTGCCCGGCGTCTCCCAGGCCCGCGCTGCTCAGGCGATGCAACTCAAGTATAAGGTCTTCCGTAAAGTTCAGCTTCGCGCCGCGCTCGTGAGTCAACTTTAAGGCGTCGCGATAGCCGCGCACTTCCTCTTCATCCCGGTCGCGCAGACGAGACTGACCGAGCACAACGGGCTTAATGCGCGCTTGATTTATCTCAACGCCCTCAATGCGATTCGAGGAGACCGCGCTCACGATGAGAGCGTGCTCACGCAGCACCCTCAATTTTTGCGGCGACTGTCTGGTGAAAAGCTCCTGCCTTCCACGCATCTCACCGAGGGCGGCAAGATACCAGTTCGTAGTCAGCGGGATAGTTTCGAGTTGATGCTCGAACTGCTGGAATGTTTTCATTCTGGATGGGCGCGTTTCTATCTTCCGCAGGTTGTATAAGCCCGTCTTAAAAATGTAGGCGCGATATTACGGCTCATCGACTTCATTTTCGATGATTTGTTGTTCGACCTCGTTTCGGTGGCTCCGAACATAAGCCCAAGCATTAACTAGGTCTTCAGCACGTAGAATGGGATATGCTCGAAGCAGTTCTGTTTCACTCGTACCGAGTCGCCGAGCTTGTTCAAGGAGCCAGACCGGAATGCGCGTTCTGACAATGCAGGGATCGCCTCCGGCAACGCTATCGTGGCACTCGATTCCGGGGAAAGCATTGCCAAGATCGCGGGCGATTAATTGGAGTAGATAAGCCTTCTCTGCACAGGAAAGATTGGCTAGTATTTTTTCCGCCTCTTCTATCATCACTATCCGCCTTTCCTAAAGGCTGACAGAAATTTATATTTTAGCATCCTTAAAATATAGTTATTGAAGCGTAGCTTACAGTAGATTCCAAGTGAATTCCCATAGGATATCAATGAATAACTTCATCTCCCTGCCTCGCCGGAACGCTTGATTGAGCATTGAATGCGCTCAACATCTCCGCGGCGCGTTTTAGTGAGTGTCGGTTCGGATTGACGTATCTGGCGAAAGTGGACATCTGCGTGTGGCCGCTTATCCTCATCACTTCCATTGGCGGAGCACCCGCAGCGATCATGCGAGTGATGGCCGTGTGGCGGCAGTCGTGCAAGCGGAAGTCATCAATTCCTGTCTCGCGCAGCAGGGACGCAAAGCCATGTTTGATCGTGTCTATGATGCCGAAGACAAGCGTATCTAAACAGGGGGTTTGAGGTATTTCTTGAACAACGGCGAACAGACGAAAACAGGGGGCGGAACCGGCTTTTAACCAGTGGGTCGTAGGTTCGAGTCCTACTGGGCTCATTCAATAAACGTGAGAATTGAGAGACGAGAAGCGGCGGGCTGTGGAAGTCCGCCGCTTCTTTTGTGTGCGTCTGTTTGAGGGTGGTTTTAGACGGAACGATTGTCGCTCAGGAAGTGGCCGGTGGAATTGTTAGGACTTGTCCGACCTGAAGATCGTTTGGATTGTCGAGTTGGTCGCGGTTGGCCTCGAAGATTCTCGTGTGTTGATTGGAGTCGCCGTAATATTCTTTGGCGATCTTGGAGAGGGTTTCTCCGGGTTGCACGGTGTGGGTCACGCCCTGTTCGTTGCTGTTCTCAGAATCTCCCATTGCTTTCTCCTCTCGCTAACATTGAAGTCCGGTTGACGGAAGTCGTGGGTCATCTCTTTCGTTGCAGGATTGGCGATAGGTTTCTATAACAATATTTGTGCTGCGAC
>CAXTRQ010000293.1:0-5880 GCA_964246705.1 uncultured Pyrinomonadaceae bacterium
ATCTACACCAAGCGGCCCTTCACGAAGTCGATCCGACCACTGGGCTAACATATCGGGATCTGCTAGGCGAACTCATTGCGCTGGAGTGGGACCAACCCGCCCCGATCGAGGCACCGGGATTGAGGAAACTCCTGGCCAAACTCGACGTGGCTGGTCTGGCCACGCTCGAAGAAGCCTGTGGCCCACTTGCCCGCTATTGGCTTCCCGCCCGGTTTGAAGACAGTCCCCTCGTGGATCTCGTCACTTTCAGTGCCGAGCCTGGAACACTGAGCACCTTCAAAAGTGATTTCGAGGCGTTTGTCGCCAGCGAGGCCGAGCGCCAGGCAGTCCTCGGGCGTACGCCTGTGGCATTGTCTGTTGAAAATCCGGAGGCTCTGCGATCTTGGCTCGAAGCTAACGCGCCGCCTTTTCGAATGCTCTCGGAGCTTCAGCGGCAGCGCCTCACGCAATGGTTGCCGCTCTTCCAAACGAGAGGACGCGAAGTACAGGGACATGCTCTACTTAAGGAACTGGCGGCAATCGTAGCGGGCTTTGAGCGCATATCGGGCTCTGCCCCGGAAACAGCGAGTCAAACGGTGGTTGTCGCTCTGGACGATACCGACCTCAATACATGGCTCAACCTGGCGGAAGAAATTAACAGGCCGGCTTCGTTTTTTGCCAGGTTGTCTCCCCGACGCTGGGCGAAATCGGGCCGCCTGAAAGCTTTCTTCAGAGCTCAATTACTTGGCGAACTTGCCGGCGGGCTGCCCAGCTTCATCGCCGCCGCGAAGTATGAGATCGCGCTTCGTCCGTGGCGGTTGCGCCTCGCAGCAGTAGCGGTCGTTCTAGAGCTAAGCTCACACGTCTCGGACGCACTCCCGGGTTCAAAACTGCTGGAGATCACCCAGAGGCTCAAAGACGAGCTCGGCCAGGTTCGCACGTTGTCGGAACGGTTGTTCTCGTGTCCCCATTTACCTTTAGCCTTAGCCGCGGTCCGTCCAGCAACGCAGGAAGCCTTCGAGAATTTTATCGTCAGTGTCCGGCAGGGACTCGAGCGCCACGAAGCTCGTGAGAGAGCGCTCTCCGCCCTGAGTCAGCTTGAGCCGTGGTTCGGCGAAGTTTGGAGGACGGGGCGCAAGGCCATTATTGACAGTGACGGGTCTAACGACGCTAGTCTGGCCCGAATTGCCCAGGCTCTGCCGACCCTCAGCGCATATCAGCGCTTCCGCGCGCGGGCTGCGCATCTCGCTCCTTTGGCTGTCGCCGTTTTCCGTGTCCTCCGCGGTGCTGAACGCTCGCTTGCCGTTTTGGATGAGGCGCAGTTGGACCAAGCGGTGCGCCGGACAATCGCGCGCGAGGCGCGGCTAGCGTGGAAAGCGCGTCTTGAATCCGCGGCGCCTGCCTTACTCCTGGAGGCCAGCGAACTGGAGGCGAAGGTAGAGGCGCTGGCGACCGCTGATGTTCAAATGCGTCAAGCGAACCGGCGGCTCCTAATCGAGGGAATAGATACTCACCGCTTGCATGCGGCAAGGGAGTGGGAGGACATCACCCGGCTCCGCGGGCAGCGAGCACGGCGACTGCGTGAGTTCTTGGAACGGGGCGTTGATCTCGGGCTGATGGCGTTGCGGCCGGTCTGGCTCATGAACCCCGATGTTGCAAGCCGTGTCCTGCCCTTGAAGGCCGGCTTGTTCGACACAGTGATCTATGACGAGGCCTCCCAGATCCCCGTCGAGTATGCTCTGCCCAGTCTCTTCCGCGGCAAGGCCGTGATCGTCAGCGGCGACGAAAAGCAGATGCCGCCGACATCTTTCTTCTCCAGCCGGGTGGAGAACGATGAGGCTGATCTCTTTGAAGGCGATGAGATGGAGGACGGGTTAACTGAAGAAGAGCGCGCGGAAGTCTCCGAAACCTGGAACCGCCGCGAGATCAAGGACTGCCCCGATCTTCTTCAACTCGCTAAATCCGTGCTTCCGACTACGACCCTGCAAATCCATTACCGCTCGGCCTATCGTGAGCTGATTTCGTTCTCCAATGCATCCTTCTATGCCAACCGCCTGAGTGTGCCCGTACGTCACCCGGACGAGGAGGTGCGTCGGATCAAGCCGATGGAGATGATCCGGGCCGACGGCGTTTACCATGATCAGACTAATCCGACGGAGGCTGAGTCTGTCGGTGACCTTCTCGGATCTCTTTGGGCCGGCGAGGCGGGGTCGCGAAAATCGGTCGGCGTCGTGACGTTCAATCGTAAGCAGGCCGACCTCATCGAGGAGGTGCTGGAGACGCGCGCCGAGCGCGATGACGCCTTCCAAAACGCCTTGGCCGAGGAACGCGAGCGGGTTGAATACGGCGAAGATATGGGGTTTTTCGTCAAGAACGTGGAAAATGTTCAGGGGGACGAACGCGACGTTATCATCTTCTCCTCCACCTTCGGGCGAAACGCTCAAGGCACGTTCCGCAGGTCTTTCGGCGTCTTAGGACAGCGGGGCGGGGAGAGACGCCTCAACGTCGCCGTCACACGTGCGCGCGAGAAAGTGTTCCTCGTCACCTCTATGCCCATCGCAGAGATTTCCGATATGCTGACAACGCGTCGCCAAGCCACATCACCACGTGACTATCTACAGGCCTACTTCGAGTATGCCCGCGCAATGTCCGCGGGCGAACTTGAGAACGCACGCACGCTTCTCACACGACTGGTCGCGGGACGGCGAGACGGTGCGCACCATGACAGTAACAGTGAGGAACCGGACGGCTTCCAAACGGCCGTGGCCCACTTTATAGAAACTCTCGGCTGGCAACCTGAGAGAGTTCAAGACGCAAGCCCCTTCGGCCTGGACTTTGCGATTGTAGACCCGCGCACCGGCCTCTACGGTATCGGTATCGATTGCGATGCCCCGCGTCACCGGCTCCTGGCGCACGCCCGCGCCCGGGAGATGTGGCGACCGAGCGTACTGAAGCGGTCGATTCCTTACGTGCATAGAGTGTCGTCCAATCGCTGGTACCATGACCCACAAGACGAGCAGCAGCGCCTTCGCATCGCCATCGAGCGCGCTTTGCCATGGAGGTTGACATGAGCGGCCCAAAAGTCGTCCGCATCGTCACGCGCGAGGAGATCGTCGCCCTTTGTGAAGGTCATCTCGTCAGGCTACATACAACGGTTGAGGAATGGATCAAGATCGGCCGACGTAACGGTACGCTGACCGAAGTCGAGGTCTCCGCTACTCAGGGCCGTTATGAAACTCTTCGGAGCTTATTGGCGCAGGATCGCTTTATAGAATTGCAAAAGGCGGTTCCCGACGAGGTCGCCTTCCTGAGAACCGACCAGGAATTCCGCTTGGCTCGCGCGGCGGAGGCAAAAGCGAAAGCGCGAGCTGCGCAGCGTCGAACCGAAGGCGTAGCTGCCAGTGTTCTGACCACGCTGGAACGGCGGGGAGTGCCGGTGCCAGCCGAACTGCGGAGCGCACTTGAAGACGCAGTCGCTGGTCGCTCCGACGGCGCGGCGGCGATCAGCCAAGCCTTCGCCATATTGAGCGACAAGAAAGATCCGAACGTCTCCGATCACCAGCGCCGGCTCGCCGACGCGCTCAGGGACACCGACGATCGACAAAGTTTCAAGCAGTGGCTGGCAAGCCAATCTACGAGCATTGACGACGAGGACTTCCTGCGCCTTGACCTCAGGATCGCGGAGCTGGCCGTAATTCTGGGAGATGTCTCGACAAGAGAGTTCGAGTCCCGGCTGCGCCGATTATTCTCCGATGAGCCGTCGCCGCACCGGTCGATGCTGATGGACAGCCTTGAGCTGGATCTCGTCCAGGCAGTCGCTAAGGCTAGGGATCGAATCGCTCTTCAATCACGTCTGAGAATGCTCGCGGCAGAACTTTCCCAACTCGGCCACGAGATTGATTTGGCAATCTCACGCTCTATTGTCGCGCGAATTGATGAGCCGTCTGAGGACCTCGTCGAGTTAGAGAAAGAAGCAACAACGGTTCTGAGTCGCTTCCGTGAAGAAGCCGCGTCCCAGTCACGGCGGCACGCCATTCTCAACGGATTGACCGGCCTCGGCTATCAAGTCTCCGAGGGGCTGGAGACGGCCTGGGTGCGCGACGGAAAGGTCGTGCTTAAGAAGGCGTCGCAGTCCGGTTACGGAGTCGAGATTGGCGGCAGAGTAGATTCGGGCCGCGTGCAGATGCGAACAGTCGCGATCCGCAATACCGCCGCGCCCGCCGACGTGGCGCGAGACCGCGATGCTGAAACAATCTTTTGCAGCGATATGACAAAGCTGCAAGCGCAGTTCGCCGAAGCGGGCGGAGGGATTGTCATCGAACGCGCTCTACCGGTAGGAGCAACTCCTCTCCGAGTGGTCCCGGACGCCTCGGATACCGGCGATGAGGATATCCAAGAGGGGATTCCTGACCGAGTTCGACGAATATAAAATCAATGAGCATTGCTATCAACGCAGCTCATCAGGTGACCGTTCAGCTCTTACTTATAAGCATCGTCAAGCGGGTCTGTCGCGTTCAAGGAATCGGGCTTTAGATACAAATCTCCCGCTGGTCAACCCTCCGCTATACGGAGCTTTAACCCAGAAGAGTGAGTCATGAATTACATCATCCGGTTGCGACGGGAGAACCGTGGGGCGCCTGTTGTACACGCGCGCCCCGCATTGCGATAAATCCAGCATGACGTGCATACGACATGGCGCACCTGTCCAATCCCTCTTGCAGTGCTTCTGCTCCAGTAGGAATTAGGTGAAAGTTATAAAACAACCAGTCATTCTTACCCCTGACCGGAACAGTTCCCGCCCGGCTTCCCTTATCTGTCGTTATTAAATCCTTTTAGTCTTCACTGTATTCGCCCTTCTTAATGTGGTAAGATATTCTTACTTTAGTAGGATTATCCTACATCGAGGTAGAGAGCACTTATTATGACGGAAACAAGCGCTGTGGTGGAATTCCTTTCGACGACCCGTATGGGCGAGAAGGGGCAGATGACCGTCCCTAAAGAGTACCGCTCGGAGCTGGGTCTCAAACCCGGTGCCCCCATTTCCGTGCTGCGCGTGGGCCGGGGGCTCATTCTGATGCCGGAGCAGACCAGATTCGAGCTTCTCTGCAACCAAATCGCCTCCACACTCGAGGGGGTGGGCATCACTGAAAGCGACCTGCAGGAGACTCTCCCCGAAGCGCGTCGCCGCGTCGTGGCGCGCCGTTACCCGCAGCTACTCGACGCCCCGTCCACCAAAGAAAAGGCCAAGCGGCGGTGACGGCGGGCCGCGTGCGCCTCTTTCTCGACTCCAATGTGCTGACCGGGGGCATAGTCGCCCGCTGGGGGTTGGACCGCGCGGTACTCTCGCTGTGCGCGGCTCGTATCTGTCGTCTGGTGCTGGCAGAGGCGGTCCGGGAAGAGGTGGAAGAAAACCTACTGATTCATGCCGTCCGGCTCGACCCCACGAGCGCCGAAGGATTGTTAGACGATTACGCCGGACTATTGAAGTTGACGCGCCCGGAAATCGTGCCGTACCCGCCAGCAGAGGACGTGATGTCTTCGCGCCACTTGATCCGGCATCTGGCAGATGTCCCAGTACTGCTCTCGGCTATGGAGGCGCGGCCCGACTGGCTGCTGACGCACAACACGAAACATTTCACGCGGGCGGTCGCCCGCCGCACCAATTTGCGGATAGCCTCGCCCGCAGAATTCTTTCGTGCCTTATCACGAAGCCTTTCATCATAAACGTCGCTTGCTTATGAGTACTCTGCCTGTGCATTGCCTTCAGGTAAACGGGTCGGGTTTGTGAAAATGACAAATCGTGTGAGAGTTGGATGCAAATCTGAAATGACGAATCGAGTGAGATATGTAACTGTTCAGGTACTTGGCGGTGATAGAACTTAACTTTCGGCGGGTCGAAAG
>CAXTRQ010000294.1:0-5822 GCA_964246705.1 uncultured Pyrinomonadaceae bacterium
GTGCTGGCCTTGCGCTTGAAGAGATTGCCGAGCACAGGGATGCCGCCGAGTCCGGTGTCATGGCCTGCGCGCTGTGCGTTGCGGACAAGCGAAGTGACTTCCGTGGCGGCGACATCCATGTTGGCCTCGCTGCCTGAAGGCAGGAGAACTTTCTCGACGGAGATACCGTCTGTCCCCATGATGAGCGCGCCCATTGCCCCCTCTGTTCGCTCGATGATGTTTTCGAGTGCTTCTTTGAACATCTCTGTGAACCTCCTTTACGGGCGCGCGCCGTCGCTTGGTTGCTGCGGCGAGGTCGGCGGCGCGGACTGCTGCTGCTGCTGCTGGTTGTTCTGGTTCGAGTTTGGCGTGTTGGTTTGCGGATTGTTGAGCGGCACGGGCTGGGAAATCGTGACGCTTCGCGTCCCCGTGCTGACCGTGCCAGTGATGGGTCGTCCCTGATAATCCGGCCTGTAAATGCGCGGCGTGATGAAGAACAGAATTTCATCCGTGTTGCGCGTGCTGGCCTTGCGCTTGAAGAGATTGCCGAGCACAGGGATGCCGCCGAGTCCGGGGGTGCGGTTCTGCGTCTCGGATTCGATGTCTACGAGCGAGCCGCCGACGACTGTCGTTCCACCGTCTGGGACGAGTACTTCCGTTTGCATTCGCTGTGTGCTGATGCCGGGAGTGCCGAGTGAGTTCGTCAAATCACCACGGACGCTGTTGTTCTCAGCAGTCACGCGCAGCACAACCGTTCCGGCGTCCGTGATTTGCGGGGTGACGGAGAGGCGCAGCGGAATGGAGACGAAGGTGGTGGTGAAGAGCGTGCCACCGCCGCCGCCCTGTTGCGGTGTCACGACCGGAACCTGTGTGCCGCTTTCGATCTGCGCCGAGCGATTATTAAGCGCCGTCACGCGCGGAGTCGCCACGACTTTAGCTTGACCTTGCGCTTCGGCGGCTGTGATAAGGGCACTGATCTGCGCTGTCCCGATCAGGCCGGTCGTCAAACCGATGACGGTATTGGCCGCCGCCCCCAGAGTCCCTCCCGGTTGCGCCGTACCGGCGAGGCCACCCGGAACGCCTTGAGGGTTTGTCCCTGATATGGCATCGCCGCTCGGCAGGGTGCTGAATGAACCGAGCGCGCCGCGCCGCGCATTGAGAGCCACGGCTGAAAGTTGGACGCCGAGGTCGCGGCTGAAGTTTCGACTGGCGATGACGATGCGCGTCTCAATCTCGACCTGCGGCTCAGGCTGGTCGAGGAGCGTGACGAGTTGGCGAATCGCGTCAATGTTCTCTTTAACGTCGGTGATGATTAACGTGTTGCTGCGCTCATCGAATTCTACGGCTCCGCGCCTCGAAATTCGCCGTTGAATAATACCGATGATCCCTTGCTGACCCCCTACGCCAAGCGTCTGAGCGACCGCGCGCGGCGAACCGGTTGTTGTGACGGCTGAATCCCCGTTGTTAAATTGCGTCACTGACTGCGTTGCCCCGGATGCCAAACCGCCCGCATAGCCTCCGCTCGCACCAGCAGTTTGGGACAACGAGCCGCTTGCGCGAGCATAGTTGAGACGAATGAATTCTGTGACGAGCGGTGAATTGTTCAGTTGCGCGTCCCGTATTTGCGATTGCACGCTCGCTTCTGAGGCGAGTACGCTCTGTGTCGCCACGCGCAGGATGTTGCCTGTCACTTCGATGCCGAGGCGGTTCGCTTTGAGAATCGAATCAAGCGCGATATTCCACGGCACATCCGTCACGTTAATCGTCACGGGCACGGCGGTGACCGAAGTATCAATGATGAAATTCACGCCGTACTGCTCGGTTATATAGTTGAGGAGATCGCGAATGTCCGTGTTGGTGACATTCATGTTGATCGGCTCGCCGACGAAACCGGCTTCGCCGTAACGCTTGCCCTGCTCGGACTGCGGCGTGTTGTTGGGAGAGGCCGGAGAGACGCCGACCGGATTGGGCGATGGTGTCGGTGCGGGAGGCGCGGATACGTTATCTTTCGCAAGCTCAGGGGCGGCCAGCGTCGCGGGTTCATTCGTCGCTTTCAGCGCGGCGAACTCTTCGCCCGGCGACGGCCAGAGTTCGAGGACGAGTTCGTTATCGCTCATCTGCGAACGCTCGCGCACGGGTGCGCGGAGTGCGATCTGAAGGCTGGTCATTGACTCGCCGTTCGTTCTGGCGCGCAGCACCGTCACGTTGGAGACGAGCGGCGAAGCGACCGGATATTTCGACGCGAGTTGTGAAGCGTCAAGGCCGGGCAGTTCGACGACGAGCGTGCGCGGTTCGGGACGGCGGATGCTATAGGCCATCGGCGCGGTGCCTGCGATGGTGATGCGCGTGGCCTGTCCGGCGGTCGTCGTGCGCATCGCTCTGGCGACCGAACTGGCGGCCCCGCCTGCGGCGGCGAAGGTGCAAAGCGAACACACGAGCAGGAGGACGAGCGTGCCCCGACGTGTGAGCGCGTAAAGCTGATGTGGTTTGAAGTCCATAATTTTTTCCTTCATGGAATCGCTTTCCGAGAAGCCCTTTCGCTCTCCGCCACGCGCTAACGCTCGTCTGAGCTTTTGTTCCGGCTCATTAAAGCGCGCGCCGCACAATGCGTTTCGCGTCAGGGCTTGTGTTGTCAACAACCTTTCTGTAAAGCGAGGTAATGTGGTTCCCTGATGAGGGTTTGAGAGCGGATGGAGAAGACTGCAACGGCGAGACAGCAATTTGGTCGCCGGGCGGGCGATTGTTTCTCAGGCTTAAATCTGCCCGCGCCCGGCGAACCGCTGTGGAGAAGTTTTCACTGGTTGCCGGAGACAGAGGCGCTTTCAGTCGGCTTCTGTTTGGGCGCAGGAGTTTCGGAGGCCGTCTGCTTGGGAGCGACGGTTCCGGTTGTCGTCATCGAATCGCGGACGGCGTCTGAGGGGCGCAGAGGCTTGGTGTCTACAGCAACCTCGCGGTGACCGTCCGACCACTGCGTTTCACGACGGAAGACTAGCCGATTCTCTTCGATGGCGACGAGCATGCCGTCGTAAAACTGCTCGCCGGGATAGATGACGTATGAGAGATTTATCGGTTTCGCTTCGACCATCGCCGCATAGCCGCGCGGCGTGCGAAAGATGCCGGTCACTTCCACTTCGCCCAGCAGGAGCGCGGTGGTCGGTTTCGGCGCGGGCTGTTGAAGATTCATCGCCGCCGCTTTCTGCGCCCTGTATTGCTCGATGCGCGCCTGTATGGTCGGCACCGGCACCTGCGTCACTACTTTCTTCACGACCCTACGCTTGACGGGCGGCCTGTACTTAACGAACGGGTCTTTGTGCGCCGGATTGTAGGTGGTGCTGGCTTCCTGTGCGTTGGCGACGAGAGAGAACGAGAGCGCGAGAGCGCCCGTAGCGAACAGTCCGACGAGCGCGTGGCGTATCATCTTTTGAGAGTTCTTCATGGTTCGGTTCCTAAAATCCGGCGCGCACTTCCCAACCTTCGGCGCGTCCGTTAAAAGAATCTATTTGGTTTGAGCAGGCGGTTGCGCTGCGGCAGGTTGTCCGGTCGCCGTCGGCGCTTGGCTGGCCGCGTTGGCGGCATTGTTTGCGCCGTTGAGCGCGGGCGCGCTCTGTGCTGTTTGCCCCGGATTCGCCGCGTTGGCGGCGGGTGCGGGCGTCACGTTCTGAAGTTTTTCGGGCGACGCGTAGTAGGCAGTCAAAAGAAACTTCGCGTTGATCGTCCGGTTGTCCTTCTGATCCTTGAGCTGCGTAACTTTGAAGTCTGTGACGGAGACGATGCGCTGGTAAGAGGCGATGGAGGCGAAGAATGCGCCGACGTTGTTGTACGTCCCGGCAACTTCGACTTCGATGGGCTTGCCCGTGTAGAAATCCTGCTGCTGATCGTCTTTCGGCGTAAAGCTCATCAGCATCAGATGGCCACGCGCGCGATCCTGCACATTCTGCAAGACCATCGTCAGCTCGCGTTGTTCGGGCAGAAGGGCTTTGAGGTCGTCGTAGTCCGCCTGCACGCGCGCATAAGCGACCTTGAATTCGCTGAGCCGCTGCGAAGCGATCTGCGCGTTGGCGTTCGCCGCCTGAAGACTCTCCACCTTCGTCTGAATCTCGGCCGTCTCGTCGCGCGTTCCCTTGGTCATGAAATACCAGAAGCCCGCGTAAAGCAAAAGGGCGACTCCGCCAAAGAGGGCGACCTGTAAGTACCACGGTCTTTCTTGTAAAGCTTCAAATTTAATCATCGTCTTTTTCCTTGGTGTCACGGCTGGGGGCGACTATTTTTGTGCGATTTGATTCGCCGGAGCGTTTCCCGCGGGCGCGCTCTGTGCTTGGTTGGCCGGTTGCTGGTACTTGCATTTAATCTTGAAACGCACTATCTGAGGCTTCGGCCCGGTCGTGTCAATCTCGCCCGCATCTTTATAATCGGCGAGGTTGATGTCCACATCCTGCCGCTGCGTCTCCAAGTTGATGTTGGCGAAGAGACCCTCGGAGAACTCAAGCCTGCGCCCGAACTCTGTGACGGCAGCTTCGTTTGGCGACTGACCTTCAATCACTAATTCACCGTTCTTCTGCTCGATTGTTTCGAGGCGAAAGTCGGCGATGGAGGGGATGCGTTCGTTAATCGCCGAGAGCGCGCCGACCGGCCCCTTCTGCGAAGCACGCAATTTCTTGATTGCCTCGATGCGCACCTGAATAGAATCAATTTTCTTCTTCAGCTCGGCCTGCTCATTATTGACAGCGGCCATCTGCGCGGCGATCTGCTCTTGCCGCTCAAGCTCGGCCTTGACGGCGGCCTGCGCCGTATTCGCGCTCACATAATCGAAGAGCATCCCCAACGCCATCAGCGAGAAGACGACCCCCATCAACATCAAGCTGCGCGCGCGCGGGTTGGCGACCTTCGCTTCGACGACAGCGACGCTTCTGGCTCTGTCGGTGACGGAATCTAACAGGTTGACCTTAATCATTTAAGCCTCCACTCCTCGCAAAGCGAGTCCGACGGCAACGGCCATCTCCGGCACAACGTCGCGCATGTAGTCAGGATCAAAACGCCTCGCATCAACTTTAATTTTGCGGAACGGGTCGAAGCATTCGACCGGAATCTCAAAGCGGTTCGAGAGGTATTCGTGCAAGCCACGCAGTTTCGAGCCGCCTCCCGAAATCAGAATCTTCTGGACGGCGGCTTCACTGTCGTCGGCGGTCGCGCGATAAAAATCGAAGGTCTTGGAAATCTCCAGCGCGAGCATGTCCGAGACGGTTTCGAGCACCGATCCGAGGTCTATCGTCTGGCTCTCCGAAGGCAGTGAGCCGCCGCGCTTGACGGCTTCGGCCTGCTCGAAAGTTAGGCCCAGTTCCTTCTGCAACAGAGCCGTGTATTGATTGCCGCCAACCGTCACGTCGCGCGTGAAGACGCTCTTCGTGCCGTTCAGAATATTGATGTTCATCGTCGAAGCGCCGACGTTCAAGAGCGCGACCGTTTCATCCGCCGAGGGTTCGTAGTTAACCTCGTAGCAGTTCTGAAGCGCGAACGCATCAACATCAATAATCGCGGGCTGCTTTCCGGCAAGCTGGATGGCCTGCTTGATGTTGGCAACGAAATCGCGTTTGCAGGCGGCCATTAGCACGTTCAACGAGTCCGAACCTGAGCCGACAACCTGATAGTCGAGACTGACATCACTGATGTCGAAAGGGATATGCTCTTCGGCATGCCAGTCAATTGACTCTTCGAGTTCTTCAGGACTCATCTGCGGCACGATGATGTTCTTGACAATCACGGAACTGCCGCTCACTCCCGCCGCGACGCGCTCCGCCTTGATCTGATGCGTGCTGCAAATTCCGGCGATGACGTTCGACACGTCG